>NZ_CP123229.1:3813612-4151390 GCF_029855125.1 Methylocapsa sp. D3K7
TTCCACCGTCGCCGTGACACAGGGAAATCTCACCGTGCAGATCAGCGAGATGCCGCAAGTTTCGCAACCCAACCCATTTGCCAGGGGTAGGACCGTGGTCACGCCGAACACAGAGATTGACGCGACTCAGCAAGGAGGCCCGATTTCGATCGTCCGAGGTCCAAGCCTTAGCACCTTGGTCAATGGGTTGAATAAAATCGGATTGACGCCGTCCGGGATCATCGCGATCCTCCAAGCGATCAAAACAGCGGGTGCGTTGCACGCCGATCTTGTTGTCCAATGATCCGTCGGCGAGGCGGCAGCCTTACACAAGCTAGTTCGGTCATTCTCGGTTTGCCGCATCGGAGCGGGCTCCAGAAAGAGCAGTGGGGCTTATGAAACGGTCCATGCAAATTCACAGGCCGCGAAACATTTCCGGTGTCATCAATTGGCGTGACGATCGGCGAGCGAGCGTCCTACAAGTGATTTAATTCGATTTGGACTGAATGGTTCACAATTCGCATCCGGGCAGATCACCGCCGTGATACGCGGCAAAGCGGCCGATGCTTACCACATGGGATACTGTCGCCATGACCCGCTCTTTGCTTTTGATGCGTTCAGCCGGCATTGCTTTTACAGTTGGCGTTGCCTGCATACCCATTTCTGGAGGCTGCGTCGAACAAAAGAAAGCCGATGCGGCGAAGACGATGGAACCAGCCGCTGCACCCATCGAGGCGAAGCAATTTTGCCTCAACAATCAAGCGATCGCCGGCGACGCAAGGATAGCATGGCAAACGTCGAAACTTGTCGATTTGGAGGCGCAAATCAAGCAGCGCCTCACGGAGTTGGAGGCGAGGAAAACACAGCTCGTCGAATGGCTAAAGAAGCACGACGAAGCGATGAAAAAAGCCACCGATGACGTGATCGCTATCTATTCCCATATGAAACCAGATGCCGCCGCCTTGCAGCTTGCGGTCATGGACGACGCGATCGCCGCCGCCGTCATCGCGAAACTGCCGCCTCGGGTCGCGGGTACGATTCTCAATGAGATGGAGCCAAGTCGCGCCGCGCAATTGGCGCATGGCATGCTTGCGCCGGAAAACGCGCCGCAAGGAAAAAGATCCTAATATGCGGGTATTGGCTCCTCTCACCTTTGCCATTCTCTCAGTAGCAGGATGCGCCGGCGACGTCAGAGAGATTGGCAGAGAGCCCTTCATGAGTCCCGTCGGCACGGGGCTCATCACAGATGTGCAGCCTTCCGCAAGCGCTCTCTTCCTCCCCTCGCCCAGGGCCAACAGCGGTTCGTCGATATGGAACGGCGGCCGCGCCGATATATTTAGCGACCCTAGAGCCGCCAAAATCGGCGACGTCGTAACCGTACATATTGCGATCAACGACAGCGCGACCTTTGGCAATGCGACGGATCGTTCTCTTTCCGCGCAAGTTGACACGGGATTTGATTTCAAACTCGGGGTCAACAACAACACGTCCGAACTCAAGCCAGAATTCGAGTCGAGCGCGAAGTCTGTCACCCAGGGTCAAGGCTCGATTGATCGCGCCGAGAAGATTCAGTTAGCGATAGCCGCCGTTGTGACGGATGTCCTTCCCAATGGGAATTTGATCGTCAGCGGCTCGCAAGAAGTACGCGTAAACTTTGAATTGCGCTTGTTGAATGTTGCGGGAATCGTGCGCCCGCAAGATATCTCTAAGGAAAATACGATTTCATACGACAAAATCGCAGAGGCGCGGATTTCCTACGGTGGCCGGGGCCGGATCATGGAAGTTCAGCAGCCGGCCCTTTTGCAGCAGATTTACGATCGCTTGAAGCCGCTTTGAAGGGGGTGGATGGCGTGATAATGAGCGACGAGGAAGAGCGGCCAGCAATGCCGGCGCCCGCGGTCCAGCCGCCCCTTGTCTGGGCCGCCGTGCTGGCGGGGTTAACCCTGGGCGCAGCAGCGGCGGGGACATGTCTCGGCCTTCTGCTGGGCGCCGCGTCGGCCAAGCCGCCGCCGGCCGCGGCCGGGCCCGCGGGCAAGGCCAGCGACATGAAATATGGGAATGAAACATTCGTCCGGGAACTGCCCCCGATCATCGCCAATCTGGCCGAGCCCAGCGATAGCTGGGTCAGAGTGCAAGCCTCGATTGTGTTCGATATGAAGGCTGTCCCGAAGCCAGATCTGCTTGCCGCCGAGATTGCCGAGGACTTACTTGGTTTCATGCGGACCTTATCCTTGGCACAGATTGGCGGCGCCAGCGGTTTGCAGCATTTGCGGGAAGATTTAAACGAACGCGCCTCCACGCGCTCTGGGGGATTGGTGCGAGAACTCATCGTTCAAACCTTGGTGGTTCAATGAAAAAGACGTTCCTCGCGGCGGCTCTGCTGATCGTTTCCGCGATGGCCGCCAAGGCGCAAGTCCCGGACCTAAATTCTCTCATCCCGCAAGGAAGCGGGACGGTCAGCAGCCGGATCATTCAAATTGTCGCCTTATTGACGGTGCTCTCGGTCGCGCCTGGTTTGCTTGTCATGGTGACAAGCTTTACGCGCTTCGCGGTGGCCCTGTCGTTTCTGCGGTCTGGACTAGGTTTGCAAAGCACGCCCGCAAATTTGATTCTTATAAGTTTATCTTTGTTCATGACGTTTTATGTCATGGCGCCGACATTCGAGCGCGCCTGGGATGATGGGGTCAAGCCGCTGATGAACAACAGCATGCCGGAGGAGGAAGCTTTTGGCAAAATTACTGAGCCCTTCCGGGAATTCATGATGTCGCAGGTGCGCGAGAAGGATCTCAAACTTTTTGAGGATTTGGCGCGTGACAATTTCAAAACGAAGGATCAGGCGAAAGGTGAGATCAGGGTGCTGATTCCAGCTTTCATGATTTCGGAATTGCGCCGCGGCTTTGAAATGGGGTTTCTGATCGCCCTGCCGTTTCTGGTCATCGATATGATCGTGTCCACGCTGACGATGTCGATGGGAATGATGATGCTGCCGCCATCGGTCATCGCGCTTCCAATTAAAATTTTATTCTTTATCCTCATCGATGGTTGGAATTTGCTCATTGGCAGTTTGGTAAGGTCTTACGCCTAACCAAATATCTGTAACCGCGGGTGCTCGCGTTAAACATTGCGCAATCATCCTTTGATATCACGAACACATGGCGGATTGGATCGGTTATAAGAATCCAAAGGCATTATGCCGCTCTGCCGTACCGGCGAAAATCCGGTATGTCCCCGCAGCATCAAACAATTTTAGGGACATACAATGTCGAGCCTACTGACCAATACATCCGCGATGACCGCGCTTGCGTCCCTTACGCAAACGCAGATGAATTTGCAAAATACCGAGAATCAAGTATCGACCGGTCTGCGCATCAACACCGCTGCCGATAACGCCTCTTATTGGTCGATTGCGACCAAGATGAAATCGAATGTTGGCGCCCTCGGTGCGGTAAACGACGCGCTCAGCGAAAGTCAATCGATGGTGTCAACCATGACATCGGCGTTGAACAAATCGATTGAGGTAATTGACAAGATCAAGAACGATCTCGTGACAGCCTCGCAGCCCGGCGCCGATTTGAATGCTATTCAAACCGACATCGCCAAGCAACAGGCGTCATTGATCAGTATTGGCGGTTCATCTACATTTAACGGCCAGAACTTTCTGGAAACCTCTGGCAGCACAGTGAACCTTGTTGCCTCTTATGATTCGACGAACGGCGTCAGCTTTCTGAGCGTTGATACAACACAGACGGCGCTGTTCGATGCGACAACCGGCGCGACCAGCGGCATTTTGGGAATAAGCGGAGCGGCCTACACGGCGGCCTCGATCCTCACATTGAATATTACGGCGGCGACCGCCGGTGACCTGGCCAATATGCTCACCGACGTCGAGACCGCGATCGGGAGCATCACAACCGCATCGAGCATTCTTGGCTCGACGACGACCAATCTCACGACTCAGCAGGGATATGTTTCCAACCTGAGTGATTCGCTGACCACGGGCGTCGGTTCGCTCGTCGATGCCGACATGAATGAAGCCGCGACCAAGCTCGCTGCCTTGCAAGTCCAGCAGCAGTTGGGCATTCAGGCGCTGAGCATATCGAACTCCAACACGCAGCTGATCCTGAAGTTGTTTGGATAACGCCGCGCATCGGAGGCCGCGTTAAAGGAAAATCGCGGCCTCTCTTTGTATTTCGCGGGATGCCACCAGGAATTATCGTGCCGAAATTCTCCTGGCAAAGGTCACGTCAGAACGCTTGATCTCGAAGGGGGTGCTCTCGCTGCGGAACCCAGCAGCGATGTTCAGCTGCGTCTCATTGCGCACCTAGGATGAAATCGTGGCGCTGCCGGACCGCACCCGCCTTATTTCGTAACCTTAATGGCTTATCAGGCGTTTTGTGGTGATTGGCAGGTTCATAAGGGAGATAGATTTTTTGCTATTGTTGAAGACTGGTATTCGCAGGTCTATCGATTTTGGAATATGTCACGCCTTCAAGGGCAGCCTAAGCGGAAGCCGATTTCTGGATCGCTTTTGGTTCCTCGGGTCATGCATTGCCTTCGAAACAGACGGCTGGCGGCAAACCGGCGTTGTTATAAGCCAGATAAGCCAATGGACAATCCTGCGGGGAGCCTCTTGAATCACACATGGAGCAGAACGATGACATTGAGCCGTATTGCCCTCCTTGCTGTTGCTATTGTAGCGCAAGTGCCGGGAGTTGGCCCAGCCTTTGCCAACGCCGACGATGCCGCCTGGATCAAGAAATGCGTAGACGACAACCAAGATGAGAACCAAACCGCGACCGTCGTCGCAGCCTATTGCGCCTGCATGAACAATAAGATGTCAGGCTCGGAGACGCAGTCGATCAGCGACTGGGAAAAGTCGCATCAAAGCGAGCAGGAGACTTGTTCCAAGGAGGCGGGATGGGAGAGCGAATGATGAAACTGAGCTGCGGGTGATTGCAGCGAGCGAGATGCCGTGACGTTGAGACCGGGCTTCCTTCGGAAGCGCGGTCATTTTTGCAATGTCCAGGCAAGCTTTCCGGCTCAGATTGCGCATCACACATGATGGGGTCGATCGAGGCGGCGGGTGGCGGTGCAGAAGCAGATTGAACGTCTCTGGGCCAGTCTTCTCGGTCTTGGCTCACGCCGCCTCATAGCGCTTGGCGTGATCGGCGTGACCGTCTTCGCGATGACCGGTCTGGCAGGCTATTTTTTGAGCAGGCCAGCCTCGGAAGTTTTGTACGCCGGCCTTGACCGGCAGGATGTCGGCAGGATTGCGGGAGCTCTCAAGGAAGCTGACATCGCGTTCGACGTCAGTTCGGACGGTGGCACCGTGCTTGTCCGCTATGGAGAAACGGCGCGGGCACGGATGCTGCTGGCGGAGAAAGGCCTGCCAAACAGCCCGAATGCCGGCAATGAACTCTACGATAAGCTGGGTTCGCTTGGCCTGACCTCCTTTATGCAAGAAGTAACACGCGTCAGGGCGCTTGAAGGCGAGCTCGCGCGCACGATCCAGCTGATGCGGGGGATCAAGGCTGCCCGCGTGCACATTGTCTTGGCCGATGAAGGGTCGTTCCGGCGGGTCCGGCAGCCGCCTTCCGCCTCCGTCGTCGTTCGCTCCGACACGCCGGACGATATCGTCGCGGCGAAAGCCATACGCCATTTGGTCGCGTCCGCGATTCCTGGAATGACGCCCGCCGAGGTCACGGTGCTTAACACAGATGGCCTGCTGCTCGCATCGGGCGACGATCAGGCCGACGCTGCGCCAGGCGCGATGCTGTCGCTTGAAAAAACAGTCTCCCGGGAGATACTCGATAATATCCGTAAGACACTCACGCCTTATCTGGGATTGGCCAATTTTCAAATCAGCGTCGCCGCCAGATTGAATACCGATAAAAAGCAGACGAACGAGACGATCTTCAATCCGGATTCGCGCGTCGAACGGTCTGTTCGGACCGTCAAACAGAATCAGGTCTCGCAAAACGCCACCAATTCCTCGCCAGCCACTGTACAGCGTAATCTTCCTCAAGAAAGTCCGAGCGCCAGTGATGGCAAGCAGTCGAACGAAGAAAACCGCAAGCAAGAAGAACTGACCAATTACGAAGTCTCATCGAAGACAGTCTCCACGGTGAGCGGCGGTTATGGGATCGACAATCTTTCGGTTGCGGTGCTCGTCAACCGGGCCAATCTGCTTGCTTCGCTAGGTGGTAATCCTGCGCCTGATGCGGTCGAGCGGCGCTTGAATGAACTTCAGCAATTGGTTGCCTCTGCGGCGGGGTCGCGAAGCGAACGTGGCGATGTTATCAAAGTTATGGCGGTTGATTTTGTCGATTCAGGACATGAACTTGCTCCGCAGCCGCCGCCGCAGATCGGCGAAATGTTGCTGCGTCAGGCAGGCACCGTTGTAAACGCCGCAACGATTCTCGTTGTCACATTGCTTCTGATTTGGTTCGGTTTGCGCCCGGCGACGAAAGCGATTTTGTCGATGCCCTCAAGAGAGGCTGGAGCTGCCGCTGAATTGGCAGCGCTTGAGAATCTGTCGGATGCAGAGTCCAGCGCCACGGAAGCAAATCAGCTTCCGAATTGGAGCGTAACACCAGAGGCAAATCTGATTGAGGATTTGACTGGAAATCCAAGGCGTTCTCCGCAAAAGCGGCTGGAGCAAATCATTGAATTCGACGAAGAGAAAGCCGCAGCAGTTTTGAAACAATGGCTGCATCAATGAGCCATCGGAAAATAACATGTCCGGTCGCCCGCTATTTGGACGAATTTGGGTCAGCGCCGGTTGTTTCTGGTCTTGATGAAGCGAGCCAAGACGGTGCGGGCGTCGGACTGCTGGAGGCACCGGCAGCCCCAGATCCAGAGGCTTTGTTGCTTGCCGCCCGCGAGCAGGGCTTTGACGAAGGATGTGCCGCCGCCGCCGCCGGCCATGAGACGCTCATGGCGCAGGAGCGGTTGCAGTCTGAGAGTCGGCTCGCCTCTGAACGTCAGCGATGGTCTAGTCAGGAAGGCGAAACTCTGGCCCGTGCCATCAAAGACGGTTTCGCGGTCATCGAGTCGAATATCGCTGCGAGCGTGGAGCGGGTCCTTGCTCCTTTCGTTGTCGAGGCCCTGCGCCGCAAAATGGTGGAACTTCTTGCCGAAAATCTTGGAGTGCTTCTGGGCGGGAGCGAGCAACCTCTCGTTGAAATTTACGGTCCAGAAGATCTTTTGGCCATGCTTCGGGAAAAGCTCGGCTCTGGTGCGCGCGCTATCGCATTCTCACCGGAGTCTGCGATCGATGTGCGGATCATCGCCGGTCAAACGATGATTGAATCCCGTATGGAGGCGTGGCTCGAATGCATCAAATCGCAGCTGGAGTAAGCGATGGCGAACCCTGAACACCAGGAAATCTTTATTATCAAGCGCCATTCGGGTCACGATGATGCTCCTCATGGAGGCGCCTGGAAAATTGCCTTTGCCGACTTCATGACGGCGATGATGGCGCTTTTTCTCGTTCTGTGGCTGATCAGTTCTACCAGTGAGAAAACGAAACATACGGTTGCGCAATATTTCAACCCGGTGAAACTCGTCGACATGACCACGCTAAAAAAAGGCTTCCGAGATCCGAAGGATACGGAAATGGGGTCGGGACCAAACATCAAGGAATCGCCAGACGAATCAAAATCGAGTCAACGCAACCCTGCGAAGAAGACGGAAATTGATGTCGCGTGCAAAGCGGGTCCAGATGCACCGGCGCTTACTGAGGCCGCACTCTTCCGCGATCCTTATGCGGTTCTGACGGAAATAGCGGCGAGCGCCCCTGCTGCAGCGCAGGCTTCATCATCTGGTAAGCCTGCGGGCGCAGCCACCGATCCGTCAAACTCGTTCAGTGATCCTTTCACGACCACGCCGCATGTGCCAGAAACAGTACGCGAAAGCTTATTGCCACTGCTACAAATGAGCGGCGCGCAAGACAAGGAGTCTCAAGACAAGGAAACCGGAACCAAGGAGGCTAAACTCAACGAGTCGCAAAGCAAAGATATCAATGAGCCCCATGCACGTGCCCCAGCAAACACGCCAATCCAGAAGGACCCTGCCGACGGCGCTCCTCTTGAGAAAGCTATGGACCAGCAAGGCAGCGTACAATTGGCCGAGACTTCGCAAGTGGAACAAAGCCCGGATGCCGCGCGCGCTGCCGCGGCCGCAAAATTGAAATCGGACATCGGGGAGGCGGTCAGCCACGGTGTTCACATGACAAATCAGCCTCACATAGATGTGCAGGCAACGGCTGATGGTATTCTTATTAGCCTCACGGATGACGCGCGCTTTTCGATGTTTGCCATAGGCTCCGCGGAACCACAGCCAGAGACGGTTCAAATTATGGAAAAGATTGGCCGGATTTTGAAGGGGGGGACAGGTTCCATTGTCGTCCGCGGTCATACGGATGGGCGTCAATATAAAACAGCGGCATACGACAATTGGCGGCTGTCGTCGGCGCGCGCGCAAATGGCTCTTTATATGCTTGCGCGTGGAGGCGTGAGCGAAAAGCGCATCGAGAATATCGAGGGTTATGCCGATCATCACCTCAAATCGCCCAACAATCCCAATGCGTCGGAAAACCGGAGGATCGAAGTCCTGCTACGGAAGGAAAAGTCATGACCTTGAGGGCAAAATATCTGTTTGGTTTGGCTCTCACCTCGTTCTGCGCGAGCCAGGCGCTGGGGGAGGAAGGCGGCCGGCTTGAAACCAAACAGCCTTTCGAGATCGTCCGGTCGATCCTAGCCATCCAAGACCAAATCGTGCGCGGGAACGCCAGTGCCAGAGGCAAGTTGCCAAAGCTTATCGAGCAGATGGCTGAGCGCCTCCTGGCATCTGACCGCGACGTGTGGCGCGATCCGAAGAATGCCCGTGCCGCCGTGCTTTATACACTCAGCGGCGGTCAGGCGCGGGTCATTCGAAAGGCAATCGAGACGGGACTGCCGCCACAGCCTGAACTCGAACTCATGCAGGGGGCGCTGGCCTATGTCGAGGGGCGGGAAGCCGAAGCGAAAAAAATATTTTCAACGATCGATCCAAAGACCGTGGCGCCGGCGACTGCTGGCCATGTCGCTATGATTAAAGCCGCTTTGGCCGCGAAAGAAAATCCTGGAGAAGCGATCCGGTTGCTCGATCTTGCGCGCATTTTGGTGCCGGGAACCTTGGTGGAAGAAACGGCTTTGCGCCGCGAACTCGTTCTCGCCGACGAAATCGCCGATATCGACAAATTCGCCTTTTTGTCGAGTGAGTACATTTGGCGTTTTCCTCATTCGGCCTATTTCGAGAGTTTCCGGCAGCGTTTCGTTTCGTCGGCTCTTCATTTCGGACTGATGGTCAATCCAAGCCAATTCGCCGCTCTCGAAGAATTGGTTGGCCAGATCGATTCCGTGGGCCAGCTCGCTCTTTATTTGCAGATTTCCCGAAAAAACGTCATCGACGGAAAGCCCGGCACGGCGCTGTTTGCTGCACGGAAGGCGGGTGTGCTGGCGGCAGATGCCAGTGCCGAGCGCGCACGGGCCACGCTTTACGAATCGGCGGCGCTTATTTTGACGGACCAATATGAAAAAGGCGTCCGCGAGTTCGAGTCGGTCGATGCGTCGCGGCTGCCCAAACAGGATGTTCAACTCAAAGAGGTGGTTGCCTCATTGGCGAAGCAGATCGGGGATGACCCTGGCAATCAGCGCGAGCCGCGCCAGCTTGACTCAAATGAACTCGCTGTTGCTTCAAACAGTCAATCTCCGGCAGCCGCATCGGCATCCAAGCTGATCGATCTCGCTCAGCGGCAGCTTGGAGAAGCAGATGACGTGTTGGAAGGGAAGGCGCCGTGAACGGAGTTGATGGGTCCTTGGGAACAGCTTCGGGCTTGTTTGACTCAAGGGCAATGTCCGCGGGAGCAAAATCTGCGGATCCCGCGAGTTCACATAAGGAGCACGGCCTGCCTGGAGATTTTGATGGCCATCTGGCAGGTTTGTCTCTCACCGGGGGCAAGCTTGGCGATGCGGCCGCCGTTGCGAGTCTTGCCGGCCGAGACGCGCCGGCAGCCCCCCGGCAGAGCTTGCTCCTAGCGGCAAGAGCCGCCGAGGCAAACAGGCAAGGGGGAGCTGGCTCAGCAACAGCTGCCTTGGACTTTCATTCTACGACCGCTGATCCGCCGGAGAGTTTTCCGCTGGATGCACAAACCTCCGATGCGAACGGCACAGGAGGATCGAGGACGGAAGCGGTCGAACCGGATGCTGGTTCGACGGGCACAACTTTAACGGCTGGCGAGGCTTTGTCTGGAACAACGAATCTGCGCCGTGGGTTGGCTGGTCTTGACGGGGTGCACGGTAAAGAGTCCGATTCGACGGCGCCATGCATGAGCCCCGGCGCCGGAAGTGAGGCGCCCGCCAGAATTATGGCGGCTCTTGGAGGAGAGGCCTCCCTTGGGAAGGGCGAGCGTCCGTCCGCTGGCCGCCGCCCGACGATTGATGCCCCCCGCAATTCGCATAGTGCCGCTGTTCCTAGTGATATCGCCAATCTCATGACATCCCCGCTAGCATTGGGATATGCCGTGCTAGCCGTGTCCACAACGGCTAGCGACGCCAAGGACAATGGGTCTGACTCAACAGCCATGCCGGCAAATACCGCCCCTCTGGGGGCGGCGCCTGTTTCGCCATGGCCGCAAGCGTTACCAGCGCGTTTGCAACCGCTTGTGGGAGACGGGGCTCCGACAGTGCCGGGCTCCGATGCTCCGGCGGGCACGGACGTCTTCCGCTTAGCGGCTTCCCTCGGACTTCCGCCACGCACCGGGGCGCCCGCGCCCGATCGCGTCCGCATGCAAGCCAATCCCAGCCTTGGCCTGGCGCAAGAACCACGTGGCGGTTCTGGTTCCGGCTTCTCCCCTTGGACACCGGTTGCGGCTGTGGTCATCGATCAGCGAACGTATTTTGCCCCGGCCACTCGACTTTCGCCGGCCCAAGGGAGTGCGCCATTAAAGTTCGTCCCGGGGCTCGAGCCGGCCCCTTCTCAGCCCGGCGAAACCGCCCGGCTTTCAGATGATACCGGTCACGGCAATGCCGCTGGTGAAATCGTCGAATCTCTTAGAAGCCAGGAACGCGACGCAATCGGTGCTCATGAACCGCGTGTCGCAGCCACGGCGGCCAACGATTTGGATGTCAGCCAGGCGCAAGCAGGCCCACCCAATGTTCCCGCCCAGCAGGTGGCCAAATTTGTTGTGGCAGAAGCCGGATCGGGGAAGCTGGATAACAGCCCGGCAAGCGCGCCAACGATCCTTCCGCGCGACATCGAAGGCATGACAAAATCGCCCCTCTCGATACCTCGAGTCCAGACCCTGCAGTTGCAGCTCGATCCCGAAATCTTGGGCAAGGTCACCGTCAAGCTGCGGCTTGCCGGATCACAGCTCGATCTTCGTGTTGAAACCGAACGTCCGGAGACGATGCAGCTGCTTGGAAGGGACAAAGATTTGCTTGTCAGCAGACTGCAAGCCGCTGGATTTACCCTCGAAAATGTTGCGCTCAGGATGGTTGACCCGCAGACCCCGCAACAATCCGTGGCCCAGGCAAATGACCAAACCACCGGCCAAACCAACGGAGGCCCAAGCTCCCATGACCGTCCGTCGCCGCAAGATGATCGCCAGCAGTCCCGTCCGAAAAGCGCGGATGAAACGCGGGACGGGAGCGGCACTCGCCATCGCTTTGGCGAGCTTTATCTCTGAGACGTCTAGCTTTGCCGGACCCGTGCAATCGCAAGTTTGCGAACGCGAAATGACAGAGGCGGCCAAGCGATACGATGTTCCGCTGGGCGTGCTTTATGCGGTCGGCCTGACCGAAACCGGGCGGCGGGGATCGTTGCAGCCCTTCGCGCTCAATCTCCATGGCCCCGTTTTTTTCGCTGCGAATTTGGATGAAGCATTGCACCGCTTCGAAGAGGCACGGAAAAGCGGCGCTTGGCTGATCGACGTCGGCTGCATGCAAATCAATCATCATTTCCATGGCAGCCATTTCCGCTCCCTCGAGGCAATGTTCGATCCGCATGAAAATGTCGATTTCGCAGCGCATTTCCTCAAGGAGTTGCGGGCCAGGGAAGGCAGCTGGACATTGGCGGCTGCCCGTTATCATGCGGGGCCCGGCAACAATCCCGCCCAAAAGAGATATGTCTGCCAGGTGATCGCCAACATGGTGGCGAGCGGGTTCGGCGCGTGGACGGCGGGCGCCCGTGCATTCTGCGAAGCTTCGCGTTAGGGCCAAACACAGCGGTAAGATGAACCTAGGCGAAATATACAATCTTAGCGAGAAAAAAACAACTTATACGATAAATATCGTTTGACATTTAACTATAAGTTGTTAACTTTTAATGAATGAAGGTGAGATTCGCCGGAGATTTCAATGTTGGTGATAATTGACGAACGCGAAATTGTGACATCTGGATACACGTGCCGGTTTGGCAGCGAAGGCGTTTCATCCGCCGGATTTTGCCCATCGGAATTCCAGGAATGGGTGTCAACGGTTGCCGATGCTGATTTGTTCGCGGTCGAAGCCTTTCTATTGGGGGATTGCCGGGACCGGAAGCTCTATCCGAAGATGATCAAGGATCGCACCCGTGCTCCGGTGATCGCTATGAATGAGACTCCGTCGCTTGAACAGACGTTGGATTTATTTGCTGCGGGTGTCGATGATGTGGTGCGTAAGCCCATC
The DNA here is from genome assembly GCF_029855125.1 of Methylocapsa sp. D3K7. Lineage (GTDB taxonomy): Bacteria > Pseudomonadota > Alphaproteobacteria > Rhizobiales > Beijerinckiaceae > Methylocapsa. The sequence goes on from NZ_CP123229.1 coordinate 3,826,299, forward strand.
CATGTTCGTGAGATTCTGGCGCGGGTCGGTGCCATCCGGCGGCGTCACGAGAGCGAGCGGGACTCGGCTGTGATCGGGGAGTTGCGGGTCTTCTTCGATGGCAGAGACCCGCAACTCAGAGGTCTTTCTCTGCCATTGCCACGGCGGGAGCGCCGCATCCTCGAATATCTCGTTAACAACCGGGGCCGGCGCGTGAGCAAGGCGCAAATCTTCAATTCGATTTACGGAATTTTCGACGAGAACGTTGAGGAAAATGTCGTCGAAAGCCATATCAGCAAGCTCCGCAAGAAATTGCGCCGCCACCTTGGCTACGATCCCATCAATTCAGTTCGCTATCTTGGCTACCGTTTGGATGAAACCATCGGCGGAGACTGACATACGCCGCCTCGGGGATCCCCGCTTTGGCAAAAGCAAAGCTGCCCTGGCGAGAGAAAAAAAAGGCGGCGATTGGGTGAGGGTTCCGGCCCGGCACGAAGCCCGTGGCTACCAAACTATCGCGCCTTCGTGATATCGCGGCCTCGTCGTGAAAAACCCATGACAAACCCGCATGCGCCGTGCCAACCCGAAATGATTCAGGGCGAGACTGCTCCCCAGCTGCTTGAATTTTGACCTAAGCAAGCCGTTTGAAGGGCTTGCCAGCTCTGCCTCTCCGGGCTTGCCTGGATATGAGAGCCAACTTCGCCCTTTTGGGTTAGAGCCACGGCGTAGCCATCATGTTTGTTCAGCGGCAGGTTTGCCAGCGCCGGTCGCCGAAGCCGATCACCTTTCTCTTCCCGCGCTTTTTGGTCAATAGGCCTTTTGATCAAAAGGAATCGCTTCATCTCAACGAGAATTGATCAGGTTTTTCGCACCAAGCGTAAGCCTTTTATGGCGCTTATTTGACCGGACCTGCGATCGTTTGCGCCCCGATCGCCTCCTAATTTCCCATGATTCCTCTCAGGCCGGCGAGTTGATCCGTGCTGCGATGCTGTTTGCATATGATGAAGATATGACAGTTTTGCAAAAATTTGAAGAAACGGCCATATTTGAGTTCAGAATCCAAATCCGGGTGCCGGAGGAATTGAAGATGCAGGGCGACGTCAAGGCGCCGGACGAAATTTTGACTCCGAATTCCTTACAATGGCGCTGCGCCGCGGCAATCGCCGGCATGGCGTGGTTCGGGGTCGGCTATCAGCTCTATTACAATATCGAAGAGGCGCTGGCCCAAAGTTTGCCGATGGCGGAACATCTGATCAACTTTTTTAGCTACTTCACGATGGAGACCAATTTGGTGACAGCTGTCGTGCTCACGATTTTCTGTGCCCAGCCGCAAGCGGAGCGTTTTTTGGCTGGACCAAGCTTAAATGCGGCGCTCGTTGTTTATGTCATTGTTGTCGGCGTCGTCTATGAGCTGCTTTTGCGGCATCTTTGGCATCCACAGGGATTGCGTTTATTTGCAGATACTCTTCTCCACGATGCCGTGCCTTTATTTTACACTTTATTCTGGCTCTTGTTGCTGCCAAAGGGAAAGTTGAGATGGCCAGATCCGGTAACTTGGCTGATTTACCCGCTCCTCTTCTTCATCTATTCCATGCTTCGCGGCGCGGTTTTCGGAGTCTATCCCTATCCCTTCATGGACGTCTCTAGGCTTGGGTTTGCGGCGGTAATGTTGAACGCAACGGTCCTGCTCGCTGTCTTTTTCGGGCTTGGTGCCGGTGTGATCGCGCTCGATCGCGCTCTCGGCTCAGACAGCCGTGGGCGGAGCGGGCTTGGCAGGGCCGCCGAACTCTGACAAAGAGGGCCTTTGACGATTCCTTGTTCTGGCTCCAAGGAGATCGCGCGTCGGCACGATCGGCGGCTTTCTCGCCACTGATGTGTGCAATGCTGGAACGTCCTTTTCTTGCCCGGCCGGAAATAAATTCAAATCATTGAGACCGTCATGACGAAGAAACTGTTGTTCCTGTTGGATACCGATCCCGTACCAAGCGTCTTCGACACGGTCGTTGGCTATGACGGCGGCGCCGATTACGTCATCGGCTATGGCGGTGTGACGCCGGAAAATGTCGGCGCGCTCGTCGACGGAACGATCTACACGCGAGGCCCCAAGGAAAAGCAATTTACCGCGATCTTCGTGGGCGGCGGCAGCATGGTCGCCGGTGAGGCCTTGTTCAAGAAAGTCAAGAAGCACTTTTTCGCGAATTTCCGGGTGTCGGTGATGCTGGACAGCAATGGTTCCAACACGACAGCGGCGGCCGGCGTCGCGCTGCTCGCCAAAGCCAAACCGCTTGCTGGCAAGAAAGCGATTGTTCTCGCTGGTACGGGGCCGGTCGGGATGCGTGCGGCGGCGATGTTGCATATTGAAGGCGCCGAAGTCGCGATTACCTCGCGCTCGAAACAGCGAGCGGATGCGGCGAGCCAGGCGATCAATGACCGCTTTGGCTTCGCGCCGGCGCCCATCGAGGCAATTGACAATGAAGCCCGCGCGGCGGCGGTGCAGGGCGCACAGGTGGTTTTTGCCGCGGGTGCCATCGGCGTTCCACTGCTCGATGAAAAGGACTGGCAGAACAACCCGGCGATCGAACTGCTCGCCGATTGCAACGCGCAGCCGCCGCTTGGTCTCGGCGGTGTCGAGGCGATCGACAAGGCGAAGGAGCGCCACGGCAAAATCGTGATCGGCGCCTTGGGGCTTGGCGGCTTGAAGTTGAAACTGCATCGCGCCTGCGTCGGACAATTGTTCGAAAACTCCGACCAAGTGTTCGATGCCGAGAATATCTATGCGCAAGCCAAAATCCTGGCCTGACTTTCAAGGATTATGACACTCATGACCATGAACAGTTCCATCGGGACCTTTCTCGCCGATCTCGCCAGTGAACGCCCGACGCCCGGCGGCGGCGGCGCGGCGGCGGTCTGCGGCGCCATTGGCGCGGCACTTGTCTCCATGGTGGCCAATCTTACCATTGGCAAAAAGAACTATGAAGCGGTCTCCGAAGATCTCAAGGCAGTGAATGCCAAGGCTGAGGCACTGCGCGCTGAGTTGACTAGGGCGATTGAGGAAGATGTCGTGGCGTTCAATTCCGTGATGGCCGCTTATGGGTTGCCGCGAGCAACCGACGACGAGAAAGCCAAGCGCACCGCGGCGATTCAAGCTGCCTTGAGGGATGCGACTCTGGCTCCGTTGCGCGCCGTCAAAGCCTGCTTCGAGGTTATGCGCCTGTCCGCCGCGGTGGCGGAGAAGGGCAATCTGAATGTCATCAGCGATGCTGGGGTCGCCGTGCTTGCGGCGAACGCCGGGTTGCGCAGCGCGGCGCTGAATGTGTTCATCAACGCCAAGGCGATCAAGGATCGCGATTTTGCCGAAAAGCAGCTCGCGGAAGTCAACGCCCTGCTCGCACAGGCGGCGGAGACGACAGAATCCGTTTATCAGACCGTCAAAGCCAAGATCGGCGGGTAAATTTGCTGAAATTCATACGCAAGCGTCGATTTTTCAAATTTCCTCACCGGCGAAATAGGAACGCCGCTACCTAAGGCCGCGGGGGATCATGCTCGAAGTTCATGCGCCAACGGGATGTGCGGTGATCGATGGCAAACGCGCTTCGAAACGGGTGCTTGCGCGCGTGACGGAAGTAGCGCGCTCGCTCGCCGCGCAAGGGCTTAGGCCGGGGCTCGCGGTCATCCTCGTCGGCGAGGATCCGGCAAGCCAGGTCTATGTCAAATCCAAGGGCAAGGCGGCACATGCCTGCGGGTTTCACTCGATCCAGCACGACCTTGCCGCGACGGTCAGCGAAGAGGAGCTGCTGGCTCTCGTCGAAACGCTGAATGCCGATCCGGCGATCCACGGAATTTTGTTGCAATTGCCTTTGCCTCGCCCGCTCGATCCGGGCCGCGTCATCGACGCCATTTCTCCAGGCAAGGATGTCGATGGCCTGCACCCGGTCAATGCTGGGCTGCTTGCGAGCGGCGACATGAAACGCGCGCTCGTGCCTTGCACGCCGGCGGGCAGCATGGTCCTTCTCGACATGGCGGCCGAGGCGCTAGGGGTCAAACTTTCGGGAGCCGAAGCCGTCGTCGTCGGCCGTTCGAATCTGGTCGGCAAGCCAATTGCCCAACTGCTGCTTGGCCGCAATGCGACGGTGACCATCGCCCATTCGCGCACCCTCGGTCTCGCGGCAACGGTGGCGAGAGCCGATGTCGTGATCGCCGCGGTCGGCCGTCCTGAGATGATTCGCGGAGCATGGATCAAGCCTGGCGCGATTGTCATTGACGTCGGCATCAACCGGATGCCGGGCGAGGGTCTAAATGCGTCTGGAATGCCCAAAACGAAGCTTGTCGGCGATGTTGCTTTTGCCGAGACCATCGAGCGCGCGGGTGCGATCACTCCGGTGCCCGGTGGCGTCGGACCGATGACGATTGCGATGCTGATGGAAAATACGCTCCGCGCGGCGCTTTTAAGCTCGGGCCGAACCCCTTCTTTCTGACATTCCGACGCACGGTCTCGTGTGGATTTTCGTGTGCAATTCCAAAAGTTAACTTCGCGGAAACCTTAACGGCGTTTTATGACGCCAGTGGATCGTGGAGTTGGCAATGGACGGGCGCGACTTCGAGGCGCTTTGCACGGGGCGTTCCCGCATCTGGGATCGGGACCAGGAGCACGAAGCTGTGACCGCCAAAATAGGGTGGTTGGCCGGGCTGCCGCTGGCTGTTTTGGTTTTCATCGTCAGTTTGCTTTTTGCCGGTCTCCTTTGTCTGCAGCAGCCACTTTATAGCGCCGAAGCTCAGGTTTTGATCGGTCCGCGCACCGCCGGCCTTATTGGTCTGCGCTCCAACCTTGCTCTTTTTGGAGGTGCCAGCGGTATTGGTCCAGCCGCTGGCCAGGCGCAGCTTATTGCATCGCGTGACCTTGCCCGCCGTGCGATCAAGGATCTTCAGATCGAGGTCAACCCCGAGTTTGACACCGCGGCGCGAAGTTCCGATCCGATCTCCCGGTCGCTCATTTTTCTCGGCATTCTCCGCGATCCCGCCCGGAAAAGCTTGGAGGATCGCGTTCTTGAAACCTATCAAGACCGGCTTCGAGTGAGTGCGCCGGGCATGGGAAGCCTTCTGACCATTGCATTTCAGTCGGAAAACCCAGAGTTTGCAGCAACTGCCGCCAATCGTATCACGGAACTCTATTTGGAAATGCGGGCTGGCACGAGTGCCTTACCGCAGAATGGCGAGGCCCGAATCGCATCGCACGCCACCCCGCCGTTGCAACGGATTTATCCAACCAGGCCCTTAATGCTCTTGTCAGGTGCCGCGATACTTGTCATGGGCCTTGGCGCCTTGGTGTCGGCTGCGGCTTCGGGAAGGCGGGCACCCGGACACCTGGACAAGCCGTTGGAACAGCCTCGTGCCCTGGGGGAGGTTCGTATCGTTGCCCGTCACGGTGAACTGGACAAGCCGCATCTGCGGCGAGCTCTGGAAGACTCCACGGACTCAGAACCTGCCGGGCAGGGGGACCCAGGCTCCGGATACGTCGGCGCAAAAATCATCGCTCGCATTCTTGCAGCGCACGTCAACGGGTACGGCGCGCGAGGCACACGAATCGTTGCGACGACACTGAGCGAGGTGGCGGCGTCCGGTGTCATGCGCGATTTCGCGCGAGATCTTGCGCGGGAAGGACGTTCGATCGTCATCGGTCTCGACCCGTCAAGCCTGTTCGATTTTGGCGAGCTTGCCAGCCGGCCAGATGACGGCGGCCTAGTAGGCGGCGAGGAGCCGGGGCTTTGCGAGCTTCTAAACGGCACAGCCACCTTCGCGGAAGTCATTTGCCGGGATCCCGCCTCCCGTCTGCATTTTCTGCGGGCCGGACGCGACGGTGAATTCAATCTCCACGAATTCGAAAATGTGCTGGATTCCTTGGCGCAGATCTATGATTTTCTCATCATGATCGCGCCGCCGCTTGACGTGACCAACATCGCCGCAATCCTCGCCACGAAAGCGGATTTCGTGTTGCTGGCATCCTCGGCTGGGCCGCAAAACGGCCAAGTTTTAGAAGCCGAGGCGCGATTGATCGAAGCTGGCGCTGGCGAGGTGTTGCTGATTGGCCTGCCGGACCCATCGCCGAGAGTCATCGGCCGGGATGCCGCCTGACGTATAACGCAAGCATGTGATTACGCTCCAGCGTCCGGTTTTTCCATCCATTTGATCAGCGGCATCAGCGGCACGATCCAAACCAAGCCAAGCCCGGCATAGCAAAGAATTTGTATGAGAACAGGCGCTTCCCTCAGCGGGCGCGCTTGTGCCAGGGCCATGGCAATGAGGGCGTAGGCCGGCACAAACAAGATCACGATGATGGTGCCGATAAGTTTGCGGAACCGGCCGCGCATGATGCTCCTTCATTCCGTTGCGGCATGCCGCGCATGGACATGCGCTTTGCGGATGTTTATGGCTTCATCTGTAGACACCGCGTGCCATGAGCACTTCTTAAGCCCTCGCAACTTGATCGCCTATCCAAAACATCCGCTATTGCTACGATCTTGTTCCCGGACAGCGAATGAGCATTGCGACAATGACCATCCCTAGCCCCTGTACCGGTATCTGCAAGATGGACGATGCGTTGGGCGTGTGTCTTGGATGCGGCCGCACCGGCGGCGAGATCGCGGAATGGTCTTTGGCCAGTGACGAGCGCCGGAGCGCGATCTGGGCCGTTCTGCCGCGACGCTTCGACAAATTGGGTCTTGCAATCGCAAGGTTGCCCTGGCCGGCTGGCGAGATTGCGGAATTCGTCGGCCGTAGCCTGGAGCAAAAATCCGGCACCTGGACTCTTGGATGTTACGGGGCGATTGCCGAATTTCTTTGCGTGGATGACGAAACATGCCAAGTGACCGCCGCCGGAGAAACCATCACCGCGCGCTCGACTCGCGGCGCGCTGCGGTTGACGATCGGCGAACACGTCAGAGCGTTGCAGTTGCGTGCCGGCAATGATTATGGCCCAATCTTTCTTGTGGTCCTCAAAGCGAGAGCGAATGTTCCGGTTACGACTACGCTGACGCCGCTCGGCCCCGATGAAGGCGCAATCCAGCCCGAATGCCGCGATCAGCCGTGGTTCGATTTGGGGTTGGGGCGGGACGACCTGCGCTTTTGTGTTCGGTCCTCTTCCGAGGAACTGCACAATACCTTGAACCTTGTGTCGGGACAGCCGCTTACTGCGGTTCTGCGAGATGCCGGAGCCACAATCGTCGCGCATAGTCCAGTAAGGATTGTCGAATCACCGCTTGGGCGGGCAGAGATTTATACCCCGATTCCGCCGCCGGGCGGCCAATCCCCCGATGGGCCGCATACGCATTTGCTGCCCAGCCATCTGGCGATGGGCCGCGCGACACCGCCGGGGATCGATCTGCCTCCGGTTTATGCGCTCGGAGCAACGTTCTATCCCCATGCCGGATCGCAAAAGGGTGTTGGGCCGGAGTATTCCGAGCCTGTGCCTGTGCACGATCTTGTTGCTGGATGTGAGGACTCCAAACGTGGGTGAAATGCCGGCCAGCCGCTTGCATGCGGCAAAAAATGGCTCGCTGACCCCATCCTATCGTGCGGTCGCGATCTGGCTCTGGAGCCTTGCCGGGCTCGTGTTTTTGATGGTGATTGTCGGTGGCGCAACAAGGCTTACCGAATCCGGCCTGTCCATTACCGAATGGAAGCCCTTGAGCGGCATCATCCCGCCGCTCAGCCAAGCCGCGTGGCTGGCGGAATTCGAGAACTACAAAAAAATTCCGCAATATGCACAGCTCTTCCCGGACATGGATTTGGGCGGCTTCAAATTCATTTTCTTCTTTGAGTGGAGCCACCGGCTGCTGGGCCGTCTCATCGGCGCGGCCATGGCGTTGCCGCTTGTTTATTTTTGGGTGAAAGGAAATTTGCCGCCTGGATACAAGGTAAAACTTCTCGCTGTGCTCGCGCTTGGCAGCGTTCAGGGGATTGTTGGCTGGTGGATGGTGAAATCCGGGCTTTCCGATCGGGTCGAGGTCGCGCAAGAGCGTCTCGCCGTTCACCTTCTACTCGCCAGTCTGACGTTCGCCGCGCTGGTTTGGCTGGCAGCCTCACTCAAGCGCCGTGACGCGGAACTTTCGCAACGGGTCTTGCCTGGGCTCAAATGGTTCGCGGGCAGCATCACCTTGCTCGTGCTGCTGCAAATCGGGTTCGGTGCTCTCGTTGCCGGCTTGCGGGCGGGACGCGCCTTCAACACCTGGCCGCTGATCGATGGATATTTTTGGCCGCCCCTCGATCAATTGACTTTGCTGACGCCGCTTTGGCGAAACTTTCTCGACAATATTTTGCTGGTTCAATTTCAACATCGCATGACGGCATATGTGCTTTTGGCGGTTGCACTCGTTCAGGTTTTTTATGCTTCGCGCGTCGCGAGGGGAAGCCGGGCGCAACGGCGCGCCATTGCGGTGGTAGGGCTTGTGGCGGCGCAGACCGCGATTGGAATCGTGGCACTCGTTCTCGTGGTTCCGCTCTGGGCGGGGCTCTTACATCAAGCTTTTGCGATGCTCGTCTTGGGGATGGCGGTGGCGCATGCGCAGGCCCTGTCCCAATCGCGCTAGGACTTCTTTCTTGTCAGTCCGAACGAATCGGAGCGCCCTTCTGACCGGGCGAGCCAAAGGTGAGAAGATCGCCAATGGACTTTCTTTGCGCCTTCGACCACTGGAGCAGCTGCGCGCAAATCCCGGGGTATGGCGCATGCGTATCTTGCGTATTTTTGGCGCAACGCAGGGAGATGAAGTTTTGAAGACTCATCGACAGCTGCAGCGAATAATCGGAGGAATAGAGCTGCGTGTCACTGAACACCACTCCCGAGGGGACGTTGCCGTAATACATCATTCGGAAGCTTTGGTTTGTCCCAGGCTGGCGCGCGGCATCGAGCTTCAAAACCGATCCATTCGCCGAGAATTCGGGCAGGATCGGCACGGTTGGGTAGCCGGCGGTCTGGTGGCATCCCATGCAGGAAGCCTTTGCGTTGTCGACGGGTCCGGCCAGCCGTCCGCCATAACCGAGATGGTCGAAGTTCAGCGGGGCTGTTGCTAAATCCTTGACCGCTTGCTCATTGATCCATTGTTCGGTGAGTTTTTCCCGGTTGCAAGGCCCGGCTGGACCAGCGCACGTGTCCCCGAACGTGACTTTAGGACTATTTCCCCACTGAATCCCTAAAGGTACCATGCGCTTCCATGGCGTTTCTCCATGACTCCTTCCGTCATAGCCGAAGGTTCCGAGCAGCCAGCCTGTGATGCTGCGGTCGTCGCGAACGGATACGTCGATTTGAATGAGGCGGATCGTCGCGATGGCGCGAGCAAAGCGGGAAATCGGTCCCTTGTTGCGCCAGGATGGATCGTCGTTGACAAAGACGTTCGCTTGCCACTCAAGTGCGCCTTTTACGATCGGCAACTGCGGCTCGTTTACCGTCGAGAAGAGGAGCTTGATAATGAAGGAGCCATTGGGGAAATTGTTGAGGGCGGCCGGGTCCGGATTTAAAGCCCCAGGTTTTGGGTTGTCCGGGTCGCAATATACCTGACCCATCCCGAACGCGGCGCGATCGTTGAAATAGCCTCCCGACCATGTGTCGGCGAAGTCATTTTGCAGAGTGCTGAGCGTTTTGCCAGACGAATCGAATTCATGGGTAAAACCGTGGACGAATTCGCGGCCGTCGGTCCCGGGCCAGTCCGAAGCGACCTCGGTGTTCCAATCCATCCATGGCATGCCGTACCATTTCCGGACCTTATTGTCCTCGACGTAGAAATTGGCTTCGACATTGCCCTCCAAACCATAGTCGAGAAGCGCTTGGAGATAGGTTTGTGGATCGACAGGCCCGCCATTCTTGAAGCCAATCTTCAGCCATGGATAGTCCTCCATGGGGGGCAGTTGGTTTGGATAATTCTGGCTGAGCTTGAAAACCCGGCCGCTGTAGCTGGCGGGCGGGTCGCCGCCCTGACCCTGGAGGTAATAATCCTTGAACTTTCCACGCACGCAGTCCTTGCGGGCCAACTGATTGCGAACGGCGTCTTCGTCTGCGGAGGCTGATCCAAGAAACAGGTTGCCGCTTAGGAGAAACAATACAGCGAGAGAACACGTAGAGCTTCGCCTTGGCATGCCAGTTTCTCCAGCCCGTTGGATCTGCAATAGCTTATTTCAACTAATAGCCAGATGATAATATTTCCCTGTGTTCATGTGGGAAAAGGCGGCGTTTAGGCGGAGCGGGGAACGCTCATTGATGCTATTGCCGCCGGAGCCTCAGGCGCTGGTATTCAATCTTGGGGCAACGGTCCATGACGACGTCAACACCGAGCGCCCGCGCCCGCTTTGCCGCCGCATCGTCACGAACGCCGATCTGCATCCAAATGACATTCGGTTTCGGGGACAGCGCCAGCGCCTCGTCGGCGACGGCCCCGGCGGCGGCCGAATTGCGGAAAATATCCACCATATCGATCGGCTCGGGAACATCCGTCAGAGTTTTGAAAAACACCGTTCCGTGTACGCTCTTGCCGGCAAGGCCAGGATTGACTCCGACCACATGGTATCCCTGCGCCAAAAGAAACGCGAAAACACCGTAGGACGGCCGCGTTGCCTTATCCGATGCGCCAACCACCGCGATGGTTTTGACCCTCAAGAGAATGTCACGCAAAATAGCATCGGCGGTGGTGTCACCGGCCATGATTGAGCTTCCTTGACCATGATTTCAATGAGTTGCGGACGATATTGAAGAGATTGAATGACAAAAGCAAGCGGGCGGCTTCAGCGGCCGCAACGCGCAGCGGCGGAGCCAGGTTCATGCCGCGCGGGCCAAACCCTTGTTTCTTTGCCGCGTCTGCCGCAGGAAGCCTTGACCCTAGAGGAAAGCCTGCCTAAAAGGAGCACCAATCGATGCGCAAGCTCCTGTCCCACGGATGGGCTGAGCGCCTATTTGCATGGAAATTTGCATGTTCGGCAAGACTGTTTCCGCCAAAGCGGCGGACGTTGAAAAAAAATGGGTCGTTATCGACGCCAACGGGCTCGTTGTTGGGCGGCTTGCGACGCTGATCGCCTTGCGGCTCCGCGGCAAGCACAAACCCTCCTTCACGCCGCATGTGGATGATGGCGACAACATCATCGTCGTCAATGCCGAAAAAGTGGTTTTGACCGGCCGCAAGCGCGACCAAAAGGTCTATTATCATTACACCGGCTATCAAGGCGGCATTAAAGAACGCACCGCCAAATTCATTCTTGAGGGCCGTTTCCCCGAGCGAGTTGTTGAAAAAGCCGTGGAGCGGATGCTGCCGCGTGGCCCTCTCGGCCGCAGGCAACTCGGCAATCTGCGTGTTTACAAGGGCAGCGAACATCCTCATGCTGCACAAAATCCGGTGGCGCTCGATGTTGCGAGCCTCAACCGCAAGAACGCGAGGCTCGCCTGATTATGATCGAGACGTTAACTTCGCTTCAGGATCTGCAAGGCGCCACGGCGCCGGTTCCAGAAGCTGCCCCCCGTTATGTCCAGAAACTCGATGCACAAGGACGCGCTTATGCGACCGGCAAGCGTAAGGACGCGGTCGCGCGGGTGTGGATCAAGCCGGGTCCCGGCAAGATCGTGGTCAATGGCAGGCCTCTGGAAACGTATTTCGCGCGCCCCGTGCTCCGTATGATCCTGCGGCAGCCGCTCGGTATCACCAAACGCGTTGACCAATATGATCTGACGGTCACGGTTGCCGGTGGCGGCCTCTCTGGGCAGGCGGGTGCCGTGCGTCACGGACTTTCCAAGGCGCTTCTTGCTTACGAACCGGATCTGCGCTCGGTTCTCAAGAAAGAGGGTTTTTTGACTCGCGACCCGCGCGTGGTCGAGCGCAAGAAATATGGCAAGAAGAAAGCCCGCCGGAGCTTCCAATTCTCGAAACGCTGAGCTTTCCCAAAGCTCCTTTCAAGAATCAAGGCGGCCATTGGCCGCCTTTTTCATATTGTCTCCCTGCAACACTCAGCCGCCCAAGGCCGCACCATGAGCGCGAAAATTTTCATCGACGGCGAATCTGGAACCACCGGGCTTGGCATTCGCGCGCGCCTCGAAGCTGACCCGGACGTGGAGCTAGTAAGTCTCCCCGCGGGTCAACGGAAGGATTTGGACGCCAAGAAGGCCGTGATGGAACAGGCCGACATCGTGGTTCTTTGCCTGCCAGACGAAGCCGCCCGCGAAACCGCTGCGATCGCCGCCGCGATGGGGAGCAAAGGTCCGCGCATTCTCGACGCATCGACCGCGCACCGTGTCGCGCCTGGCTGGACTTATGGCTTCCCGGAACTTGTTCCCGGCCAGGCCGAAGCGATCGCCAACGCGAGATATGTCGCCAACCCGGGCTGCTATGCGACGGGCGCCATCGCGCTGCTGCGCCCGCTTATCGACAAGGGGCTTTTGCCGGCCAATGTTCCGCTCACGATTTACGCGGTGTCCGGCTATTCCGGCGGCGGCAAGGCGATGATCGCGGACTATGAGAAGGGCACCGCGCCAGCGTTTGAGGCTTATGCACTTGGCCTTGAACACAAACATGTGCCGGAGATCGAGCGTTATGCCCGCCTTACACGTCGCCCATTGTTTGCGCCATCGGTCGGCAATTTCGCGCAAGGGATGCTGGTGTTCGTGCCGCTCTTTTTAGAGGATCTGCCGGGGAAGCCGAAGGGTGCCGATCTTGCGGACACTTTGGCCGCGCATTATGCGGCAAGCCCTTTCGTCAAGCTTGTTCCGGCGGAATCATCCGGCAAGATCGAACCGGAGTCCTTGAACGGCACGAATGATCTCGAACTTCGGGTGTTCGCCAATGCGGCGAGGGGGCACGCAATTCTGGTCGCCAAACTCGACAATCTTGGCAAGGGCGCATCCGGCGCGGCACTACAAAATCTCAAATTGATGCTGCAGAATCAGGCGCCGAATTAGCGCCTGATAGGAACCAGCTGAACCGGAAGCTGGCGCGGCTATTGGTCGTCGTTCATCGGTTCGAGCGCCGCGCCACGAGCGCCGCCGACGGGATGAGATACAGGCTGCGGCTGCATCGGTGAGAGGGGAGGCGCCATCGACGCATCGGCGGCGACCGGCGAGAAGCCATCGCGCTGGTAGATATCCTCGCGGAACTGGGCGAGACCCTCGGGTGTGGCCCAGGCTGTGATATACACCCAGTAAACGGGAATCTGGGTCGCAAGCTTGACGTCCGTACGATCGCCTGAGCGGATCACTTCATCGATATGAGGGCGATCCCAGCCGGGCGTGTCTTTGAGCAGCCACGTCACATAATCGCGGACATTCTGGACGCGGATGCAGCCGGACGAGACAAACCGGTCATCGTCGCCGAAAATTCCCTTTTCCGGCGTGTCGTGCATATAGACGCCATAGGGATTGTTGATGTTGATGCGCACCACGCCAAGCGAATTGAGATCGCCGCCCGGATCCTGGCGGAACTTGTAATTCACGGCATCGAGCGAATTCCAATTAATCTGATTGGGCTGAAGCTCCTGGCCATCCTTGTCAAAAATCCGGATCTTGTGATCGTTGAGATAGTTTGCGTCTTTTTGCATGCGCGGGATCAAATCCTTGCGGATGATCGACACCGGCACGGTCCAATATGGATTGAAATTGATATCGATTGCCTTCGTCATCATGACGGGCGATTGGCGGTCGATCTTGCCGACGCCGGCGGCATGATGGGTTGCGACAACACCGTTCTCGACTGTTTCGACTTCCATCGCCGGAATATTCGCCATGACGAAACGGTCGCCGAGATTGCCGGTATAGGAGCGCAACCGGATGAGATTCACCTCAAGCTGGTGGAGCCGGTAATCAGCAGGCACGTTGAGAGCCGTGAAAGTTTCCTTGGAAACCACACCGCTTTGGAGAAGCCCATGCCGGGCCTGAAAATGTTTGACAGCGGCGTCGACAAACGAATCGAAAACAGGCGAAGCGCCCGCGGACGGATCGAGATCCCCAGAAGCCGCGAGTCGCCTGCGCAATGCGACAACCGCGGCACCATTCGCACCAATTTTCAGCGTCTGTCCCGCGGGAACCGGGGTCCAACCGCCATTGGAGACGATCTGGCGATAGGTTTCGATCGCCTGTTCCGTCGCCGAGAATGTTTGCACGGAAAGAACTGGCGTATTGGAGCGGACGACCGCGAGCCGGGAATCGGCATCGTAACGTTGTGCCCACTCGGCCTGTTCGCCAAAGGAGATATCCGCTGGACCCGCTGCCGCGGTGCCTGCGTGGATGAAGCCGAAGACCGCTGCCAAGCCCGCAACGGCCGCCGCGCGCCGGATTTGGCCATGATAGCGTGCCGCCGGTGAATTTGCTTTTATCCCAAATCTCAATGTCTCAACCTCCAACGCCTTTGCCTTTCGGCATTTTAGGTCCACACCGGCCGATGCTGGTTCCAGGGACGAACGGATCCAACATCCGCACGCGCTTCTCATCTGTTTGCAACGTCATGGTCCCATCAAACCGCCCGGTGACAGGCTGCAAATGACCGTGTCAATGGAGCTGGCATGATAATGGTTAAAAAGGCACAAACAGGGCGGCAAATTTGTGGCGCCGGGCTTGAAATATGGCCTCCTATGAATGAAACGGCGCGAGAGTCGTTGTTTATCTTCGGCTTTGCACACTTCTCCGGCATGCAAGCGGTCGAGTTACAGCCTATATCTGATTTGATCGGTCCAGAATCGCTCGAGCCGAACCAGCGATTGGTTCAGTTTTGAAAACTCCTCGGTGCTGATGCCGCCGATTTGCTCGACGGTGGAAACATGCTTGTCATAGAGCGCGGCGACGATCTCGTGAATATCGCGGCCCTTGCCGGTTAAACTGATTCGCACCGCGCGGCGGTCGACCCGCGAGCGGGCATGGTGCAGATACCCGGTTTCGACCAATTTCTTGACATTGTAAGAGACATTCGAGCCGAGATAATAGCCGCGCGTGCGCAACTCGCCCGCCGTCAACTCCTTGTCGGAAATATTGTAAAGCAGCAATGCTTGAACGGCGTTGACATCGCTGCGGCCGCGCCGGTCGAACTCGTCCTTAATCACGTCGAGAAGCCGCCGGTGCAGCCGTTCGACGAGTGTCAGGGCTTCGAGATAAACGGGCCGGACAGCGGGCGGGCGGCCGGCGCGAGCTTCCACGAGCTCGTTTTTCAAGGCTTCGATCATAACAAACCTCTTTTGCAGTAAATTGTCACTGTTAATTCGCAAGGCGGCGGCATCCTAACCGGCGCGTATCTAACCAAAATACAAGCAACAAATGAAAACCTGTTTAAGCAACAAAATGAATCCCAAGTTTATACGAATCAGTAAATCAAATCTGAAATAAAGATTCTGTTTACAGTTTGATTCTGTTAATATTTGATGATACGCTAAGTATAGTTTAAAAATGTAATAAATGATACAAATACGCGTGGTTTTTCCTGCGTGTTGCAAGTTGGCTGCTAACGTCCGAGCCGGTCGCAACAGGATATCAGCGGCACCCTGATCGATGCCGGCACCTATTGATCATTCTCCGCCGCGTCACTCCGCCGCCGCGGCGGCTTCCGCCAGGGCCGCCGGGTCATAATTCAAGACTGGTGCCAGCCAACGCTCCACTT
Organism: Methylocapsa sp. D3K7; assembly: GCF_029855125.1. GTDB lineage: Bacteria > Pseudomonadota > Alphaproteobacteria > Rhizobiales > Beijerinckiaceae > Methylocapsa. The sequence continues at coordinate 3,841,880 of NZ_CP123229.1, forward strand.
CGGAAATATTCATGCCCTTGCGCCGCGCGTAATCCTCAACCTGATCGCGCTCGATCTTCGCCACTCCAAAATAATGCGATTCGGGGTGCGCGAGATAAAGGCCGGAGACGGACGAGCCTGGCCACATGGCGTAACTCTCGGTGAGCGACACGCCAATCCTGCGTTCCGCTTCGAGCAGTTTGAACAGTGTGGCTTTCTCGGTGTGATCGGGCTGCGCCGGATAGCCGGGCGCTGGCCGGATGCCGCGATATGTCTCGTTGATCCGCTCGTCATTTGTCAAAATTTCATCTGGCGCATAGGCCCAGAATTCGCGCCGGACTCGCTCATGCATGCGCTCGGCAAAAGCTTCCGCGAGACGGTCAGCGAGCGCTTTGACAAGGATCGAACCATAATCATCGTTCGCCTTGGCAAAGCGCTTGGAGATTTTGTCTTCCCGGGCACCGGAGGTAACGACGAAAGCGCCGATATAATCCGGCTTGCCTGACTCCACCGGCGCGACGAAATCGGCAAGCGCCAGATTGGGCCGCCCATCGCGCCGTAACAATTGCTGGCGCAAAGTGTAGAATGATGCGAGGTTTTCGGCGCGTGACTCGCCCGTATAAAGGTTGATATCCTCGCCAACACTGTTCGCTGGCCAAAAACCGATGACGCCTTTCGGGTCGAACCATCGTTCCTCGACGACACGCGCGAGCATCGCCTGCGCATCGTCGAACAATTGCCGTGCCGCCTCGCCCTGTTTTTCATCGTCGAGGATCGCCGGATAGCGGCCGCGCATTTCCCAGGTCTGGAAAAACGGCGTCCAATCGATATAGGGAACGAGTTCTCCGACGTCATAGGTGCGGAACACCCGCGTGCCGGTAAACAGCGGACGCGGCGGCGTGTAGGCTGCCCAATCGGTTTTGAACGAATTGGCGCGCGCCTTGGCCAGCGGCAGACGCTGTTTGTCGGCCTCGGAGCGCCGGTGCGCTTCCGCCACCTTGCCATATTCGGCCCGGATCGTGTCGATATAGGCGCCCCGCGCTTCGGTCGAGAGGAGCGCCTGGACGACACCGACGGCGCGGCTTGCGTCGGTAACATAGACTGCTTGGCCCTTGGCATAATTGGGATGGATTTTGACCGCCGTATGGACCCGGCTTGTCGTCGCACCGCCGATTAAAAGGGGCAGCTCGAAACCTTCGCGCTCCATCTCGGCGGCGACGAAACACATCTCGTCGAGCGACGGCGTGATGAGTCCGGAGAGGCCAATGGCATCGACGTTTTCTTCCCGCGCGGTCGCGAGAATTTTGGCCGCCGGAACCATGACGCCCAGATCGATGATTTCGTAATTGTTGCAGGCTAAAACCACGCCGACGATATTCTTGCCGATGTCATGCACGTCACCCTTGACAGTGGCCATCAGGATTTTGCCAGCGTTCGATCGCCCGCCAGTGCCATTCTTGCGCTTTTCCTCGTCCATGTAAGGCAGAAGATAAGCAACCGCCTGTTTCATCACCCGCGCCGATTTGACGACTTGCGGCAAAAACATTTTGCCGGAGCCGAAAAGATCGCCGACGACATTCATACCCGCCATCAGCGGTCCTTCTATGACATCGAGCGGTTTTTTCGCGGCGGCTCGCGCCTCTTCGACGTCTCGATCGACAAATTCAGTGATACCGTTAACGAGGGCGTGTTCGAGGCGCTTTGCCACCGTCTCCTCACGCCAGGCAAGATTCTTCTCTACGGCTTGCGCCCCCTGACCTTTGTAACCTTCGGCCAGTGCAAGAAGTCTCTCGGTAGCGTCTGGCCGCCGGTTAAGAACGACATCCTCGCAGGCATCACGAAGTTGCGGCTCGATCTCGGCATAGACGGCGAGCTGGCCAGCATTGACGATGCCCATGTCCATGCCAGCGGCAATCGCGTGATAGAGGAATACCGAATGCATGGCCTCGCGCACCGGCTCATTGCCGCGAAACGAGAAGGACAGATTGGAAACGCCGCCGGAAATATGCACGAGCGGATATTTTTGGCGGATTTGCCGCGCCGCCTCGATGAAATCGACGCCGTAATTGTTGTGCTCGTCGATGCCGGTCGCGACCGGGAAAATATTTGGATCGAAGATGATGTCTTCCGGCGGAAACCCGGCATCCTTGGTGAGGATCTCATAGGCGCGCGAACAAATATCGACCCGGCGTTCCAGCGTGTCGGCTTGGCCCTTTTCATCGAAGGCCATCACGACGACGGCGGCGCCATGTGCGCGCACGGCCTTCGCCTCGGCAAGGAACTTTTCGACGCCGGCTTTCATCGAGATCGAATTGACGATGGCCTTGCCTTGCACGCATTTGAGGCCGGACTCGATGACCTGGAATTTCGAGGAATCGATCATCACCGGCACCCGCGAAATATCAGGCTCGGCGGCAACGAGGTTCAAAAACTCGACCATTGCCTTCTCGGAATCGAGCAAACCTTCGTCCATGTTGACATCGATGATCTGCGCGCCCGCCGCGACTTGGTCGCGCGCGACATCAAGGGCAGCGGCGAAATCGCCTTCCTTGATCAATTTGCGGAATTTGGCCGAGCCGGTGACATTGGTGCGCTCGCCCACATTGACGAAGGGAATCTCATGGTTGAGGACGAAAGGTTCCAACCCCGACAAGCGCAGCAACGGCTCGATCTTCGGCACTTTTCTCGGCGCAATACCTTTTACGCGTTCGGCGATTGCATGGATATGCTCGGGCGTTGTTCCGCAACAGCCGCCGATAATATTGACAAGTCCTGCATCCCCGAACTCACCAACGAGCGAGGCCATATATTCGGGGCTTTCATCATAAAGACCGAACTCGTTCGGCAGGCCGGCATTCGGGTAGGCGCAGACGAGCGTATCGGCGATCCGGGATAATTCGGCGAGATGGGCGCGCATCTCACGGGCGCCAAGCGCGCAGTTGAGGCCGATCGTCAAGGGTTTTGCGTGACGCAAGGAATACCAGAACGCCGAGGGTGTCTGACCGGACAGGGTGCGGCCGGAGAGATCGGTAATGGTCCCCGAAATCATGACCGGAAGACGCTCGCCGCGCTTCTCAAAAACGCTGTCGATGCCAAACAGCGCCGCCTTGGCGTTGAGCGTGTCAAAAATCGTCTCCACGATCAGAAGATCGGCGCCGCCTTCGATCAGCGCGTCCGCCGCCTCGGCATATGCCGCACTCAACTCGTCGAAGCTCACCGCGCGAAAACCAGGATTGTTGACGTCGGGCGAAATCGAGGCAGTGCGGTTGGTTGGCCCTAAGGCACCCGCAACGAAGCGGCGAATCCCATCTTTTTGTTCCGCCGCGTCTGCGGCTTCGCGGGCAAGCCGCGCCGAGGCGAAATTCAATTCGGTGACAAGCTCTTCCATCCCATAATCGGCTTGCGCGATCCGCGTCGAGCTGAACGTATTTGTTTCGACGATGTCGGCGCCCGCCTCGAAATAGTTAAGATGAATGGCTCGTATCGCATCCGGCTGGGTCAGGCTCAAAAGATCGTTGTTGCCGCGCAGGTCACGCGGCCAATCGGCGAAGCGCGTGGCGCGAAAGTCGGCTTCGCTGAATTTGTGCTGCTGGATCATGGTGCCCATGGCGCCGTCGAGCACGAGGATTCTTTCCACAGCTGCTGACAGAAGGGCATTGCGCGTTTCTTCTCCTGTAAACTTTCGCGTCATTCAGGCGGCCCTTTGTTCGAGATTCGGGCGCAGGCCCAAAAGATGGCAGATCGCATAGACGAGGTCAGCGCGATTCATGGTGTAGAAATGAAATTCCCGGATGCCGTGATCGACAAGATCAAGAACCTGTTCCGCAGCGACCGTCGCGGCGACGAGCTTTCGCGTTTGCGGATCATTTTCGAGCCCTTCGAAGCGATCAGCGAGCCATTGCGGAACGCTGGCGCCCGCGCGCTTGGCGAAATTCGCCGTTTGCTGAAAATTCTGAACAGGCACAATGCCTGGCGTAATTGGGACATCGATTCCCCGCGCCCGCACCTTATCGAGGAAGCGCAAATAGATTTCATTTTCGAAAAAAAATTGGGTGATCGCCCGGCTGGCCCCGGCATCGATTTTTGCTTTCAAAACATCGATGTCGGCATCCGCCGAGGCACTTTCGGGATGGCCTTCTGGATAGGTTGAGACGGAGATTTCAAAATCGGCGATCCGGCTGATCCCGGCAACCAGTGCGGCGGAATTCGCATAGCCATCCGGATGCGGGCGGAATTTCGATCCGGGTCCGTCCTGTGCATCGCCGCGCAGCGCGACGATATGGCGGACGCCGATGTCCCAATAGCCGTGGACGATAGTATCGATTTCATCCCTCGCGGCGGCGACGCAGGTCAGATGCGCGGCGGGCTTCACCTTGGTCTGGTTGACGATCCGGGCAACCGTCGCATGCGTGCGTTCGCGGGTCGAGCCGCCGGCGCCATAAGTCACGGAAACAAAACTCGGACCCAGAGGCGCGAGCCGTTTGATCGATTCCCAGAGGGTTGCTTCCATCGCCTCGCTCGCCGGAGGAAAAAACTCGAACGAGACAGAAATATCAGGACAGAGCGAGCGGCTCGCACGCGGAAAACTACAAGATTGCTTTTCATTCATGCGAATTCTCGCGTCGTTACAGGAAGCGGGTCGGCGAGCACGCGGGGGTCGCGGCCTAGCCAAAGCGAAACGGTGAGTTTGTTGGCTTCGCCGCGGCCGGGCACTAGATCGCTTTTCATCGTCAAATCCAGTCCCGCGGAAGCCATGAACCCCGCAATTTCCTCGGCCGCGAAGCCAAGCCGCCGGTGCGCATGCGCCGTACGGAGCGTTTCGTCCTCATGGGGAGCGAAATCGACGATGAGCAGGCGTCCCCCCGGGCGCAAAGCCCGCGCCGCTTCACGAATGGCACGCAGGGGATCGTCGAGATAATGCAGAACCTGATGCATGATGACGAGATCGTAGCCATCCGCTTCGACCGGCGCCGCGTAGATGTCACCTTGCCGCAATTGGACATTGCGCAGGCCGGCACGCTCAATACGGGCACGGGCGACGCTCAGCATCTGGGGCGATTGATCAATCCCAACGGCCCGTGCCGCGAGCGGCCCCAAAAGTTCGAGCATCCGGCCCGTGCCAGTACCAAGATCGAGCAGCGTTTGGATCGGATCCGGCCCGGCGGCCGCACGAATTGCCGCTTCGACCTTTTCTTCCGGAACATGCAGGGCGCGTAATTGATCCCAGTTCGCCGCTTGTGCCGCGAAATAGTTCGCCGCCTGAGTCGCGCGCGTCTTGCGAACTTGATCGAGCCTGGCGCAGTCGGCGGTCAGGTGGACATCGCCAGGAGCCAGCCGCTCGATGACGTCGCGGGCAAAACCGCCAACCGGTCCAGTCTGCGCGATCCGGAAGAAAACCCAAGATCCCTCGCGATGACGCTCGACAAGTCCCGCTTCGACGAGGAGCTTGAGGTGGCGGGAGATGCGTGGCTGCGATTGGCCAAGGATCGTCACCAGTTCACTGACCGTGAGTTCCGTCTCGGAGACAAGAGCAAGCAGGCGTAGACGCGTGGGTTCACCCGTGGCGGCCGCGGCGGCGAGAATCGCGTCGAAAGTTATGGGCTCAGACATAAGCTTCCTTCAAATGATCAACGTCCTTAACAATATGCAGATATATTTATATGTAAAGAGGTTTTCAATGTGGCCAGGCCAGGGATTTAACCTCCTTATTTTTTCCTTCTTTGCGAAACTCCAACGGAAGGATAAAACCTCTGGGCACAAAAAAAGTAATTCCTCAGAATTATTCCCAAGGATGGAAGTCATGAAAACCCTCGCCAGCTTAATACTCGCCGGAACCCTTGTTTTTGCGTTCGGGCAATCCGGCTATGCGCAGATGACCCCGCCCGCAACTCCGGCGGCCCCTGCCGCGCCTAAGGCGCCTGCGATGTCAAAAAAGATGGCCATGCCCGAGGATCCCGCCAAATTAGCCAAGTCCAAGGAATGTTCGGCTCAGGCGGACGCGCAAAAATTACATGGCAAGGCGCGCAAGGAATTTCGCGAAAAATGCAAGAAAAGCTGACGTTGTAGGCCGGTTGGCGCTTGCTTTTGATGTGAGACCGAGCGCTCGCTGTTAAGCGAGGGCTCCAGGCGAGGACCGCCTGGGGCCGCGACATTACCAAGTTTATCTTAAGAGGCCTGCGTTGCCAAAAACGAATGGCCCAATTGTCGGCCGCCGGGACGTTTTGCAAAGCGCGGCGATCGCTGGCGCCGCCGTTTTCTCCCCGACGCTCGCCGATGCGGGAAAGGTTCGGAAGGTAAGGCAAATGACCGGTGGTCTGACGGCGGAAGAGATCATCAGCCTGCTGAAGCTCGAACCCAATGCGACTTGTGGCTTCGTGCGGGTGACGTTCGTAAGCAAGCAATCGATTGCAGCGGGTGGCTTGCCGGCGCCTTTCGCCGATGCCCGGCCTTTGGGCTCGGCACTTTATTTTCTAGTGACACAAACCGCGCCCGTGCGGCTTCACCGTATCCGAAACGATCAATTGTACCATTATTACCTTGGTGATCCCCTGGAGCTGTTCCTGCTGCACGCCGATGGCACCACCGATCTCCTCATCGTCGGACCGGATTTGCGCAAGGGCCAGCACGTGCAGCAATTGATCCCCGGCCACACGTTTCATACCGCTCGCCTGCTCGGGCAAGGCCATTGGTTTCTGGGGGGGAGCACAGAATGGCCGGGTGTCGTGCCAGCGGATGTGGAAATTGGCGATGTCGAAGCGCTGGCGAAGAAATATCCCGGAGTTGCGGGCGAATTACGCGCCATCGCCGCCTCGGTGCGGCCGTTGCCTCCCGCGTAAAGCCCTCTTGAGCAACCCTATGCGCAAGGTAAGAGCGTTCCGCAAAACTACGAAACAAACACCACGTGGGCGCCCAGCCCTAGTCCCCAGGCTGCATGGTAAGCTATGCACCGTTCAATTCGGTTTTGGCCATTTTCGCAGCAAATCGAACCCCGCAAGTTTTTCTGCCGCCGACGCGTTCCAAGTCAGCACGCAATAGCCGCGTGTGACGCCTGTTTCATGAACCGCCGGTGTTTTTGGGAAAAAAATGTCGAAATCAGACACCCCATTTCTGGCCAAATATTCGAGGGTCAAACTCTTGCCGTCTCCGTAATCATCGAATTTATAGCCCGAGTCATCTGGAACCTGAAAATCGTCGATGAGGATGACCGCGGCTGGATTTCGGTCGCGAATAAGATGCAACTCATCGGCAAGAGGAAGATATTCATACCAATGCGCATCTAAATAATAAAAGTAGGGCATATTTTCATCGCGTTCCTTGTTAAGGATCGTTTTCAGCACATCAACGGAGTTTCCATGAAACACCTCTATATTTGGAAATTTACTCAGCCTCAATTTAGAAAAGACCACATATCTCTTTTTGGCATCAATTGTTGTTATAGGCAGGTTGAATTGAGCTAACCATGAGGTGGTGCCACCACGATAGGTTCCAGTTTCTATTATTTTTGTTATCCCAAAGTTACTAAAAATTTTTCTGCAGATTTCCATGCGGCTGGTTTGACCATTCATTGGGCCGAATCCGTAAAATTTTTTGTAGATTTGGCTTCTATACTCGATGTGACCGATCAAAGTTTGGGGAACAAGCTTTTCGATGAATTCCCTTACCATGGTCTGCATAAAGTTGCTCCTGGCCGTCTGCAATGGGATTAAAGTACCGCGCGGCAGTACCAATAGGTGTATAACACAGCGGCTGAGAGATGCTGCAAATTGTGCTGCTCTAAGAGGAGGCGCGACCAAACATCGCGCTTGACAGCTCCCGAGCTGACAGATCAGAAAGTATACTAAGAAGTAATACCAAAGGTCATTAGGATTGACTGACGTGCGCCTAATCGCGCATTCCGATTGAGGTGATTGTCTGCGGCTCAGCGATGAGCTTTCGCCAAGCCTCGCATGCAGCGTCGATGATGGCGGCGTAGCTATCGGACGTTTGGCCTTGCGTTGCAGATTACTATGCTGGACGACGTCGTCTCGATTCCTGAACAAATCAACTTACGACGTGGTCGAGTTTCTTGCGATTCAACGTTCGTTTCAAAAACAACCTCGCTGGGGTCTCATAATATCTGGCAAATATATAGCCAACGAATAGGATTGCGATCAGGTGCCCGACCAGAAATACATCAAAAAGGCTGTCACTCAGTGTGATTTTATGCCCGATGAACATGATCATATACAGGGTCATCGGATGAACCAAGTAGACAGGATATGACACCAACCCTAGGAATTCGCACCACCCGTCCGTCCGGGCAGGTCGACTGTTAATACCGTTTATGACCGCGACCATGAGCAGCCCAAAGGCAGGAATATACAACCAACCACGGATCTTGATCGAAAATACGAAAATGGTAAGAATTATTGCCGAGGAGATGAATATATTGGCGCGCATTATTGGCAATTGCCCAGATCGCCAAAGCTTGAAAAGCAAGACACCCCCGAAGAAACCAGCAATTACCCGAGGGAAGCCCGCCACGAAGTTGGTCTTTTGGTCACCCCCCAAATCCCCCAAGCTGACGACTCCGATCATACCGATAACCAAGAGCGCGGTGAGTACACGAATGGATAGAAAGCGGACGAATAGAACATAAGCGCCGTTGGCGACGACCTCAAAGAACAGCGACCAGATGGGTGGACTGAAGGTAAAAACAAAATTGTTGAGAGAGTTTGGCTGAAGGTAGGGCAGTACCAGAAGCGAGAGAACTGCCGATATAGCGCCGGCGGGGTAGCTATATGCCTGTGACGGATTGGTGAAGTTGTGGATCACACCAAAGACGATGCCACCTAGCGCACCGATGAACAGCATCGGGTACAGCCGGATGAGGCGGCTGAGCACAAACTGCCCCTTGCTGGTTGGTGAGACGAGACGGTCATCCCACGAATAGGTGATAACGAAGCCGCTTAGGATAAAGAACAGATCAACCGCAAGCTCACCGTTTGGCACTATGCCGCCGCTGTCAAAACTGTGGTACAGGACGACTACCAAGGCCGCGACGCCGCGCAGACCGTCCAGAACAGCGAACCGTTTTCGAGACGAAAGAATCTGTTGTTCAGCGGTGGCCTCCTTGACGAAGCTCAGCTCAGTAAGGGAGGGATGGGAGAGCAAAGAAGCGCGACCCATCAATTCCGGCCTCTCATCGTTCATCACTCAAAAACTCTCACGCATAGGGCACGCCGTGTCACCCTTCAGCATTTGGCCTTCTCGCTTTTTTGATGGTGAATGCAAACTCGGCCGCTCATATGTCTTCTCCGGTGCGTATCTCAAGACTCGTGCTCAGGAAAAAAGCCCTTGATCCATAAGGGCTTTTTCTGTGTATAAATCAGGCGTGACCATCAAGCGAACCAAAGCAGATGAATGTTTACGGAATTGCATTGACCTTGGTTTGCATGTGAGTGTCGTGACGATGCACCACCGTCGTATCTGTGGTGCATCCGCACCGCACCGACGCGTTGCGGTTGAAGACATTGAACTTTTGCGCCACGATATTAAGGCAGGCTTTTTCAGTCGTACATACCACCTTGTATGGCGAAGGTATGTCGACGAGACCCCCTACGCATTCACCCCCAATGCTACTACGGAGATCGCAGTAGAATTCAAAACTCCGCACTCGTAGATGGTGTTGGCGGTGAAGGGAACAAAGTTAGGGCACAACTTATTGAAAACTTTTATGCCCTCAGCGGCCGCCGCTGGTCCCCAAGACTTATTCGCGAAGTTCACTTTCAATTTGCCGCTGAAGCGTTCTCTGATAACCGCAACGCGAACATTGAAGTTAAGACCGCAAGGCCAATAGTTAGACTTCGACGCATGAACCAATCTTCCTCCCACGTTATCACTCCACCAACGTATGACGGGTGCAAGCACGTGCGTAATGGCGCATGCGACAAAATACTTTTTGCCTAAGGACTCCGCGGAACAAGACCCGTTTGAGTTTCTCAATAGACGTTCGAAGATATGTTATTGATGGTGACGGGTTTCAATTGTAAGAATGTGCGCGCGCGTTTTGCAGTTGCATGAGCCCGAGAACAAAACACGGACAGCAGCGCATGAATTTATCTTAGCCGCCGATAGCTTCCAGGCCAAGTCCCAAGCAAGAAAAGCGCCAGGCCCTGGGCGGGACCTCCCAGACCCATGAGATCTTTTTGCATCCTCCCATTGGCCCGCGCCTTTACCTCACGGGGTTAGCCCTTTAGAAGGAAGCAGCCCAAGGCCCGGCCCGCTCGGATAACTTGCGGGACTCCCCCAGCTTTTCACGATTGCGCGCATGATTTTGATCCGCTCGCTCCTTTTTCACTCGGCTTTTTATCTGACGACCGCCGTGCTCGCGATTGCCGGACTGCCTGTGCTTTTTATGGGGCGCCATAAGGTACAGGCTTACGCAAAGTTCTGGACGGGCTCGTTGGTTTGGTTTCTCGAAAAAATTTGCAAAACCAAAATCATATGGAGCGGCCTTGAAAATCTGCCGCAAGGCGCCTGCATCATCGCGGCAAAACATCAGTCGGCGCTGGAAACCTTATCGCTTACGACAAAGGGAACGGACTTTTCCTACATTCTCAAACGCGAGCTAACAGCGATCCCGGTTTTCGGCTGGTACCTCAAGGGCGCCGGGCAAGTCGCCATTGACCGCGCCAAGCGCGGCCAGGCCTTGCCCGATCTCACAAGACAAGTGCGCGAGGCGCTTGCGCAAGGCCGCCAGATGATCATTTTCCCCGAAGGCACGCGCAAACGCGTCGGGGCGCCGCCAGAGTACAAGTCAGGGGTTGCGCATCTTTACGCCGATACCGGAGCTGTCTGTGTCCCGGTTGCCTTGAACACCGGGCTATTCTGGCCACGCCGCAGTCTGTCGATCCATCCCGGGGCGGTCTCCATAAGCTTTCTCAAGCCCATCGAGCCAGGCCTCGACAAGCAGAGTTTCATGCAACTTTTGGAAAGCCGGATTGAAGCAGAAACGGCAAAGATGATCGGCAGTGCACTGGCCGCCGATCCTTCGTTGAAGCGCGTCCTCGCGGCGCCGGACATTGCAGTTTCATAGCCGCCTGGAACGATTTTGGACGTATATGAAAATACGAAAGCAGAAGCCGATCACTCTCAAACGTTCCCGTGCAACGTTTGAGAGTGATCGAGAAGCACTATTGGATCGTGCTACGAAAAGAACATGAGTACCGTCACATCAGCGATGAAAACCGGCGATTCCACCTATCGTTTTTGCGTGGCGCCGATGATGGATTGGATGGACTGAGCGAAAAAGCAAAGCCTTGTCAGCACTTAAGGCGAACTCGATAAGCCGTGCAGTACCAAACGCTGTGCCGACCCACTTTCGTAGCATGAGCAGGCGAACTATGTCGCGTTCCCGCCTTCGTTTGGCCCTTGCAGCGTTTCGCAGCGTACTTCGCCAATCTACGCGATTGCACTCTTCCGATTTGCGATGTTCGGTGCGGTTAGGCATCCTCCGCCGTGCCCTGACGACATCGCGACCGGTCACGGTCCCGCAAGAACATAGCCCGGATTCAGGGTACTGAAATCGTGCTGCGTCGTCACCGCGTTCCGGTAATCCGGAGACTTCAGGTCCAGATCGATAAGCTCGTGGATCAGGCCACCCTGCAGAAACCGAAGAAGTTCGGTCACGACCAAGGTGTGGCCACCGCGCCGACGGCCTTTCCGGCGAGCAGCGTCACGCCGCAGCGGTCGAGCTCGCAATTGTCGAGCATCAGCACGTACGCGGGGCAGGGCGCGTATATGGAATGGACTGCAGCTCGCAGAGGAGTCGCCGCCGATGTCGATGAGAGGAATACCGTCGGCGGGTGCGTCGATGCCGCTCCTGAGCACCAGCACGGCATCCGCGAGAGTGTGCCCGAAGGAACCCGCGATCCTGCGTGACGAGATCCGCATCCGCGATACCGCGCCGATCTTTATGCGCACCCGTGATGGCGACGAGTTGACCGAGTGGATTTGGTACCGAGCGCTCGCAGCAAGAAGCGGATCTTCATTTTCCGCTCCGAGGGCGGTTTATTCAGCAAAAATACACGCCCAATCCCTGCTTCTCACTTCATTGAGTTCGCCAGGCCCTCTAAACCAAAGCAGAAACGATCAGGCAAAGAGCTATGATTGAATTTTGGTGACGAGCGAGGTCAGGCGGCAGTTTGAACTTGTTCTTTTGCAACCTCGATTCCGTCAGTGAACTTTACTCCGAGAACGACCTTTGGCAATTGACTTTTTCCATCGAGGCGACGCCAATGTTTCTCCGCCGCTTGAGCAAGCTTGAAGACCATGGCGATAGCTGTTTTGTTCGATAGGCACCCCTTGGAGCGTATCGTTCGGTGGCGCACGGTCGCGAATGTGCTCTCGATGGGGTTCGACGTGCGCAGATGCTTCCAGTGCTCTGCTGGGAAGTCGTAGAAGGCGAGCAAAGTTTCGCGATCTTTGGTCAGGCATTCGACCGCCTTCTCATATTTGATGGCGTAGATTTCGACGAACGCGTCGAAGGCGACGAGAGCATCCTTCTTGGTCTCGGCCATCCAGATCTCCTCCAATGCGCGCTTGGCCTTTGCCTGTTGGCTCTTTGGCAACTTGTTCAAAACATTGGCGGTCTTGTGCACCCAACAGCGTTGACCGCGGGTCTTTGGCCAAACCTCCTCGAGTGCTTTCCAGAACCCGAGTGCGCCGTCGGCAACCGCGAGCTCGGGACCGATCGTAAGCCCCCGTCGTCTCAGATCGAGGAGCATTTCCTTCCAGGATTGCGTACTCTCGCGGACACCGTCGGCGAGAGCGACGAATTCCTTTTTGCCTTCCGGCGTCGCACCGACAATGACCAATAGGCACTGAGCGTCATCTTCTAGCCGAGCTTGAACGTAGATCCCGTCAACCCAAAAGTAGACATAGCGCTTGGCAGTAAGGTCACGCTTCGACCAGCGCACGTGCTCGTCGACCCAAGCGTCCTTAAGCCTTGCGACGGTTGATGCCGAAAGGCCGCCGGCATCCTTGCCAAGCAACGCGGCCAGCGCCTCCTCGAAATCGCCCGTGGATATGCCCTTCAGGTAGAGGATCGGGATCAACACCTCGAGGCTCTTCGATCGGCGCGCATAGGGCGGCAGAATCGCCGACGAAAAGCGGATGCGCGCCTCGCCCTGGCCGACACGATCGCGAACCCGGGGCGCGCGCACGCCGACCGGACCGATACCGGTCATGATCTCGCGCTCGGGCAAATGCCCATGGCGAACCAGCCTTTGCTGACCTTCCTCAGTCAAAAAGCGGGAATGCCGGTCAAGGAAATCGGAAACCTCGGCCTCGATGGCATCGGCCAAAAGCTTCCGCGCCCCGCAGCGCAAAACTTCAGTAAGTGGATCCTCAAATGCACCTGGCTCGGCGAATTTAACGATATTATTCTGGGTCACGGCGTATCTTCCTTTAATGGAAAGTGGAGCTTCGAACACCCCACGATACGCCGCCTCACCTCATTACGCTGTCACCAACTTTCGGCCATAGCTCCAGGCAAATGGAGTTTTACGGTTCCCGGAGAAGACTGGTTCTGCACCGCAGGGCCCGTTCGGCAAGATGCACTCGATGGTGCGGAGTGCTTCACAATGCTGACAACGGGCCAAGTCCCGATGTCGCCCATATCATGATCGTTAAGTCGCTGTACTCCAGCAAGAGAGCTGGCGCACGTGGTTGGACCCGGAGGGTCCAGAAGCTGAACTCCTCAGACCCCGCCCGGTTAGCGACGCTATTAGGTCAACTGGTGAGGGCAATCATCTCTTTTCTGGCTGCCTCGGCGCGAGCGTCGAGGTACTCGGCTAAATCAGCGAGATGGACACCCTTGGCGCTTTTTTGACTGCTTTCAATTCGGACAAGCGGCATCGCGATCTGGCCAGCTGAGATTTTCTGAACCAGTTTGCTAGGTGTTAGGTGGAGAAAATAGTCCCGACATACGTCATTGATCGGAATGATCGCCTTGCCGTTGTATTGTGCCATGAGCAGGAATGCGGTCTTCATTTTGCAATTGACGCGCGCGTCGTACCGATGGCCCGATCTGGTCTGGTCGTCATTGCAGTGCTCCCGCAGAATGTGCTGCTGCCCATCAAAGCTGCGGCTCTGGACTATTGGAAGAGGTGCTGCGTTAGCGTGCGGAATTTGGCGCTCATAGCGTGGAAATGGGACAACCCAACTTTGATATAGGCGGTAACAATGTCTGGTGCGTCCCCTTCGGGCCGGGCTCTGACCGTTTGAAAACAGCTTTCTAAAACGAATCCGGCGGGAATTCTCGCCCGGAACGATCTTTGTCGAGGCGTTCGGAACTAGGCACCACGGCATGAATGCCGGCGCGACGCCCGCTAAAGTCTTGTTTATTGACCACTCGGAAGAGGGCCAATCCAATATGGTTAAGACCGATGCCCCAGGACCGCATCACTAGGCGACGGAGGACCACCACTAGGCCGCTTCGAGGCGGCGATTGCCGGGCCGCATTGTCAATTTGCCAAGGGCGACGCCATGGATAAGCCCATCGCGAAGGCACTGCTTCTCGGTCTGGCAGGAAGTTTTGAGACCTATCTGAATACCGAAGCAGCCATGGACGCCTTGCGCAAAGCGCTGGGCAATTCAACCACGGCGCGACAGCCTGCGGCACTGGGAATGGCGGGGGGTATGGGCGGATTGGGCGGAGCCGTGGATTATCTGCATGGTGGTTCTTTCACGACGGGAGCGCTTGCTGGCGTGGCGCTGGGGCATCTGGCGAGACAGGGCACCATCAAGATCGATCAGAGAATCGCCCATAGCGTCGGCAGAATGCTCGCGTCTAATAATCCGGCGGGCTACAAGAATGTGCTTGAAATAGCCGGGAAGAGCCAGCGCTTGTCGGATTTCTTCCATTCCGTGACGCCGCGCGCGGTGGCGGCAATTGTCCCCGTGGCCCTCGATGAATTGCGCCGGAAACGGTCCGCTCAAGCTGGCCCCTGAACTCTAAATGAACATTCCCATCCCGGTTTCGGGCATCTCGGCGCCGTTCTCGACGTTCACGGGAGGATTTGTCAACTCGCCGCTATCTCCAGCGAAGTTGCGGTGACTGGGCTCACGTGAGCGCAAGTTATCGTCGATGGCGGGGATGGGGATGGACCTGCTGTGTGTGAATGCCTCGAACGTGGTTAGTTTGCGCAATGAGATATCTTTCTTCTTTGTTCGCCATATTGCTCCTTTGTTCAGCGGGAAGAGCTGAGACACGCTCAGAGCCGGACAAATCCTCGATCTCCACGGAACAACCAATGCGCATTGTCGTGGTGCGCAGTTCACGGGCAGGATGCGAACCGAAATGTGCTGAGTGGATTTCGGCGGAAGGCGAAATCGTTGCAGCTTCGGCAGAGCTACTCCGCAAGGTTATCAATTCGCTTGGGGGGAGGAAATTGCCAATCCTCATTCACTCGCACGGGGGCAAGTCGAATCAGGCGATGCTCATGGGGTTTCTTATAAGGTCGCGCAAACTTGATGTCGCTGTCGGCAGAACAGCCTTCGATCCATGCACAAATGCACCCGCTGGCTGCAAGCAAGGGACGTGGGACGGGCCAATTGGCGAACCGGATTCGCAATTGGCTTACTGCTATTCCGCCTGCACCTTTATCCTCGCTGGCGGCGTACGCCGTTTCGTCGGCCCAGACACACAAGTTGGCGTTCACAACTTTATACTCGACCCAGCGATGGTTGAGAAATGGCGAAAAACCTACCGGGGGTCAGTCCCGATAGACACTGTCATAGAGCGTTCATTTGCGCCCCCTATCACCGCTTACTTCCGGAATTATTTTACTGCGTTGGGAGTTTCTTGGAAGCTTGTGGACTTGATGGTTTCAACTCCACAGAGCGATATTCGAATACTGACCGAGACGGAACTGCTAGGATCACGTTTTGGTCACTGAGGTTAAAGACGCTCGGGCACTGGTCTACCATTGAGCACCAAAAATCCCGGGAAATTTTGGTGGCACGGCCTCGGTATCAGAGTTCCCCGATGGTAAATCAAGCATGAGAGGGATTCAGCGATCCTCTCTCTTCAGCCGAATTGCGCGCTCGGCATAGCGATCCAGTGCAGCGCAAAATTCGGTTGCGCTTTCCCACAACCATTCATCACTCTCGCATATGGCGCGCGGATGAATGGCGCGCGGATGATGTGTCGCGCGTTCAGGGTGAGCGTCGGCAATCATCGCCAACACTTCAGCGATTGCTTTGGTCCTGAGATTCCGGTGCGATGAATGGATCATTGCCTCATCTCTCTGC
This sequence comes from Methylocapsa sp. D3K7, assembly GCF_029855125.1. Lineage (GTDB taxonomy): Bacteria > Pseudomonadota > Alphaproteobacteria > Rhizobiales > Beijerinckiaceae > Methylocapsa. The sequence goes on from NZ_CP123229.1 coordinate 3,858,155, forward strand.
TTCTGTTCCCCGCTTCTCTTCGAATGTCTAATTGCTAACCGGTGTGAGGCTGGTTTGTCGCTCCCTAAACAGGGGGAACCGGTCCTGCGGGCGCCTCAGGGGAGGACATTTGTCAGCGCCCGCAGCCGTCAGAGCTTAGTGGGAATATATTTAGGTGAAGGAACCTTTCAGCGATGTGATTGGCAGATTGATTCTTGGTAATGCGCCACTCGGGGAACAAGACGCTCACGGCTTCGCGCCAGCCTGCCAAACTTCTCCGTTAGCAAACCTCACATCGAAATTATGCTTGAGTGCCGTCGTTGCCTCAGCGCTCTCGATCACAATCAAATCATTGTCCTGGCGCTTGAGGCGGGATGCTGCGCCGATATCGCAATCGCTCTTGTGGGGCTCTGAAAAAGCCCGCCGTTTAGGCGGGCCAGGTTACCGAGGGGAGTTTACTGTGAAGCAAAACGCTGCGCGACAGCAAAGAGTTTAGATGCTCCGCTCAATTCTCCGTGACCCCCCGTCGGCTCAAGAACGCCAAAGGATCTGTGTCATGAGCTCCGTTCTAGCGATAGGTATCGGGATCATTATCTTAGTGATAGTTTGGCGTGGAATCCGTTAAAATCGAACGGGGGCATAGCCAAGGACTTCGAGAAGTTCATTGCCGATCTAAACGCTCAGTTTAGAAGACTTACGGGACAAACCTCTAGCTCAAGTCTTGCGTCCCCCGGAACAGCTGCAGACGTCGATGCGGCGTTTGCAGCACATGAAGCCAGACTACAAGCGGGATACGAGGCCGGCCATGCTGAGGGATACGAGGCCGGCCGCGAAGCAAAAGGGCTATGACGAAGGCTTCCAAATAGGCTTAGAGTCCAAAACGCCGCCGGAACCGGAACCGCAGCCATCGGAACCGCAATCGAATTAGGTTGGCTGATAGAGTGAAAAACGCGCGCCGCAAATCTCCGCGCCATTGCTCGAGCGCTCATCTTTGAATTGGCGACCGCGATGGCACTTGTTGGCGGCTATCCGAAGTTCAAAAACGACCGCGGCGTCCCGGAAATCTGCATCGGGGTGAAGGAATTCATGTGTATTGGCGAGTCCCCACCGCAGGATCACCCCCACGTCTACATCAATATGGGCGAGGCAGACGCAATCCTATGTCCCTACTGTGCGACCCGATTCCGCTTCGATCCACGATTGACGTCGCTCGGTGCCGACCCGCCCGACAGTTTCTTTGCTGACGATACCGCGGTCTGAGCGCATGCCCGGACCGCCACCATAACTCGGCAACGAACCCGACGCTGGTGCTATTCGTCATTCTCAGCGTTCTTCTCGGTGTTCAAATCTTTGACCTTATTCTTCGCTTCCGGGTCGCTGTATAAAGGTGGGACACGGAGACTGATGAGCAGGAAGAGGAACGCGCATAGGAGGGCGGCAAGGGCTATAATACTTACAATCGACATTGAATGACTCCCTGGTTTGCGCAGTGAGCGTGGGTTCTTATTTGCCGACGCCCATGAAAGAAACACCCCCCCATCCATAATGTTCCGCTGCAACCTGACGCCCTGCATTTGTGGCGCTTAATGTCGTCAAGCCAAAGAGAGCTTAGACGCCGCGATTGGGTCTTGCGAATTCCAGCGTGCTTCGGCTCCTATCCCCTCCTGCGGCGGTCACCCGATCTCAAAAGTAGCATCGTGCGATTTTTGATTTCCATGAACCGGTGTTTCGATATTGCGGAAATTGATGAAGATTCAGCTGTGGTATTGGCGAACCTCTGCGAACCAAGGAATGGCCTTGGTTGGGTCCTTGATGGTGATGGGCGCAGTCCTAGCTTTCCTGGTCGCTTACGGGCCTTAATTCCGCCTTCGCTTTCGGCTTCGCGAGCCTGACGCCGGGCTGATCGCCATTGGTGAACTCGACGCCGGCCTTTTCGAGGGCCGCATTCTTCAGTTGTCGTGAGTAGGACCGGCATCGCCTTGGCGTGGATCGGTCGCACCGTCTTGTTCGATTCCGTGGTCAGGAATGCGGAGAGCTTGTGCTCGCCGGCCTCGCCCTTCCGCTCGCCGATCCACGGGCGCCACATTCCAGCAAAGGCAAAAAGTGATCGGCTCTCATTGAGTGCAAACCAGTGCGTAACCTTTGGCCAGCTGTCAGTCCATTCGCAAAACGATGTTGCTGGAACGAGGCAGCGCCATTCCGCTTTCGCGGAGGAGGAGAAGCAATGCGCAGAAGTTAGTTTTGGCAATGAATATGGCGCGGTCCTGATCGCCGTGGCGAAGCATTTTGAGGGGAGCGCTGAAGACGCTGCCGCTGGGAAGGCCGCATGAGCCTGCCCGTCATCCTCACCCTCCGCTTCCGCTATCACACACCCCGAAGCTCCGCGCGCTATGCTGGGTGCTGGCTAGGATGCTGGCGCACGCCGACAAGCTTTTGCGGCCGGAGGCGTGAGAGTGGACTTCCATAAACCCCTGATCTGGAAGTGTTCGACCAGACCAGGGGCCGCTGCCTTGGCGTTGAGGACATAACCAAGGCAGTCCCCCCTGCGATCCTCCCCGCCAGAGCCGCCGGGGGTTACGTCATTCGAGTCAACGGGTACGAGACGCTGATTATACAATGCGCCCTAGTCGCTGCCGTCAAATGGGGAGATTGGATGCCTAGATTTTGGCACCCGACCCGCGACTATTCGATGGGATCATCCGGCCGGGCACTAGGCGTGAGGGTGCCAACAAAAACCCCCGGGCTGGGGTTGGTGTCCAGACCGGGGGCGGTACGCTTAACACCAATTCATGCCGAAGTGGGACATCGGCAATCATCTGTGCCGTAATGCGGCACACGAAAAACCTAGGTAAATTTCACGGAAAATCATCACCCGATTGGACTAAGTCATCAATCAAAAGTGTGAAAGGGATCATCCGTTATGCTGCGGTATTGGTTCAGCGGAGCTGACATTTTCTTCTAGCACCGCAATTGGCCACAAGGGAGGGGATTAAGATGGATGACTCCAATAATTCCAATTCCGATCATTCGGGCGCCGTCTCGCGGCTCGAAGAACAAGTTCGCGCTCTCCTTGACGAGAAAGAACAGCTTGTTGCCGATCTTGCTCAAGCTAAATCCTCGGTTGAGACCTTTGAACGCAAGCTCGCTGATGCCTTGAGCGAATCTCAAGAGTTTACGAAGGAAAAAGATAGGCTTGTTGCCGAAATGCGCAACGAGCTGCAGGATCTCAATGGCGAAGGTATCTTTGGTTTCATACGGCGGCGGTATTTCGGCCAGAAATGACTGGTGCCCAATGATTGAGGAACTATAGGATGCTGGCAGTAAAGGGGGGCGTCGGAAAAGGATCATCCGTAATGCCGCAGTTGGGATGGAAGCCTCCTGCCGACATAGGGGGCGACAGGTCCCGTTAGCTCTATGTCATCCAATTCCTCTGGCGACATTAGTCGTGCGGAGATGATCTCGCGGTTGTCGAGCTGCAACTCAGGCAGCCGATCCAGTCTCAATTCAAAGAAATGCACATGGTCTCTTCGCCCGTCCCAGATTCCGCATGTGACATCCGCTGGGATGAGCTGGTGTGCCGTCAGCCCAATCTCCTCGGCGAGCTCGCGTCGCGCCGCTTCTTCCGGCGTCTCACCGCGGCGTACACTGCCACCCGGGAAGTTCCATTCGATCCGATACGACGAGCGCACCACTAAGATCTTCCGCCCCACGTAGACCGCCACCAGCGCCCCCTCATGGGGCTGACGCCGCAGTCGCCACTAGGTGCGGGCCAGCGGGAAACCAAGGCGGTACGCCATGCGCCAGGCAGCGTCGATAAGCGTGGAACGTCGAGTTTGCCCAAGGATTGACAAGGATGACTTCTCTGAGCGTGGGTGGTGTAAAACTAAATGGCCACTTATCCGACAGCAGAATGGGGTTCTACCGGATTAGGGGCAAGTTAGTACAAGCTCGGGAGGAACTATGCTGCAAATAAATCCGCAAAAGTTGTGCCAGTTCAATCAAAACAATACGCTGCGGAGGTTCGCTAATCGCGGGCAATGGTGCGCGGCGGGGGCCATCCGTTAACGCAACATTAAGGATACCCGCATATCTGTTTGGGTCTTTCCGAGAAACCTTTCAGCGGTCACATAGGTTTTTTATTTTGTAGTCGCCCGGCATTCTTTTGGAGAATTTCGATGGTTGACGTTGACGAAACCCTAGCCGCCGCAATTCGAAACGCATTACTGCAAGTCAACGGCCCAGCGCCACGGTCGCAATATCGTGTTGAAGTTGCGACAGCCCAGCGCATTCGCGCGGCTCTCGAACGCGATGGATTTATCATAACTTCATCGCGCCCTCTTCCGGATGCCGCAGCCGTTACGCCTTGCACACAGGATCCAGCCCTTGCCCCGGCCGCATAATATGCGCTGGTTTGATTTGCTTTCGGCATCCATTTTCATCGGCCTGACGGTCTTGCTGCTCGGCGGCACCGCAATGGCTGTAAAGCAGCGGACGGCTAACATATATATGGCGAGCCACTAAATGGCCGAAGCCCAGCGCGCGTGGCGGATCGGCAGCTGCCGTCAGAGTAAGGTCCGCCATTGGATGGCGAACGAGAGCTAGCTTGACGCCAATTTGGCCCCATGGTGGGTCTTCTTGCCGATGGCGTTGAATACCCGGACGGTGGTCCTGGCGTCGTTGGGCGCTGCAACGGCTTATGGGGCATGCTGAAAGGCTGTATCCCCAGGTCCAGAGGGCGACCTAGCCACGAGGGGGAAGTGGCTTGCCCAATTGGGACATGTTCAGAAAAATTCCAGGACTTAGATGAGCGCCCCGCCGGCAACGGGGGGGTCAATCAAAGGCTGCCCCAGCCATAGTCCTGGCTCGTCTCCATATTCGGCTGTTCTACGCACCTCAAACGCCAAACCCTTCAGCGCTGGCTCCGTGAGTTGGGTAAGCTGCCACGAGATCAAACCAATTTTGGCACCGATTTCCGCTAGCGCATTCCTGCCCTCCCGCGTCAACGGTGGCTTTCTTGGAGCCTTGCCCTCAGCCACTTTAACGTCCGAAGGAGCCGCCTCTTGAGCGTGTGCGGGGCTCTCATTAAGGACCAGGTGACCGGATACGGCGAAAGAGGCTCCCGTAGCAGGAAGGGCCTGGATAAACTGTCGTCTAGTCGACATCGCTTCTTCTCAGTATGGCACCTTCGGCAAAAGGGGCCTTTTTTTGATATTGTTAGGCAAATATAGGCCCTGCCGAATTGAAGGATGTCAAACTTGGGCTTCGGCTCGTCCGGAAGCGGCTCACTGGCGTCATTCAGGTGGCTCGAGCGAATGACCGCTTTCAGCGGTCGAGTTGAAAAAAACTCACAAACTGCTAATTGAAATGGCATGATTTCATCAAGCCTCTTGGCGGGGTGATCGTGTGAAAAGGGATGAAATGTGGATACCCTAATTCCGGCGATGGTCGGTTTCTTGGGTGTTCTGATCGGAGCCGCGATCACCACAGGCGCTAATTATTTGCTCGCGGTGAGAAAAGAGAAAGCAGAAGCGGCCAGAGATAAGCTCTTTCGTGCCAACGAACTCAAGACCGCCGCCCGATTGATCGCGGACGATTTTTTCACCGCCCAAACAGCTATGATGGAGTTTGTTGATAATAAGCGTTGGGCGTCAGCTGCAGCTCGCAATTTCCCATTGGATGCGTGGCAGAAAAATAGAGAAGTCCTCGCCCGAGAATTACCGCTCGAAGACTGGAATGCGGTAGAAATAGCGGTATGGGCAGTAGAACGCTTCAGAACCCTTGCCCCTGTCCCTCGTTCGAACGACGCTATGGCAGAAATCGGCAAGCCTCTTCTCAATGACACCAAGGCTGGAATCGAAGCGCTCATACCATACATGGGATGAAGACGTTGAAATGCGGTAGAAGGTTACGTGTGGAAAATTTAATCGAGAAGGAACCGCTCAAATCCAAAGAATTTGAGCATCCTGCTCAGATTGAAACGGAACGGTGAACCATCGATGCTGTCCCTGGTCCTGGGCGCGATCTGCTTCGCTGGAATCCATCTCGGCATCGCCGGCACCCCTTTGCGCGACCGCGCGATCGCGGCGCTTGGCGAAGGCGCCTACCGTGCGGTGTTCTCGATCGTCTCACTGGCCGCCATCGTGTGGCTCGTGATAGCCTATAAGGATGCCCCCTATGTGGCGACCTGGGGCATTCTGGAGTGGTGGAAGCCGATAGCGATGATACTTATGCTTCCCGCCGTTCTCCTAGCGGTAATCGGATTGACCACACCAAACCCCACCTCCGTAGGCCAGGAAGGCCGGGTGGCGCGCTCGCCCGAAGGCGTCGTGCGGGTAACACGCCATCCGTTCCTCGTTGGCGTCGGTTTATGGGCGGTGGTGCATCTGATCGCCAACGGTGATGTTGCCTCGTTCATCTTCTTTGGCGCCCTTGCCGTCACCGCACTGGCCGGAACCGTGTCGATTGACGCCAAGCGTCGCCGCGCGCTTGGCAGGGGCTGGCAGTCCTTTGCGGCGCAAACCTCTATCATCCCGTTCGCGGCGATTGCCTCCGGCCGCACCCGGTTCAACCCCGGTGAAATCGCGACACCGCAATGGGTCGTCGCCCTCATCGCCTACGCACTGATGCTGGGCGGCCACTCTCACATCATCGGTGTGTCCCCGTTTCCGACGTTTCGGCCCGCGTCCGACGAGATCTCGCAGGACCTGTCCCTGTCGAAAATCAAATTCGAACATACTGGCGCATCTGCGCAATCGTCGGCCGAAGCCACATTCAACCTGGCATCTCGAAAAGATTGATGGTCGCTTCGTTTTCCTCTGGCGCGCCAGCGGTCGCTCGCCAAGAGTACATAAAATCCGATGCGCGCAGACTATTTGCAGCGCGATCCGCGACGTGTGCCGAACGTTATGTTGGATGAGCAGCTTGCTCATTCCGCGAGTATCTCGTCGGAATTAATACCTCGACCTCGGTCGCGCCCGCCGGCAACGCGGACGAATTCAATCAATTGCGTGAGATCGATGGGCCACCGTTATGGCAAAAGCACGAGCACTGCCGGAAAAGAACTCCGCTGTGTGGGTAGCGCCTTCTTTGGCAACAACCCCGGCTGATTCAGATAAGATTCTCTTGCCATGCGCATTCGTGATGACAAAAAACTTGAATCGATGGCCCTCTGCCGTATGGCACACCTCAATTTCATTGCGGGCTCGTGAGAGCACCTCGAATGCATGAGCTGACATGGTTGCCTCAGAAAACAAGAGAAATAATACCATTTTTTTTGTTCTGTCGGGTCTTTTACTTTGGGCACGATAGGGAGCGGTGCGGCGATTGGCGCCGTGGTGCTGAGGCTAAGCGGGCACCGTGCCTGCTTCCAGGTAACCCCGCATGAAAACGGTGCGGAAAAATCGCTCCCATGACAACGCCGCCTCCCACCGCACGAAAAAGGGGCTGTTCAGAATTCATGGCCGATCAAAAACACTACTCGCTCATTCATGGAATTCCCATCCTACTATAAGAGCGTCTTCGCTATTCGCATCGGCTGAACCGCTTTCTCGGGACACAACTCCAGAAGTTAGAGGCATTTCGTGGACATCCTGTCGATCGGTCTTGGGCTGAACCCCAATCACTCGAACTCCCGAAGCGAATGATCGGCGTCCGCGCCGGGGGTTCACCTACGCACCTCGACTGCATCGGCAGCGTCCAGGGCGTGCTACGGGGAGAGGGATATAGATTGGAGCCTGGCATGCGGCTGAATGCTCTGGACTGGCTCAATTTCTTCCTCGCCGATGTGCGTGGGGGGCTCTCGGGGCCTATGTGAAAGTCTTCCTGCTCACAAAGGTGCATTGGAGCCAGGCCGCGATCGGCGCCGTACTCTCGACCAGTGGCCTCATCGGCATCATGGCGCATCTACAAGACCTACGGTGCGGACGCCGTGCAGGTCATGGCGGAGGACCCCTATCGCCTCGCGCGCGACATCCGCGGCATTGGCTTCAAGACCGCCGACGCGATCGCCACGAAGCTTGGGATCGAAAAAACGGCGATGATCCGGGTTCGCGCCGGTATCGCCTATGCGCTAACCGAGGCCATGGACGAAGGCCATTGCGGCTTGCCGACGGAGGAGCTGGGGCCGCTTGCCGAGAAGCTGCTTGAGGTCCCGCCGGAGCTGATCGGCACCGCGCTTGGTCTGGAACTGACCGAGGGCACGGTCATCGCCGACAGTGTCGACGAAACGCGCTGTGCGTTTCTGGCAGGTCTGCATCGGGCGGAGCGCGCCATCGCCGACCGGCTGATGCGGCTTGCGAATGGCAGGCTGCCCTGGCCCTGGATCGATCCGGACAAGGCCTTGCCGTGGGTCGAGGAACGTTTGGGCTTGCCCTCGCCGAAAGCCAGGTAGTCGCAATCCGGCTCGCACTGATATCTAAAGTGCTGGTCATGACCGGCGGTCCCGGCGTCGGCAAGACCACCATCGTCAAGGCCATTCTGCGCATATTCGCAGCGAAGGGAGTGAGGCTACTGCTCTGCGCGTCGACCGGTCGCGCCGCCAAGCGTATGACGGAGGCGACCGGCTTCGAGGCCAAGACCATCCACCGGCTGTTGGAAGTCGACCCCAAGAGTGGCGGCTTCAAACGCGGCGACGATAACCCACTCGACTGCGACCTCCTGGTTGTTGACGAGACCTCCATGGTAGACGTCCTGCTGATGCAGGCGCTCATGAAGGCCATGCCGGACAAGGCCGCCCTGTTAATCGTGGGCGACATCGACCAACTTCCTTCGGTCGGGCCAGGCCAAGTTCTGGCCGACATGATCTCATCCGGCGCTTTGCCAGTGGTACGACTCACCGAAGTGTTCCGGCAGGCCGCGCAGAGCCGCATCATCACCAGCGCCCATCGCATCAACCAGGGCTTTATTCCCGATCTCAGCGCGCCCGGAGCCAAGAGTGACTTCTACTTCGTGCCGGCAGACGACCCCGAAACGGCCGTGCCGCGCATCATCGAGCTGGTCAAGACAAGGATCCCCACGCGCTTCGGCCTCGATCCCATTCGCGACATCCAGGTTCTGTGCCCCATGAACCGGGGCGGCATCGGTGCACGCTCGCTCAATATCGAACTGCAGGCGGCGCTGAACCCCGCCGGAGAGCGCAAGGTCGAGAGGTTTGGTTGGACCTTTGCGCCCGGTGACAAGGTCATGCAGATCGAGAACAACTACGACAAGGAGGTCTATAACGGGGACATCGGCTACATCGACGAAGTTGATCCCTGTGCAGGCGAGCTCACCGCCAGCTTTGACGGCCGCATCATCACCTACGGATTTGGCGTACTCGACACGCTGGTGCTGGCCTACGCTACGACCATCCACAAAAGCCAGGGCTCGGAATATCCGGCGGTGGTGATCCCGGTCATGACGCAGCACTACACCATGCTACAGCGAAACCTACTCTATACAGGCGTCACGCGGGGCAAGAAGCTGGTCGTGCTGGTCGGTCAGAAAAAGGCTGTCGCCATCGCGGTTCGCAATGTGTCGGGTCGACGGCGCTGGTCGAAGTTGAGTGAATGGCTGTCGGCGCCGATAAGAGAGCGGGCGGACCATGAATGTATACAAAGCGCATAACATTTGGATCGAGCAGCGTGAGGCGACTCAAACGATCGAGGCGCGCTTCGGGCTCATGGCGGCCTTCGATTATGTTGTCGGTGCAAGTTGATGAATGTCGCCCGTGCTGCCGCCAGACATCCCGGCTTCTCACGTGATTGTTCCGCCATTGGGAACTTCGGACAAAGCACAGACGTTCTCACCAATGGGCTTTGAAACGCTGATTTTTAGAGGTTCAAACCATGCACACGATCGGGAAAGCGACAACCGCTATCCTGGCAGCGGTCTTCGCGATTGCCATGACAACTTTTTCCAGCCTTTCCGCAAGCGACTTCGAAGGAGTGTGGAAGGTGAAGGACACGGCCGGGCAGACCTTCGAAATCACGCTTTCGAGCGGCGGGGTAGCTAAGGCGAGCCGTGGCGAGGGAATGGTCGGTACTTGGAAAGAGGAGGGCAATACAGCCGTGATCACGTGGAACACGGGCTGGACCACGAAGATTGCGAAAGAGCGCGATCAATACAAGAAAACTGCCTATGGGAAAGGCCAGCCGCTGGACGGTCCCCCGACCAATAGCACGGACGCGCAAAAGGTAAAGTAACCGCGCCCCGGCTACCACACTTGCGGGATGCTACTGGCAGATGAATTCGTCCGGCAATGTCACATTGGCCAAGAGTGGGCGATTTCCGAGCCGATTTTGATCGGCGACAAGTGTCCTAAGGCATTGAACTATCGACATGCGGGGTGAGACCGGCCCACTTGATTGACAAGTATACCCACGAACGTGTCAAAGCCTGACAGAGCCATCAGATCAATAGGCTTTTTCGCCGAAGCTGCCGCTCGTATTCCCGGCTTATCGAACACCATCAACTTGAAGACGAAGGCCTTTATGTCGCGGGTAAGCGTGAGACCGCAAGCTCTACCAATCGCATCTCGCGGCGGCGGTGAATTTCGGGCAGATCCTCGAATAAGAGCCACGAGCACGCCATTCACATGCATCGGCTTACGCCGCGACCTGCGATGTAATGATCGATCCCTATTTGGTCGAATATGGAATCGGCAGTTCTTTCAGCATGGCTTGCATCGGAGGAAGATCGGCCGATCGCTAAGACGGCCAATCCGCAATTCTGTGCGACATGGGGAGTAACCCCCGCGTTTCAGGTCCACCAAGTGCATGATGCTCGCCCGTCGCAAAGCCAAGCGCGCAAGGACGTCTCTAGACGAGGTCGCATTGTAGCGCAAAATTTTAGCGTGCATTGCCTTGCTCCTTCTTCAGATGCCCCAAATTTTTGCCAAGCATGGGTCCCAACGAGCTTCGGAACCAGCGCAACGACTATCTGTAGGGAAGGCTATTAGATGTAGGTTGCCTCATGCATTAGGGCAAGGGGCGCGTCAGTCGAAAGGCTTGTTCGGCTCGCTTGCTCGAAATGCAGCCGGAGGCGATTTTTGAAGCGCTTCTGCCCCTCGTCCTCGCCGATATCATGGGCGGGACGGGCTTTGACACGTTAACAGTTATTGCTTGTCAATAGTGGCGGTGAGCCTTCACTGCCGCAAGCAAAATCAAGCGCTTGCGTTCCACGCTGCCAACCTGAAACGGCTTCAAAAACGTATACTAAGCTGATGTGTCAATGCCGCGTGCTTCTATTTGGCAACATGACAACGCCCTCTGGCGGCCACGGCTGTTCCTATCGTAGGAACTTAGAGAGCCTTTATGTTGACGGCAGAGGTCTTTCCCTTCTTTGGATCGCGCTCTTCGTCAAACGACACCTTTTGCCCCTCATTCAAGCTACTCAGACCAGCACGCTCGACGGCGCTTATGTGAACGAAAATGTCGGTGCCACCACTCTCCGGCTGAATAAACCCGAAACCCTTGGTAGGGTTGAACCATTTCACGGTGCCATTTGGCATCTGTATCTCCAATTGTGAGGGTAGCACTGTTGCGCGCGTCAAGCGCCGAACAAACGATGTGCTTGCCCTACCAAAATGATTAATGATTTAGGCTACATTGGGGTTAGACATCAAGCTTGAATCCATCAAGTGCCGGCGGCACGTAGCCCAGTTCGTCGACAATCAGCAGTTTGACTGTGTTGCGGTGCTTTTACAGCGCCCGCAGGCGACGTTCGTCGCGCGCTTCATGAATTCGTGCGCCCTCGTGAAGGCGGCACTGTGGCCCCTCTGGCAGGTCGCTAGCTCCAATGCCAGGGCGACGGTGGTTTTTGCCCGTCCCAGACGGGCCGAGTAAAATGCAGGGCGTCGGGCAGAACTCTGTGGCGTGCATCGTTCCTCCGTGCAAGGGAGCCGTGCTCGGATCAGTTGCAAGGACAGCGCCGACCCGGCGGGACTTGCACATTCGTTCGATCAAACAACATTGGCGTATGAATTGGCAGAAAACATCCGGCTATAATCAGCGTTCGAATGTCGAAGCGGCAATCGGCCGCTACAAACGCTTGATTGGGGACGCATTGCGTTTACGTGAAGATGCACGTCGGCGGTCAAGGCGCTTAACCGAATGTTGGAACTCAGACGTCCAATCCGCGTGCGCGTCGCCTAATATTCGTTGCACGGGGGCAATCCTCACTCGCGAGCATCGCATGCAACAAAGCCGCAAGCAGGAGCCCCTTACCTCAGTGTTGCGGGGGGGCCGGCCAGCGGGTGGGCGCCGATGGAAGCCAACTTGGGCAACGGGGTTGAGCGGAATGGGATGGAATTAATTTTTGGATCTCGATTTCAATACGCGCGATTTCTCCAAGTTCAAACGCGCCATTCACTATGATTCCGTAGAGGGCAATCGTATTCGTCCGGTGTTCTCCCGCCGATCCAACCCTCAAACTATTATCCGTGCACATGGGGCTGCTCTCCGCCTTGAATTATAGGTCGTCGGCCTCAAAGGTTCAAATGATTTCATAAGCCGACGCGCGCCATAGCCTCAGTCAAGGACCCTGCGAGCCTACCCAACCGACACGCTGACGTTGAGCATGTCGGTTGGTTAGGCTTGCATCGTTAAACCGGCCGATTGGCGCTTTGACGTCGGCTGTGTTCCAGGTTCGTAATTCGGCCCGCGAACATAGACCAAGATAGACGCCCTAAATCTCCCGTCGCCGTGGTAAACTTCGCGCAACGCCGAGAGCAGTCTCTCGATCCTGACCGCCGGTCAGCTGATTTCGGAAGAACTCGGCATCAAGCTTGAGAACGTGACTCCGCAGATGCTCGGCCGGGCCAAGCGGGTGCATATCGACAAGGAAACGACCACGATCATCGACGGCGCCGGTGAAAAGAAGGATATCGAAGCGCGCATTGCCAAGATCAAGGCGCAGATCGACGAGACGACCTCCGATTACGACTGTGAAAAGCTACAGGAACGGCTGGCCAAGCTCGCCGGCGGCGTCGCTGGCGTGGCCACATTGCTCGTGATTGAGCCCAGATGGATCATCGTGCTACGAAGCCACAAAGACCGAAACGCGACGAATCCGGACTTCACGCGTTAACATCACGCGTTAACATTCTGACTCCTTTTGTTCTTACAAAATCTGGCGACGCCCGAGCCAATCAATGACTGGTCACTGACGAGTCTAAAGGAGAACACGGAGGAGCCGCTCTCTTGCGCCCGGGGCAACTAACTCGCTTAAAGGATGGAGTGCTATGAAAACATCAACAATGTGTTTTTTGTCCGTTCCAATGCTTGTCGCGGGGTCTATCGCGCTATCTGGATGCGGTCGAAGTTCTAGCAATCTTACCAATATATCATATCAACAGGTCGGCATATGCAAAGGCTATGAAACGCCAGCTGGCCCTATAACCGCAGCGGCAGACGAAGGCTTTGCTGTCTTCAAAATCGAATCAGTGGACAATACAAAATATGGCAGCAGCTTCTCTTTAACGCCGGAGCGACTTTATGTGAACCAATCCACTCCTGCACAAGCGGAAGGACAGGTATCGAATTGGAATCGCCGCTTTGTGCATCCAGATCCGAGATTCGCACAGACCATGGGCTTTACGAGCATTCCGCAAACCACTATCCCGGCGGGCAAAAAACTCGACATCAATAGTGTTGTTATCATTCCCATTGGCATTAACAACCCAAGCGGTGGGACTGAAGCCAATCGGTTCAGTTTCGAGCTTGCGTATGATTCCGGCACTGACGAGCGTGGCAACCAACAAAACGTAAATGAAGGTATAGTCTTCACCAAAACAAACCCACCCGACATGAAGTGGTTGGTGGTCGAAAATTGCAAAGAACTGTCGTTCAAATAGCCGTCGCCGAAAAGGCGAAAAACATTCTTGATGTAGGCCAACTTAACCGGACGCTTGCATACTAGGCGTCGTGAGTCGGCCTGCACGCGTGGTCACAAGGCTTCCCAGGCCAAGTGACCAATAAAGCCAAGACCAACGCTCCGCATCCGACACCGCAACGTCGAAGGATATTCATAAGCGTGCTAAACACGTTTTTTTTCCTTTGATAGTTCATGCCTACCGGTAAGCGGCTGATGGCGAGGGAGAAAGAATGGGACACGCGGCTTACGCAATCGATCGACGAAGCGACGGCGTTGCAAAGGCCGCTACGTGAGAAGAGCGATCGGCCGCAGGTCGCCGAATAACGGCGGCATCGAGTGCATCGCGGAGAATAGCGGCGGCGCGCTGGCGTCAGGCTCGCGAAACTCTTTCCGGCGCGCCTGCCTTAAAGTTACTCTCTCCCTGGCGCTGCGATGCTGACTCCAGTCAGGTCGCACATCAATGTGTCCGGCGTCAGCGCCTCTGAGACAAATTTAACGGGTTGAGGAAGAGAGGGTTTCTGGCTCATCGTAGGCTTTCAAGGAGCGAAGATGAGACAGAAAACCGGGCCGGCGAAAGCACCGGCGGAACAGGTCGTGAAGGAGATCCGGCGCGCGACGCGGCGGCATGTCCGATCGCCCAAATGACGAGACCAGGGATCCAGAGCCGCAGGCCAAGCCCAACGGCTGCGGCCAGCGTGCCATTGGCGATGGCGACCGCGCGCGGCGCTCCGCCGAGCAGGATCGGATCGGTCAACGCCCGATGAACCGGCGCGTCGAATCCCGCCACGGATTCGTGCGACAAGATTCCGCCCATCAGACAAGCACCCCGCCGCCGAACGAAAAGAACGTCAGGAAAAAGCTCGAAGCGGCGAAGGCGATCGACAGGCCGAAAATGATCTGGATGAGCCGGCGGAAGCCACCCGACGTGTCGCCGAAGGCGAGTGTCAGGCCGGTCGTAATGATGATGATCACCGCGATGATTTTCGCGACCGGGCCTTCGACCGATTGAAGCACCTGCTGCAGCGGCTGCTCCCAGGGCATGTTCGATCCGGCGGCATGCGCCGAGCCTGTCGCCATCAAAGGCAACGAGACGGACAGCAGCGTGGTGAAGATGATTTGGGTACAGTCGCGAAGTGATAGGAAAGGTTTGTTCATGCGGGATCTCCAAGGAAAGTGGATTTGGCTAGCGTGGCGAGGCGATAGTCGCCGCGCTTATCGAGGCCGTCGACGGCGGCGAGCTCGACGAGCCGGCGTTGGGCGCCGCGTCCGGCCTGGACCGCAATGACGTTGATCGTTTCGGCGATCAGCGCGCGGGGAACGGTGACCACGGCTTCCTGGATGAGCTGTTCGAGGCGCCGCAGCGCGCCCAGCGCGGACCCCGCGTGGATCGTGCCGATCCCCCCGGGGTGCCCGGTGCCCCAGGCTTTCAGAAGATCCAGCGCTTCGGCCCCGCGCACTTCGCCGATCGGGATGCGGTCCGGACGCAGGCGCAAGGAGGAGCGAACAAGATCCGAAAGCGACGCGACGCCGTCCTTAGTGCGAAGCGCCACAAGGTTCAATGCTTGGCATTGAAGCTCGCGCGTGTCCTCGATCAAGATCACGCGGTCGGAGGTCTTCGCCACTTCGGCGAGCAATGCATTGACGAGCGTTGTCTTACCGGTGGACGTCCCACCGGCGACGAGTACATTGCGGCGGTTCTCGACCGCGAGCCGCAAGACGTTCGCTTGATCGGGCGACATGATTCCGGCGGCGACGTAATCGTCGAGCGTGAAGATGGCGACCGCCGGCTTGCGGATGGCAAAGGCAGGCGCCGCGACGATCGGCGGAAGCAGGCCTTCAAAGCGCTCGCCTGTTTCGGGCAGTTCGGCCGAAACACGTGGGCTACTGGGATGAACCTCCGCGCCAACATGATGCGCGACGAGGCGGATGATTCGCTCTCCATCGGCCGGCGCCAACCATGCGCCCGTGTCCGCCAGCCCATCGGTCAGCCGGTCGATCCAGATACGTCCATCCGGATTGAGCATGACCTCGATGACGCCAGGTTCTTCAAGCCAGGCCGCAATCGCCGGCCCGAGCGCGGTGCGCAGCATGCGGGCGCCACGCAAAACCGCTTCTGACAGGAGAGAAAATGCCCCCATGACTGCCCCCGCGTGTCACGGGCGCCAGATGCAGCCCATGAACGGGGATGATTAGAAAGGGCAGGGCCACAGGCTATGCAACAAGCTTGAGAGGGTCGTAGGGCTCTGGCGTGGAAAGACAGGCGATCGGCGAAATGGGCACGCGTAGCTACGAGCAGGATCGCGTTCCCGCCTTGGCAGGTTATGCGACCGGAAAAACAGTACGGTCGTTTGTGGTCTCCAGGACGTCTCGGCAACTTCAACCGCTATGCGGTCCGCACCTCATGACCTACATGTACGAAGGCCCAGCCCGGCCAGCAGCATTGGATTCGAAAGGCGATGAAAGAGTCCTATGATGCGATTTCTGGGTGATCCATTCGTGGAGCACCCAGAAATCCTCAATCTAGCGCCGCGTTTGAGCGAATACGAAATCTAAGATCAAGACGTGGTCAAACGGACTTTGCATGAATTGGCCTCGGCCAAGTCCTGCGTGGTTGGCTCGCGTATTCCGCGGTGCCAATGAGTGCGGCAGCGATCACAGCGATGCGGCCCTTGCCGGCGAAGACACCGAGAAACTGGTGACGTTGATGCTGATAGGCTGCGCGATCGACTGATCTGCAATCGGACGCGGCTGGCCAAAGCGATCTGCGGCTATGCAGCCGAATTCGCGTCATCACACTCGCCGGTGACGAAACCTTGCGCAGCGTTCTGGTGGTCGGATCCACTCCTCATCCAGCAGATATGACTTGGTCGAGCCGCTGTCTCCCTCTGCCTTGTCGAACTGCTCAAACGTAAGCCGCCAAAGCTCTCTGCCGTGGCGCTGGCAAACACGGGTGGAGATTAACCAAGAGCGGCGCGCCTCGATGTGCGCCCGCTGGTTCGTCACATCAGGCCCATGGGGCCGATCTTCAGATCGTCTGCGATCTTTTTCTGTTCGTCGCTGAACGACGCATAAAGCGGATCGAGCGCCGCCTTGATTGCCTGCAGGTTCGTAACATGCGCGGCGGCCATTTTGGCGTGGTGGTCGAGTTTTTCGGGAAGGGGGAGCATAACACCGGATTGCATATGTTTGTGCATCATATCCATCGACTCTTCCATGGACTTCGCGGACGCGAGAAGAGCGTCGGAGAATTTGGTCCATGCCGGCATTTGAGATTCGGTGATTTTCAGCTCGGTGTTGAGAGATGCGATCCGATCTCCGGCATGCGACATCTTCTCATGCATCATCGACATCATATGCTGCATGTGTTCCATGCCGCCGCCCATCATGTCGCAGCCCTTCATCATGTCGTCGCCTTTCATCATGGCGCCGCCCTGCATGCCGTCGCCCATGTTTCCCCCTTTCATCTCGCCTCCCATCATGGGGGCGTTCTGGGCAGACACAGCGAACGGCGCGAACACCAATACGGCCGCGACGGAAAGAGCGGACAACGGACGTGTGACTTGAACTTTCATGACCAGACTCCTCAGTTTCATCCACGTGGGGATTCAACTTCGACATCCCTGCTAAGGTTCCAGCCTGGTCATACTAGAACGTATTTTGATTACGTGGACCTAATTGCGAAAGTAGTTGAAGCATTCTTCGCGAGAAAAGTCATCGAGGGAAATTCCGATTGTGTCCCAGAATGCATCGACGGTTCGGCGTGCCATTTTGGGCAATGTGCTTTTGAGCTTGGCGGAGACCTATTCGATAGGATCGAGGTCCGGGCCATAAGCTGGCAGGAAGCTCACTGCTGCACCCGCGGCTTCTATAACTTTCCGAACGCCGATGCGTTTATGGGATCCGAATTTGTCCATCAGCACAATTTTTCTGGGCGACTTTCCAGAATGAGCGCCTTATTCAGTGAGGACTGGGCGACGAAGTCGAACGGATCTGAAAGCGACGTTCGTCGTATCTGAACGTAGTGCCTGTCGCGTTCTGGGTCAGAATCGATCATCGCAGCGCAAGATTGCCACGAAGCCCGATGACGAAACAGCTTTGACTGCCGACATCACCGCAACCCAGGTCGCCACGGTTCGGCAAGAGGCCGTCAGGTTAGTGCCAATGTGTCTAAACATCAACGCCTCAGTTCGCTCATCACCGACGAACATCGATTCGAAAATCGCCTACTCTTGGCTCAATTTAACACGCCTCCAGCGGACAACCTGGCCGCAATCACGTAGCACGAGGCCGCCGTTGCTGTAGGCAATCGCGCCACCTCGAGGCGGCCTAACGGTGGTCCTCCGGCGCATCGTGATGCGGTCCCGGGGGCTCGGTCTTGACCATATTGGATTGTCCCTCTTCGGAGTGGTCAATGAACAGAACTTTAGCAGGCGTCGAGCCGGCATTCATGCCGTGATGCCTAGTTCCGAACGCCTCGACGAAAATAGTTCCGGCCGGGAATTCCCGCCGGGTTCCATTCTCCAACTCGATCGTCAGCGTGCCGTCGATCACATAGACATAGCGGATATTCGGATGTTCGTGCCACCCAACGTCGACGCCCGGCGGGATCTCCACCAACGTGACGGCGACTTGCGGGTTGTTCCCCGGATATTCTAGCTTCTGGCCGGTAATCGTTGTGGTCGTCTTCAGCAACGTGGTCGCCTTCACCGTAGGTTGCTGCTGAGCGCAGATGGTCGTGGCACCCAGAAAAAGGAAAATGAACCCACCAAGCGGCAACTGCATTCTCATCGGAGTCTCCCCAAACTCAAATTTCATGGAAGAATACCATACCACCAGAAAGAACGAATAATATTAAAGGTGGTGTCACGTTCGGTCCCAAGTGTCGTAGGACATAAAATGACGATCAAGCAGCGCAAGCTCTGCAAAGTTTCGGCAGACATCGAGTGGATGGTTGCGCGGGCGAAGCAAGCGACCGGATTCCTCAAGGCGCTATCGCATGAATCTCGTCTCTTGATTCTTTGCCTCCTATCTGAAGGTGAGAAATCTGTGACCAATCTCGAAGAGCTTCTTGCACTGCGGCAGTCGACCGTCTCGCAGCAGCTCGCCCGCCTTCGTCTCGACGGTCTCGTCAAGACGAAGCGTGACGGAAAGACGATCTATTACAATCTGGCGAATGAAGATGTACGGACGGTTCTCGCGGCAATCTATGAGGTGTTCGGCAAAAAGCCAAAGCGCGGTGCGCGCTGAAAAACGCTTGACCGTTCGGCCACTGCGTGACGCCGGTCATGTGCCCGCGCCAGTGCCTCAAAGGCATTACTGGCGATGTCTTCCTCCGTCGCCATATCAGCCAAGCCCCAACCCCACGGATGAACCAGACCTGTAGCTAGATCCATACCAGTTTAAGATGTCGTAGTTCGCGGCTTGCAGGAGAAATGCTATGCAAAACCACAACGCTCCCGTTAACGAATTCCTCAGTAGGTCTGGCGAGGTAGTCCGCGATGGCCTTCGCATTTGCATCACTCATCGGCGCGGATCCGGCGCAGGTTCAAGGAGAAAGCGTAGCTGGCGTGAACCATTGTCAGTGTGCGCATGATATAAATATTCATTATGATTGAAATAATGAAAAATGATTTTCTCTTCTCTTTTGCCTCGCGTACCGTCACCTTGATGCGCCAATATCAGCGCATAAACAACAAGCGCAGGTAGCAAATCTGCCGCGGAGGAAACGTAAATGTCGGTTTTGCCGGAGGTTTTGAAGGCCAATGAGGCCTATGCCGCGAGTTTTGGCGCCAAATCTCAATTGGCCCTGCCGCCCGCGCGGCGATTCGCCATCCTCACCTGCATGGATGCGCGTCTCGATCCAGCAAAATATGCCGGACTTGCCGAGGGCGATGCGCATGTGATCCGCAACGCGGGCGGGCGCGCCAGCGACGACGCAGTCCGTTCCTTGGTGATTTCCTACAAGCTACTCGGCACCAAGGAATGGTTCGTCGTGCATCATTCCGATTGCGGCATGCAGCTTTTCGACGACGAGATCATCAGCAACCTACTCGACCAGAGCCTCGAAGGCGCGACGATCGACGAAACAGGCTGGCATGATTACGGGCACGGTCCTGGCAGTGGACACGGCCATTACGTGAAATGGTTGACATTTAAAGACCTCGCGAAAAGCGTTGTGGACGACGTCAAACGTATTCGTTCGTACCCGCTGGTGCCCGGCCATATTCCGATTTATGGCTATTACTACGATGTGAAGAGCGGCCATCTGGTCGAAGTGCCGGAGGCAACGGCGGCCGGCAAGGCTACGGTTTGAATGCAGCTACGGGTTCGGGGATCCAAACGCTAAACGGGGCGCAAGCTCAAAGGGCAGGGGATTTTGAACTACGCCTTGCGTTTGGGGGGCTGTGGTGCAGTCTTGAGGGGTCAACCAAACGAAGGCTCGGGAATCCATTTCGTATAAAGCGTCGAGAACTGCATTCCTAATTTCAGATGCAGTTTTGTCGTTGATGCGAAACTTTCCAAGTCTGAACTGATGTTTCCCAATGCATGTTGTATGCAGAGAAATTGCCTGGCCGACCGATGAGACGCCTTATTGCTATCGAGTGTGGTCTTGCTCGGCTGTTTGCTTTGGCGTCTGAAGGGCCGCCGATAAAAGCGGAGTGGCAGTCCAACGACCCTTGGCCTTGAAGTAGTTTTCGTCGACGCTCTAGAACCAGTCGGTCAGCCGTCTCGTGTCACCCATATCCCGTCGATTGCGTTCTTTGCACCAGAAGCATTCATAGCATGTGGTTGCGAGCATTAGTAGAAAACACACACATAATTGTACTTCATTATGCGTAGGGATGCCAAATTTACCGTGGTGGACGGAGTGTAGCTGCGAAACTATAAATAGTGAACGCCACTACACATATTGAAAATTACAAATTGTTCTCCCGATTTACAAGTAGTTCTGCTTTTAAACCAAGTAATTATTGATGCTTGCGAACAACGATTTTTTCTTTAAAACGATCATACCAAAATGTGTCACTAGCGCAGAGCGGTTCAAATCCCCCATTGCCACATTCAAACCGGCCCACTACCGAAATTCATATAGCTCACAAATCTCTTCGGCTTTCCTCGAAGTAGACTTTCTTCCATCAACTATCGCGCCTAGGTGTTTGCGGCCTGTGCCGAGATTGATCCCGCTGGGCTAAACCGCATGACGCGGGCTCATTCTTAAATCCACTTGATCGCACCGTCTCACCCTTTAAATCGGTGGCACCGATGCCGATATTGAATGTGCATGGAACTCTATCAGATTATACTAATGGCCCCGCGGGATGACTCATTGAGTGGATTCCCTTGGCGGCGGTTTTCTGATTCCCTTGGCGCGGAGGATTCGCGCCATGCCATCAGCGGTGAAATTGCGAGAGGACTATTTGGCCAAGGAGCTTCGGGTGTTGGCCCGGCGCTCAAAGAACGTCAACCAGAGTCGCCGGCTGTTATCGCTGGCGGCAGTGCGGGACGGGATGGATCGGAGGGCGGCGGCCAAGATCGGCGGGATGGATCGGCAGACGCTGCGCGACTGGGTCCATCGCTTCAACGCCACCGGGCCAGAGGGCCTCATCGACAACTGGACAGAGGGCCCCGCGCCGCGCCTGTCAGCCGCGCAGTTGGCCGAGTTCGCGACAATCGTCGAGGCCGGGCCGGATCGTGAGAAGGATGGCGTCGTGCGTTGGCGCCGGGTGGACCTCAGGCGCATCATCGCCGAGAGGTTCGGCGTCGACTTCCACGAGCGCTACGTTGGAAAGCTTTTGAAGAAGCTCGGCTTCTCGCACATCAGCGCAAGGCCGCGCCATCCAGCCCAGGACGAACAGATCGTCGAGGCGTTCAAAAAAACTTCCCGCGCGCGCTGAAGGCTCATCTCGACAAACTGCCAGAGACGACGCCGGTCGAAGTCTGGTTCCAGGACGAAGCCCGGATCGGCCAGAAGAATGGCCTCGTCCGCCAGTGGGCCAGGCGTGGAACGAGGCCAAGGCAGCCCGCCGACCAGCGCTACGACAACGCCTATCTGTTTGGCGCGATCTGCCCCGCCCGCGGCGTTGGGGCGGCCCTCGCGTTGCCTTATGCGGACACCGGCATGATGCAGCTCCATCTCGACGAAATCTCGCACAACGTCGCCAAGGGTGCGCATGCCGTCCTGCTGCTCGACAGGGCCGGATGGCACACCACCAGCCAGCTCAACGTGCCCGAAAACATCACGCCGATCTTCCTGCCTTCGCGCGCGCCGGAACTGAACCCGGTCGAGAACATCTGGCAGTATCTGCGTCAGAACTGGCTCTCAAACACCGTCTTCGAAAATTACGATGCCATCATCGACGCAGCCTGCGCCGCCTGGCGAAAGCTCATAGCCCAGCCTGAAACAATCACATCCATCGGGATGCGAGAATGGGCTCACGTCGGTCAGTCGCTATGACCTTTGGTATTAGACACTTTATCGCCGTCATCGAGGCAGGCAGTTTCACGAAAGGCGCTCAACTAGCAGCAGTTTCGCAGCCGGCTGTGTCGGCAAGCGTCGCGAGACTCGAAGCCGAACTTGAAGTTAAGCTAATTGATCGGCGCTGCACTCCGGTAGTCCCAACTGCCGCGGGGCGACGTTTGTTCGAATCTGGCAAAGCAATTCTGGGTGCATGCAATACGTTGAAGGCCGATCTCAAAACGATCGTCGCTCCAAAACTTCTGAGAATTGGAATACTGCAGTCCCTCTCAAGTCGACACGTTTCCAAGCTGCTGAGCTCTTTTCGGCGAGCTAACCCATATTTGTCAATTGAGGTGTTCGATGGTTCTTGTGACCAATTAGTCGAACTTCTCGTTGACCAGAAGCTCGACACTGTGCTCACGATTCTAGACGGCGACGCCACGAAGTTCGCTAGTCGCGCTCTCTTCAAAGAGCCGTACTTTTTAGCTGTTCCAGAAGATCATCGCTTCGCGCGGCAACAAACCGTAAAGCTTTCCGATCTTCACAACGAACCTTTCATCGTGCGGACAGGCAGCGATAGGTTCCAAGACGGGACCAACGAGCTTGCCTCGCACGGCATCAAGATACGAGTTGTCTCCCAAACCGACCAATTTGACAGATCGATGGCTCTCGTCGCCGCCGGAATAGGTCTAGCACTTGTTCCCGCTTGCTTCTCGATGCCAGCTGTTAAGCAGGTGCCGGTTTCGGGCTTAGGCATCGTCAGAATATTTGGTCTATTATGGTTGCGTGAACGAGAGGATCATGACCTCGAGGAATTCATCGAGTTCGCCGAGGGCCATGGCTGGACCCCGTAGGAAGGGGGGGCACTTGTGAGGAAGCTCTCTCCTCGGTCACTAAGTATTTGTAAGCCTTGTTGCACGTATATACCGAATTTCCACCGGCGTGCTGAACGAGATTGACGAACGGCGATTTCTGCTTGGAGTGTTATCGTGTTGTTCTGGAAGTCGTCGCTGGTGTAATGGTTGCCCCGATCCGAATCGGATCATCGGTACACTCGCAGGCTACCGATGGAACCGGGGCATGCGCTTCGATGACTAATCGGTCCGTCATCATTTAATTCATCGCGAAGCCGATGACTGGTTAGCTAAACGGATCGAGGACGACAGCCAGTCTTTAATTATGTAAATGACAGGCACCGACTGCTGTCCAGCAAGCTGCCGCCCTACACAGGCCACACGAAGCCAAACAGCCGCTCCGAAGCGACAGACCGACAGCTTGTTGCGTAAAGACCAAGAGTTTGCGGCTGGCAATCGAGGCCCTTCATAACGTGATCGTCTACCACCAAGGCAAATCAGGACAATAAGGTCATTTGGGCGACCGCGGTCATCCTTAAGGAAGAAGGCGATGAAGCGGCGCCAGCGTCCGAGCCCGGACATAATTTCAACTAAACCGCCTATTCCGCTAGCGCTTGCCGCAATTCCTCCTTCCCTACCAATGGCACCACGCTTTGCAGCGGTGGCATGAAATGCCGCAGTCGCAGCGCATTCGTCACCACGAAGACCGAGGAAAACGCCATGGCGCCCGCCCCCAGCATTGGCGACAGCAGGATGCCGAATGCAGGGTAAAGCACCCCTGCCGCAACCGGAATCAGAATCATATTATAGGCGAAAGCCCAGAAGAGATTCTGCTTGATGTTGCGCATCGTGACCCGGCTCAGCGCCACTGCCGCCGCCGCCCCGCCGAGGTCACCCGACATCAAAACGACGTCGGCCGCTTCGATGGCGACATCCGTGCCGCCGCCGATAGCAAGACCGACATCGGCTTCCGCCAGCGCCGGCGCATCATTGATGCCATCGCCAACGAAGGCGATCGCGCGATGCCGCGCACGGAGTTCGTGCAACGCATTGATCTTGCCTTCCGGCAGGACTTCGGCGACGACCGTGCCGATCCCGACCTCCCTGGCGACCGCTTCGGCTGTACGGCGATTGTCGCCGGTCACCATGATGACTTCGAGCCCTTGCGCGCGCAAGGCCCCCACCGCCCGCCGCGCATTTGGCGCAATGGGGTCGGCGATGACGACAAGCCCCGCGAGCTTGCCATCGATTGCCGCGTAAAGCGGAGATTTTGCATCCTCGCCAAAACGCGCGGCCGCCTCGGCGAAGGCCGCGATATCGACGCCTTGCGCCGCCATGAAACGATCCGCACCGACCGCGACATGGTGCCATTCGACCATGGCTTCGGCGCCAAGGCCTGGCCGCGCGGCGAAGTTGACCGCCTGCGCAGTGACCGACCCAGCTTCTTCACTGGTTCCGGCCGGATGCTGGATATGCTTTGTGAGCCTTGACCAAGACAAGAACCTCCGCCACGCCGAAACATGCCGTTTCATGTGAAGGTTCGATTGGTCGGCAACGCCCGGCGGCTCTTTACCAGCCACCCCGGCCTCCTTTGCCGCAGCGGTGATCGCCATCGCAATTGGATGCTCGGAACGCGCCTCCACAGCCGCGACGAAGGCGAGAACCTCCATCTGGTCGAAACCGGGAGCGACAAGAAAATCCGTCAATTCTGGGCGGCCCTTGGTGATCGTTCCAGTCTTGTCCAAGGCGATCGCGCTCACATTCGCAAGCGCCTGCAAGGCGTCTCCCTTGCGAAAGAGGACGCCCAATTCGGCGCCGCGTCCCGTACCGACCATGATCGATGTTGGCGTGGCGAGGCCCATGGCGCAGGGGCAGGCAATGATCAGCACGGCGACCATCTGGATCAGCGCATAGCTCAACGAAGGTGCCGGCCCGAGCCAAAACCAGAGTGCGAAGGTCAAAGCAGCGACGCCAATCACAGCCGGCACAAACCAGGCGGTCACCTTGTCCACGAGGGCCTGGATCGGCAATTTTGCGCCCTGCGCTTGCTCGACCATGCGGATGATCTGCGCCAGCACAGTGTCAGAGCCAGTCTTGGTAACCCGGAAGGAAAAACTTCCCGTTCTGTTGATCGTCCCGCCAACCACATTGGCGCCGGCGCCCTTGGTGACCGGTCCAGGTTCTCCGGTCAGCATCGATTCGTCGACAAAGGAAGAGCCTTCGACCACCTGTCCATCAACCGGCACTTTTTCGCCCGGCTTGACCAGAATGATGTCCCCCGCGACGACGTCCTCTAGAGCGATGTCAACCGGCGCTCCCTCTCGCAGGACGCGCGCGGTCTTGGGCTTTAGGCCAATCAAATGTTCAATGGCCGCACCGGTGCGGCCCTTCGCTCGCGCTTCTAAACTCCGGCCAAGCAAGATCAACGTCACGATCACGGCGGCGGATTCAAAATAGACATGCGAGGTTCCAGCCGGAAACAGGCTCGGCGTGAAGGTCACGAGCGCAGAATAAGCGAAGGCGGTGCCGGCGCCGAGAGCGACCAGCGCGTTCATATCGGGTGTGCCGCGCCACAGTGCCGGGAATCCCGTGGTGAAAAAGCGCAGGCCCGGCCCGAACAGGACCAACGCCGTCAAAATGAATTGAATAATCCGGCTCGCCTGCATGCCGATCGTCGTCATGACGAGACTATGAACGGCGGGAAAAAGATGCGAGCCCATCTCGATCGCGAAAACGGGCGCCGTCAGAACGGTGGCGATCAGAAGCTCGCGCGTGAGATCGTGTGATTCCTTGCCGCGCCGGTCGGCGCTTGATGACGCGGGCGCGCCCAGCTTAATCTCACGTGCCGGATAACCAGCGGATGCCGCCGCCTTGGCGAGAGCGTCGGCATTCGTCGCCCCCGCCACAAAGCGCACCGTTCCGGTCCTGGCAGCGAGATTGACATTGGCCTTGATCACGCCGGGAACTTTCTTGAACGCTTTTTCGACATGGTTCACGCAGGACGCGCAGCTCATTTTATCGATATCGAACCGCGCTGTTTCAATCGCGGCCCCATAACCCGCCTTGCCGATCGCAGCGACGACCGCCGCTATATCGGGAGCTCCCGAAAAAACCACCTCGGCCCGTTGCGTTGCGAGATTAACCGACGCCAAGGCGACGCCTGGCGTGGTGGCAATCGCTTTCTCGACCCGCGCGACGCAGGAGGCGCAGGTCATGCCTTCGATACCGAGGCTGAATCCGGCGGCTTGCTTCGAAGCGGCAGAAAGAGAAGACATTGGCGATTTCCTTCAGCACATGATCCACGAAAGTGGAAACCCGTTTCGCGGCAAGATCATCCGAAATATGAAACCCCGGGATATGATGCGGTAAATCTGATCGCAAAATGTTCCGAGGATTGTAACGTTAGGCCGCGTTCTCAACCATGCACTCATAGCCAGCCTCGCCAATCGCAGCGATGACCGCCGCTATATCGGGGACCCCCGCAAAGACCACATTGGCCCGTTTTGCCGCGAGATCGACGGAGACCGAGGCAACGCTTGGCGTGGCGGAAATCGCCTTCTCAACGCGCCCCACACAGGACTCGCAGGCCATACCCTCGACACGAATGCTGAAAGCTTTGGGATTCTTAGGATCGGAGGGGAGAGAGGACATCGGCAGTTTCCTTCACAAACAGTTGAGCTAACGGCAGCCCTTTGGATCGTAGATCAGACTGGTCCGGCACAAAAACAAGGGTCGCCGAAGCCGCGAGGAGGCGAAGCGATCACTGGCTCTTCTTCGAACTGCCGTTGGCGGGTAAATTTGGCAGATAAAGAATTTGGCCAGATTTCAACTTTTTGAGATTGAGACCTGGATTTGCGCTCTCGACCTCGCGCCATTTCGTCGCATCCCCATACCGCTTGCGAGCAATCTTGGAGAGTGTATCGCCCGCCGTCACTTTATACATCTCTGGGATTCCGGCGTTTTTTGCTTGAACAGACGGTTCTTCCGTGGAAGCTGGCGCTCGCGCGGTCATGTTGCCGGAAGGCTGTGGCAGCGGCTTGTCCATGCCCGCAACACTGGGAGGTTTCTCTGTGATCGCCGGTTCCGCGATCACCTCAAATTGTCCATGCAGCATACCCATCCAACAGCTCCAAGGAATGAGGCCTGTTTCGTTGGGTGTGAACTCTATCGTCTGTACCCCCTCCTTGACATCAAATTCTAATCCCAGCTTGGGGACGACAATGCGTCTGTTGCATTCCGTGACTTCCTTGCCGTCGATGACCCATTTGACGGGAATCCCTTGGCGCAACACGAAATGATTTGGCTCAAATCCCGATTTGATGACATCCATCGTGATGGTTTGAAAATGGTCCACCATCGGTGACGTGGGAGGCGGACTCTCCGCCCAACCAAGCTTGCTGGATGCCGACGTCATGACCGATTGCAAATCGTAACCCGCACCGGTCAGGATCAGTCCACGGTTGATCATGACCGCCCCCAACAGAATCAAAATCACACCCGAGGCCCGCAACAATTGATGGGTCAGAGCTCCCGAGATGAGACTGCTCAGGAATCCGAAGCTCAGCAAGACCGGAAGTGTTCCGATACCAAAGGTGAAGAGCATCTTGGCGCCCTCAAGGGCGCTGCCGGTTCCCGCCGCCATCACATACATGGCCTGTAACGGGCCGCAGGCGATCATCAGGCCATTCAACAGGCCAATCATGAAAGGACGCTTGCGGCTGCGGGTCTGCTGGCCGGATAAAACCCACGAAAGCGAGGCGGGGAGCTTAAGCCGGATTTTGCGCAGAACTGGAAAGATGTTCAACATATTCAGGCCGAAGATGAGCAAAAATATTCCGGCCGAAACACCCGCGACACCTCGCAGCATGGGCGTAAAGGCAACAATGGCGCCCAAAAGCCCGAACAAAGCGCCGATGACGGTATAAGAGAGGGTTTTTCCCGCGCCATAAAGCAGATGCGACAGATGAGAGCTTTGTCCCAAGCGCGCGTCGCCAGCCGTGTAGCTCAGAACAAAGCCGCCGCACATGCCGACGCAATGAAACCCGGTCAGAAGACCCAGGACCAGAATGAGGCCTAAGCTCATATGCTGGCTGACATCGGGCACGCCATTCTGGCTAATCCATTTGGTATCGAGAAAAATGAGGAAGACGACACCAAGAATGCCTAAAACAGCTGCACCGAGCTTCTTGAAGTTATTGCGCGGGACCTCGGTATCAGCCGGAAGAGTACAGCGGTAGCCCTTCCGCGCGATCGCCGCGCAGATGTCCTCGACATTTGTCAATGCTGGATCGAAGACGACCGCGACCGTCTCGGTCGGATAGTCTGCCTTGACATGCTGCACGCCGACGACCTTGCCCACGGAGTCTTCGATGATATGTTCGCAGCCCGAGCAATGCATTCCCCGTGCATGAATGTTAACGCGGTGCGTGCTCATTGCATGATACGAATCTTGTTTAGAATAACTGGCCCAAGAACGGCCTTGTGTGTCGGCGAAGCGAACGAATCGCAGGAAACGCTCGCGCCACCCAGCGAATTCCTTCTATTTTGGTCAGGAACCCACGCAATATCGCATTTTCTTTTGCGGTTCACGTGTCGCGCCGCGACGAGCATGACATCGGCAATTAAAGGCCTGACCCAGGGCGTCGTAGTGATGTCAACTTTCATGCACTGCCCAATACGTCACATGCTTCGCTAAGCTCTATAACGTATCCGTCGCGAGATATCCGCCACAACGATCACAACGATCTACATTGGCGGCAGCACGGCTACCCGATAACCGCCGTGTTAGCGAAAGGTTGGCGTGATTTCCAATGTGGGGAAAACTAATCGTTGCAGGAGTCTCTCCGTGATATGATTCCATCCGCTCAAGAGTCGGTTGTCTCCGCAAAGCTACCGGCATGAAACCCAGCGTCAGATCTCGCCCATTTCTCTGTAATCATCGCGTAGCCACACATAGACGGCCGGGATCACAAGGACCGTAAGGGCGGTGGAAGAGGCGAGGCCGAAGACCAAGGAGATAGCAAGTCCCTGAAAAATCGGGTCAGCCATGATGAATGCCGCACCGATCATTGCCGCTGCGGCGGTCAAAAAGATTGGCTTGAAGCGGATGGCGCCGGCTTCAAGGAGTGCCTGACGCAGCACCGTCCCCTCGGCACGCCGGCGACGAATAAAATCCACCAGCAAAATCGAGTTGCGCACAATAATACCGGCAAGCGCGATAAATCCGATCATTGACGTTGCGGTGAAGGGCGCTTTCATAAGCCAATGGCCCAACACGATTCCGATGAGGGTCAGGGGCACCGGGATGAGGATCACGAGCGGCAAGCGGAACGAGCCGAATTGAGCGACGACCAGCAGATAGATCCCAAGAATCGCGACGGCAAACGCAGCACCCATGTCGCGGAACGTGACATAGGTCACTTCCCATTCACCATCCCACAGCAACGACGTTTTTGACTCATCGAGTGGCTGACCGTGATAGTGAATTTTAGGTGCACCGTCTTTGCCCCAATCCATTTTCTTCATCTGATCCTCGACGGCGAGCATCCCGTAAACGGGAGCCTCAAATCGCCCCGCGACCTCGGCCTGTACCATCCCAGCGAAACGGCCATCACGGCGGAACAGGCTGTAGGAGGCTGGTTCGCGTTTTACTGTTACGACGTCACCGAGTTCCACATTCTTCCCCTGGCGTGCGGTCCCTCCAGCGGGCAAAGGCGTCGAGAGAATGCGCTCGCCTATCCACTCGGCGCGCTTCGGCAGCTTGACATCAATCTCGATCGGCTTCGTGCCATAACCACGCTGGGAGTAGCCGACCTTCACCCCGCCGATGATGGCGGCGATCGTGTCATAAACAGCTTGCTCATCGACGCCATAGAATTCCAGATTCTCCTGGTTGATCGAAAAACGCAGCCGATCGCTTGGCTGATGGAAGGTATCGTCTACATCGACTATGAAATCCACCTTTTGGAACGCCTCGCGCACCTTAGCCGCCGCCGCGCGTCGCGCTGCCTCGTCGGGTCCATAGACTTCGGCAAGCAGCGTTGCGAGAACCGGCGGACCGGGAGGGACTTCGACGACTTTGACGATGGTGCCCGCCGGTTTCGGCAGGTCGGACAGACGTTGACGAACGTCAAGTGCAATGGTGTGGCTTGCTCGCTTGCGCTCGCTCTTCGGTAGCAAATTAACCTGGAGATCGCCCTGTTCCGGGCCGCTTCTGAGATAAGAATGCCGAACGAGGCCGTTAAAATTGAAGGGTGCGGCGGTGCCAGCATAGGCCTGGATAGACGTCAGCTCAGGCAGATCCTTGAGCCGGTCGGATGCGGCCATCAGGAAACGCTGGGTGTCTTCGAGGGTCGTTCCTTGCGGTAGATCGACAACTACTTGAAGCTCCGACTTGTTGTCGAAGGGAAGAAGCTTGACGGTGACATTTTTGGTCGCGAACAGAACGCAGACACCGACTGTGGCCGTTGTAACAACGAGCAGGAAGACTTTGGAACGGCGCCGGCCTGTTAGCAGTGGCCTCGCGATTTTGAGATAAAAGCGTCCCATGGCACCAATATCATGTGCCTCATGCGTTGCCGTGCCGGCTGACGTCTGAGACTCGAACCGGCGTCGCGCGATGTGATAGAGAAGCCAAGGGGTTATGGTGACGGCGACGAAGAAGGAAAACAGCATCGCCATGGATGCATTCGCCGGGATAGGGCTCATATAGGGACCCATGAGTCCGCTCACGAACATCATTGGCAGCAACGCCACGATGATGGTGAGGGTCGCGACAACCGTGGGATTGCCGACTTCGGCGACAGCCTCCACTGCCGTGGTGACAAGATCCTTGTCACCACGGGTCTGCCAATGCCGAACAATATTCTCGACCACGACGATCGCGTCGTCGACCAGAATGCCGATCGAGAAAATGAGTGCGAAGAGGCTAACCCGGTTGATCGTGTAGCCCATCATCCAAGAGGCGAAAAGTGTAAGGAGGATGATGGTTGGGATGACGACAAGTACGACAATTCCCTCGCGCCATCCGACCGCGACCGTGATAAGCGCGACGATAGAGAGAGTTGCGAGAGCGAGATGGAAGAGCAACTCATTGGCCTTCTCGGTGGCGGTCTCGCCGTAGTTGCGGCTCACCGTCACGGAAACGTCCTTAGGAACAAGCCGCCCCTGCACGGTTTTGAGCTTCGCGAGGAGTTGGTCGGCCACGACGACCGCGTTAGCTCCCTTGCGTTTGGCGAACGCAATAGTCACGGTTGGGCGACGATCCA
This sequence comes from Methylocapsa sp. D3K7, assembly GCF_029855125.1. Classification (GTDB taxonomy): domain Bacteria; phylum Pseudomonadota; class Alphaproteobacteria; order Rhizobiales; family Beijerinckiaceae; genus Methylocapsa. The sequence continues at coordinate 3,889,564 of NZ_CP123229.1, forward strand.
GCGTCCCCGAAGCCGTACGGGTGAGGGTCCAAGCGCGATGGTCTGGCTCGGCCGCGCCGACGATCACGTCGGCGACATCCTTGACATAGACCGGACGCCCTTCGCGTGAGGTGAGAAGGAGAAGACCAATGTCCGGCACCCCCTGAAGTGTTTGGCCGGCGACGACGGGAGTGTTCTTATTGTTCTGCTCAAAGGCACCGACCAGGAACGAGCGGTTGGCGTTGGTCAGCTTGTCGACGAGCTGGTTCAAGGTAATGCCGTAGAGGGCAAGCCGCTCGGGATCGGGCTCTACTCGGATCTGGTTCGGACTGCCGCCGACGATATAGGTGAAGCCGATATCGTCGGTTTTGACGAGTTCATGCTGAAGTTCCTGGGCGATCTGGTACAGTCCATTGTCGTCCCAGCGGGCCACGGCTTCCGGTTTGGGCTCAAGGGTGAGTGTCACGATTGCCACGTCGTTGATCCCACGGCCGATGATGACCGGCTCTGGAATGCCTTTGGGTAAATCGGCGATATTGGCGCGAATCTTCTCATGCACGCGCAGAAGCGCGGTGTCTTCGTCAGTTCCAACGAAAAAGCGCGCGGTCGTAACGACGGAATCGTCCTGAGTGGTCGAATAGACGTGCTCGACTCCGTTGATCGCTTTGACGATGTCTTCGAGTGGCTTGGTAATGAGCTCGATGGCATCACCCGCCTTGTAGCCGTTGGCGGTGATCATAATGTCGACCATGGGCACGCTGATCTGCGGTTCTTCCTCGCGCGGCAACCCGAGCAGCGCCAGGCAACCGACGATCAAAGCCGCCAGCAGGAGAAGTGGCGTCAGCGGCGAAGTGATGGAGGCGCGGGTTAGATGCCCGGATATCCCAAGTTTCATGGTGTGATCACCACGTCGCCTTCGTGAAGCCCAGCTAGGATTTCAAGACCGCCTTCAACGGGCAGACCGACTTGCACAACGACTTCCGTACCATCCTTCAATTTCACATAGCTCACCCCGAACCTTCGATAGACAGCGTCTTCTGGGACAACGAGCGCCTCGCGCGTTCCGGTGGCGATGTAGACACGGGTACGCTCGCCGACGAAGTAATCTCCAAGGCTCTCGACCTCGACATCCGCGATGACCCGGCCTTGTTCGATCGCTGGATAGACCAGAACGACATGACCGCGTCGTAGCGTCTCCTGCTGTTGCACCTGAAGTCCCCGTGCTCCGATCAAAATCGTGTCGCCTGTCTTCATAAACTGGGCATGCCGCTCGGGAAGTTGTAATCGCAAAATGTAATTGTTGATCGCGATTGTAACGATCGTCTCTCCGGGCATGACAACGGTGCCTTCGGAAACCGGCACCTTGAGCACTCGCCCCGTCCCTGGCGCAAGGACGGCACCTTGCGATACTTGCTCTTCGATGACTTGCCGGTCCGACAACAGCGCCTGAAGGGTGCGTTGGGCGACATCGAGACTCGTCTTCGTCTGGTCCACTTGGGCCTGCGACGAAACGTTTGCGGCCCGCAGCTTCTGAACACGATCGAAATTGATCTGCGCCTGATCTCGATTGGCTTGTTGAGCCTGGATGCGCGATTGAAGGGCTTGCATTTGCAACAGCAGCTTTTGGTCCGCGACCACGGCGATATGTTCGTTTGCGTTGACCCAAGAACCCTCCTTGACTGTGAGCGAGGTGATCGTTCCTTCGATCCGGGCTCGTGCGACCAATTGACGTACCGGCTCGACAGTAGCGATTACAGCCTTTCGATCATCAACCGCCCGTAGCCGTACGGTTTGCTCTGCCGCGAAACCGGCCGACACGCCGGCGTTCAGCAAGAACAAAGCGCCGGTCACGTTTAAAATGGTGATGGTGGAAGGGCTGCGGGGCACGCGGTTGGCTCCTGATCATTCGCTGGTCTTGACATATATATTAGACGAGACTAAATTAGCAAGTATGGATGAACAAGTGATGCAGGCCAACGCATGTGCGGCGGCTGCTTTTCTGAAAGTTCTCGCCAATGACCGGCGGTTGATGATTCTGTGCGAACTTTTGAAGGGCGAGCGGACGGTTGGCGAACTCGAGGAGATCGTGGATCTCAGCCAATCGGCTTTGTCGCAGCACCTTGCGAGATTGCGTCGCAGCCATCTTGTGAAAACCAGGCGCGAGTCGCAGACGATTCATTATTCAATAGCGGACCCTGGCGTGACAAAGGTCATCGGGGCTCTCTACGACCTCTATTGCGGCCCAGAAAGCGGCCGCGACTCAAAAAGGAAACGGAAATGACGATCGATCGCGCGGTTATGGTGTTTGCAGGATGCATGATCCTCTTGAGCTTGGCATTGAGCCAGCTCCATAGCGCTTACTGGCTGCTTCTCACGGCCGCCGTGGGGATTCAACTGATACAGTCGGCGTTCACCGGCTTTTGCCCGGCCGCTATGCTTTTCAAGCGACTTGGGTTGCGGCCGGGCAACGCGTTTTGCTGATTCTCTAAGGCTTCGGGACACCGGATAAGCGCCTGCCGGAACAGTTTCCGGCAGGCGCGAAGAAATGGCCTTCCCGAAAGCACGTACAAAACTAAAAACAAAAACTGAAAGGGAGAAACGATGACTGAGATTGTCGTATTAGGCGCAGGAATCGGGGGAATATCAATGGCCTATGAGCTACGCGCGCTCATCGGTCGCAAGGCCAATATTACGCTTCTGTCGGATTCGGAGTGGTTTCACTTTGTGCCGTCCAACCCATGGGTGGCGGTCAATTGGCGGAAGCCGGAAGACATCAAGGTTCATCTTCCCAACATCTGCAAAAAGTTGAAAATTGGCTTCGACGCCACCGGGGCAAAGCATGTGCTGCCGGGAGAAAATGCAATCGAACTCAACGATGGCCGCCGCCTGACTTACGATTATCTCGTCATCGCCACTGGTCCGGCGCTGGCATTCGACGAAATCGAGGGGCTTGGCCCGGAGCAAAACACTGTTTCGATTTGCCATGTTGATCACGCAAAGGAAAGCGCCGAGAAATGGGAGCGTTTTTGCAAGAACCCAGGCCCGATCGTCATCGGCGCCGTCCAGGGCGCATCCTGCTTTGGGCCGGCCTATGAATTTGCGCTTATCGTCAATGCGGATCTTCGCAAGCGAAAAATACGGGACCGCGTGCCAATCACCTTTGTTACGTCCGAGCCCTATATCGGCCATCTTGGCCTCGGGGGCGTCGGAGATACCAAGGGCGTTCTCGAATCGGCGTTTCGTGACCGCGATATCAAATGGGTCACCAACGCAAAACTCGACCGTGCCAACGCTGAGTCCGTAGACGTCACAGAGGTGGGGGAAGATGGACAGCCGAAGCGGCAGCATAGTTTCCCTTCCAAATTCACGATGTTCATCCCAGGGTTTCGCGGGGTCTCCTGCATGATGGGAGAGGACGGAAAGGGTCTCGCCGGTCTCGCCAATCCGCGCGGCTTTATCCTCGTCGACAAATGCCAGCGCAATCCGACTTTCAAGAACATCTTTGCGGTCGGCGTTGGCATCGCCATTCCACCCTTCGAGCCGACTCCTGTCCCAGTCGGCGTTCCGAAAACCGGATATATGATCGAATCGATGGTCGCCGCCGTCGCCGAAAACATTCGCGACCTGATCGCTGGCAAGCAGCCGCGCAGCGAAGCGACTTGGAACGCCGTCTGCCTCGCCGACTTTGGCAACAGCGGTGTGGCTTTTGTCGCCGTGCCGCAAATCCCGCCGCGCAATATCAACTGGACGGGCGAAGGGTACTGGGTCCATTTGGCGAAAGTCGCTTTCGAGAAATATTTTCTGCGCAAGGTCCGCAAGGGCTTGGCGGAGCCGTTTTACGAACGCCTGATTATGAAGGCTATCGGCGTCAACCGGCTGTGCCCCGAACCGCCACCGGCGTCCAGCGCCGAGTGACAGAGTAAGCGCGCGGCAAGTCCGCGTGCTCGGGTCGCACCTGTCAATCTCCAGAACTAAGGAGCGTCACCATGAATAAGAACTGGCTTGGTATCACGACGGAGATGTCGGCGGCGGTCAAGGAACTCCATGCCGGAACACCAAATGTGATGAAAGGGTTTTCGGCCCTCGCGCGGGCGGCATTGGAACCGAAGGCGCTTGATATCAAAACCAAGGAATTGATTGCCCTTGCTATTTCTGTGGCAACCAGATGCGACCCTTGTATCGCATTCCATGCACAGTCCGCGGTAAAACAAGGAGCTTCCCGTGACGAAGTCATGGAGGCCATGGGAATAGCGATCTATATGGGCGCTGGTCCTTCGGTCATGTATGCCGCGCAAGCGGTTGAGGCGTACGACCAATTCAGGATCCCAGTGCCTGTCGACTAACAACGACACAAACGCCAGTCTCGAAAAGTTTGCTACGGTGTTTCTTTGTCGGCATGGTTGCTTAAGTGCAACCGAAAAAATCCGTTACGACAAGGAAGCTTATAAAACGCGCAATGTCAGCAATCACTGCTTCTGCAGGAGTAAAGATTGATGCCGTATATTGCTCGACGTCATCGACTGTTTCTCTAGTCAACGTCTGAACCGCCCACGAGCATCGCTGTAAGCCGTAGCCGGACCGGATAAGAGCGAGAATTGCCTAGAAAAAGCGAAACGGTTGAGGACCTAATGTCCGCAATCCGATCCCTATACCGCTCGCCAAGGGATCCAGCAAAGAAAGGCACTAAAGGCATGATACTCACCCCGGAGCTAATAGGATTTGCGATCATTTCAATTCTGCTAATTTGCATAGCGGTATTTGGTGCCAGATTGAAATAAGGAGCTCGCGATTTTCCTACCAGCCTCGAAATATAGCCGTTCTCTTTCAAGATGAGGGTCGGCCAAAACATCCATTTCGGTATAAAACGTGCAGTGTACCTAGCAATCTATTGCAGTGGTGGATTGCGAGCTGCCGGCGAAATGCCAGCAAAGCATCCACGGCAGTGCCTGGCCAAGACAATGAACGATAATTTAGGCTTACTTGCATGCGGACATTAATTTACATCGGAATTCTCAGTGGTGGCTTGGCGCTCGGCTGGCTTCTGCCGAATGAATTTGTACCCCAGTCTTGGCGCATCCCACTTGCTGCATTTCTGATAGGAGCGGGTATTGCGCTTGCAGTGGCTGCATTTTGGTAAGCAATGAATCGCCTAAACGTTTCTTCGAGCCCTGATTTTGCTTCCAGCTTCATGCGCGCCGAACGATTTCACGTGGAAATTCGATTATCGGATCAAGAACACCTCGCCCAACGAATACCCCTAAATGACCAGCACGTGCTACCGCGCCAGCGGCCCATTGGCCTTCTTCCACGCATCGATGCCCCCTTGTATGTGACAGGCAGTCTTGAGGCCGGCGTCCTGCGCGGCTTGTACTGCCATCGCCGAGCGCTCGCCGAATGCGCAGTAGAACACAATTCGCTTGCCGGTCGCCGTGACTAATTCGTGCAGGATGCCGCCGGCGCCGACGTTATCCTGCAAATCGGGATAGGGCGCGTGCAGCGAGCCGGGAATGGTTCCTTGCCTTTCGCACTCACTCTTCTCGCGCAGGTCAACAATCGTGATGTCAGAGCGGCCGCACAACGCAACCGCCTCCGCGGCCGAGATCGCCCAACCCTTGCGCGCGATCTCGTCCTGGTGGAGACCTACTTGCATGTTGGCTGGCACTGCCACATCCATCATCTTTGGATCCGGCAGCTTCAGATTATTCATGATATCGATATATTCGTTGACCGACCCCACCTTGAGCCGCGGATTGAACAACTTTTCCTCACCGATAGTCGAAACAGTGTCGCCTTTGTAGTCGTGTGCTGGATAGACGAGCGTCTCGTTTGGCAGCTTGAGCAGCTTGCCGAAGATCGAATAGTATTGCGCGCGTGCGCTACCGTTCTGGAAGTCCGTGCGGCCGGTGCCGCGGATGAGTAGTGTATCGCCGGTGAACACTCGGTCGCCCATCAGGAACGAATACGAATCATCGGTGTGCCCCGGCGTGTAAAGCACATCTAGGCTCAATCCTTCGATCTCGATGCGGTCGCCTTCCGTCACACGCATGGAGACGACGTCGGCATGCGTTTGCTCGCCCATCACCGTGATGCAATGAGTGCGGTCGCGCAGCGCACCCAGTCCGGTGACATGGTCGGCGTGCAGATGCGTATCGACGGCCTTGACCAGCTTGAGATCAAGCTCACGTACGAGCTGCAGATAGCGGTCGACTTTTTCGAGCACTGGATCGATGACCAGCGCTTCGCCGCCATGCCGACTGGCGATGAGATAGGTGTACGTCCCAGAAATGCTGTCGAAAAGCTGGCGGAAAATCATTGGCGGCTCCGTTCCACGAACCTTTTTACGGGCCTGCGGCATGATTCGGGTCGCAGCGCCTTCCAGCCTAGTCGGGGAAACTTCTGGCGTCCTTGTCACTGACTGAGCGGGGATAGTCACGTCCTCGCTTGCTGCCACTTCATGGGCGCGGCGACCTTGCACTTAGCTGTAAGCTGCCGCGAGTGAACTCAGCACCTCGATGATATTGCACCCCATGTAGACCAAAGTCAGTTTGATCTTCTTGTCCGGGCCAACGACGCAAACATTGCGCACGGTCTGATTGCCGGCCGTTGTACTTGCGTCTCGCGGTATTAAGATACGAGTTGGGTACAAAACGCCCAAGCAATGGCTTTGTTCCAGCGGAGATAGTGATTGGAAGATTTTTGCTTCGTCCAAATGAAACGGGCCGGCCGGTTAATACTCCGGCCCGTTCAACCCGCACCGAAGCTTGTGCGCTTAGAATGGATAGTAGCGCAAGCTAGTAAGGAACGTGTTTGCGTTGCGCTCCGGTGATCCGGCGAAGGCTAGGCGTGCCTCCGGTCCCCCGAAGCCAGCAAATCCGAATTTCTGGGTGAAGGAATATTGCAACCCGCCCGCCAGCCGGCCAAACGGACCCTTATAGATATTCTCCCAGAAGCCTATTGTTGCCTGACGCACCAAATCGGGGTTGCCGGTGCAAGCGGCGCCGACAAAATCTTCAATGTTGCATCCGTTGTTGACAAACTGCGGATTGCCCCAGCCGAAGGGCGCATGGGCACCCGGCGTTGAGAATCCGAAGTGGGAATTTTGGAATTCCTCGCCGGCATAGGCATAGATGTCCAACTCAGGGAAAGCGTGCCAAACCGCGCCCGCGAGCAGCATCGTTTCTTGGATCGCGGAGAGGCTGCCATCGGAGTTATAGGTCACATCCGGGAATTGCGACGTACCGTAGCGGCCGATTCCACGCCCGGTCATGCCAGAGAATTGTAGCTCCAACGTCTTCGGAATCACCGGGATGAGGATCGAACCGCCGACTCCTTCTCCCACGGTTTGATTGTTGTGATTGAGGAGCCCGGTGCCGAATGGGAACGCGGCGGACCCAAACGGATAGATCACCCGGTTGGTGAACTGGCGGAAGATGCCGAAGGCTTCCATATGGATGGTGCGATCGAAAACGGTCGGTTCCCATGCGACCTTGCCGATAATGTCGGGCATCTGGCTGAGGTTAATCCCATTGAGCGTGTTGAACAGCGATCCGCCAACCACGCCGGTCTGCGGGAAGCCGGGAAGGGGAATACCGGCCACCCCATTGATGATGACGCCGCCATCTGGCAGCACAGGCGCGGTCCCGCCGATCGTCGTCGCGGGATTTTCCGCCGACAGTGCGAACCACAAAGTCTTGTCGAAGTCTTTCACGACTCTGATCTGCGGCTGGCGGGTCCAGACAAAGCCCGGAACGTACTGCGCGTCGATCGTCAGAGGGATATCCTCTTGCCGCGGGGTAATGCCCTTGGTGTTCATGGTCGCCAAGGACCATTCCTGCCCGGCAAGCAGATGAGCACCAAAATCGTCGTTGTCCACGGTCAAGTAGAGGTGGCGGATGCGAAGGTTGTAGGAATTGCTTTCATTCGAGTTGGCGGTTCCTGCCGCGCCGAGAAAGTCCATCTCGCCATAGCCCGCCAGATGGGTCGACGGGTCAACGTCGCCTTGCGCGATCAATGAGGCGCGGCTTTGGCGGGCAGAGAAGCGGAATTCTGTGGAATGACTAGACGGAACGAAGTCGAACGGGATGTTTGTGTATGGCGGCGATCCGATATCGGCGCCGATGAACGGGTTGCGAGTTACGCTTTCCAGGGCCAGAAAGCCGCCGGGTGTAATCGTGATCCCTTTGTAATAAATGGTTGAGGGTCCAAGGGTGGGCAGGCCGCGAACCGCTGTCTCGGTACCTGTGAGCCCGCCGGGTCCTGGCTGCGGCGGAACACCAATACCGACGGGATAGAGATAGGGAGCGGGTGCCGGTGCTGGTGCAGGCTGCGCCGCCGCTTGGCGGAGTTTTTCCTGGGTCTGCTTCTCCTTGCGCCCTTGCTCGGCGACGCGCTGCTCCAGCTGCTTCAGTCGCTCCTTGAGCAACCGAATCTCGGTTGCCGTGTCATCGGCATGGGCCGAGAAAGACTGGCAGGCGGTCAGAGCGCCCAAGGCCATCGCCGCGACAGCACTCTTATTGTCTCGTTTCTGGGCTCGAATTTTCATGGCTTGTCACTCCTTCACCTCGACTTTGGATGAAAAGAGTTTTTGGCCGAGGACATGACAGTTCAACGTCATCTGAGCCATTGAATATTAAATCAAATTTTAATTAAATAATCGCGTCTGACCAACCTATTGAAGAATAAAATGTATCAAGATTTCGCCATAATCCGCCCGAAAGCACTTCCAATAAGACTGTGCCAAATCCATCACATTTTGCCGGTCTCTGTTTGGGCGCCATCTCAGACAACAGCCGCTGCGCTGCGGCCCGCCGATATCTGAAATGAATTTCATGAAACTTGTTTTATGAAAACCCCGTATAAATATTCATTAAATCTTCCAATATTGGCTATTCGCTGAGCATTGCCGGTGCCGACGAAAACACAGCAATTCAAAGGTCGCGAGACAGTGAGCCGTCACCGCCCGGATGAGGAATGCCGATGCCGATCCTGGAACATCTGATGAAACAGCAGCAAGAACTCGGAGCCGGACAAGCTTCGGAGACCAGCTCTTTTCAAAATGTGCCTGTCCTCCTCATCGAAGATGACCCGGATATGGCGTGGGAAATCACCAATGAGTTGACGAGACTAGGCTATCACGTGCTTACCGCCGAAACGGACATGGAAGGGCTTGTTGCCGCCCGCCGCGATCAGGCCGCGCTTTTGATCGTCGATCGCATGCTCAACGGGGTCGATAGCCTTTCCATGATCGAGACCCTCCGCAATGAAGGCATACGGATTCCGGTTCTGGTCGTGAGCGCGCTTGCTTCCGTCGATGAGCGTATTCGAGGACTCAAAGCGGGCGGAGATGACTATCTCATAAAGCCCTTCGCGATGGACGAGCTCGCGGCACGCGTGGAAGTGCTCCTGCGCCGGTCGAACGACTCCCGTGCTATCGTCCTTAAAGTAGGGCCGCTCAGGCTGGATTTAATCGACCGTAGCGCCGTCCGTGGCGAACGCATGCTCGATCTCTTGCCGACCGAGTTCAAGCTCTTGGAATATCTTATGCGCCATGCCGGTCAAACCGTGACCCGAACGATGCTTCTGGAGGACGTTTGGCATTATCGCTTTCTGCCGCAGACGAATTTGGTGGACGTTCACATCGGCAAGTTGCGGCGCAAGGTCGATTTGGATGGCGACGCACCGCTGATTCGTTCCGTTCGCCGTTCCGGCTTTATGCTCCATGTGGGCGATTGACCTTTTCAAGGCAGCGACGTTCCGTGTCGCTGTCTTTTTTGCGCTTGCGGTGACTGCCTGCACCTCCGTGGTCTTTCTTTTCATTTACTGGCAGGTCGCAATCTTCGACATCAATCGACTGGACGTCATATTGGTGGGAGAAGTCGCCAGAGCTATCGCGCAACCCGAAGACCGCGTTCAGCGTGAACTGGAGTTGCGATTTACAAGTGATTTGCGCAAACTGGACTATGCGGCGCTCTTCGACAAGGGCGGAAAGCTTCGGTACGGCAATGTCGATGCGATACCGGCAGGTTTGCCGATCGATGGCAAGGCCCACACTGTTCAAGCGCGGACCCCTCGCGGCACTATGAGAATGGAACCCGCGGTCTTTGTCGCGGGGAAGAGACCGGACGGCGGCATCGTTTTGCTTGGCCGAAGTCTTTACGAAGTTTATGCTCTTCGGCAAGTTGTTATCAAAGCACTTGCCATTGGCATTGTGCCCGCGATCCTTCTGGCGCTTGCCACTGGGACAGTATTCAGTTTGCGTGCCACCCGCAGGCTCAAGACGATCAACGAGACAATTGTCCGCATCATGCGGGGCGATCTTCAGGAAAGATTGCCGACGCATGGCAAAATGGATGATCTGAACTATGTGGCGAGCGCGGTCAATCTCATGCTTGATGAGATCGTCCGGCTTCTTAATCAGCTCAAGAGCGTCGGCGACAACATCGCGCATGATCTGCGCGCTCCGCTCGCGGTTATGCACGCCAAGCTTGAACGTGGTCTCGCGGGACAATCCGATCAGGACCTACGCATCGCGGCCAAACGGGCGCTCGGCGACCTCGACCATGCGCTTGCCACCGTCTCCGCCCTTCTAAGAATTTCGGAGATTGAGTTCGGACGGCGGCGAAGCGCTTTCACAAGCCTGAACCTCGCGGAGGTTTGTGCCAATGTCTTTGAACTTTACCAGCCTTTAGCGGAAGCGAAGGAGATTGGCTTTACGCTCGAAGTGCCGGAGTCACTCCCGATCCTCGGCGATTTCGACCTCTTGGTCGAAGCCGTCGCCAACCTCGTCGACAATGCGATCAAATTCACGCCGCGAGGCGGCTTCGTCGCGGTCACGGCTAAGCCGCACCTGGCCGGGTTTCTCGTTCGCGTGTCGGACAATGGGCCGGGTATTGCGCCCTTCGAGCGGGAGCAGGTCTTCAAAAGATTCTATCGCGCCAAAAATTGCCGCGATATCCCTGGCACGGGCCTCGGGTTAAGCATGGCGGCGACGATCGCCACCCTTCATGGCTTTGATCTCCGTGTCGAGGACAATCAGCCGGGCGCCGCCTTCGTGATATCTCCCCGCCAAGTGCGAAGCGCATAAATTTTTTTATAATAAACCTCGCGGCAGAGGAGGTGTATCACCATCGCGATGCTGGCTTCCTGAACGCAGCAACCCGCCGGCGCAATGTAGCAAACCGCGAGCGAGGCACCTCACATATGCTCGCCATCGTGCGATTGGCGCTTCGGCGTCCCTATACATTCGTGGTGATGGCAATCCTAATTGCGATTTACGGGACGCTCGCCGCGATCCGGACGCCGGTCGATATTTTCCCGAATATCGGCATTCCGGTCATTAGCGTCATATGGAGCTATACCGGCTTGCCCCCCGACGATATGTCGGGTCGCATCATCTATTTTTATGAACGTTCCTTGACCACGACAGTCAATGACATCGAGCATATCGAGTCGCAGTCGGTCGCCGGTTATGGCATTGTCAAAATCTTCTTCCAGCCGACAGTGGACATCAATGCCGCGCAAGCGCAGGTCACCGCTGTATCGCAGACTGTCCTAAAACTGCTTCCCCCTGGCGTTACGCCGCCGCTCGTGTTGACCTACAATGCGTCAAGCGTCCCCATCATTCAGGTGGCCCTTTCCAGCGATACGCTGTCGCAGGCAAAGCTCAACGATTTTGGACTGAATTTTATCCGGCCCCAGCTTGCCACCGTGGCGGGGGCGGCCTTGCCGTCGCCTTACGGCGGCGTGGTGCGGCAGGTACAGGTCGATCTCGATCAGCGCGCTTTGCATTCCTATGGTCTATCTGCGGAAGATGTCGGCATTGCTCTCTCCGCGCAGAACCAGATCACGCCTGTCGGCACCGAGAAAATCGGGAAGTTCGAATATATCGTCAATCTCAATGATTCCCCGAAACGAATCCAAGAATTTAATGATCTTCCGGTCAAGGTCGTCAACGGCACCGTGGTCTATATGCGCGACGTCGCCTATGTCCACGATAGCGCGCCGCCGCAGACCAACGTCGTGCAACTCAATGGCCGTAAAGGCGTTCTTATGACGGTGTTGAAGGCGGGGTCCGTTTCGACCCTCGACATCATCGCCGATGTCAAAAGGCTCTTACCGGTCATCGCCCAGTCAATGCCGGACGGTCTCGAAATGAAGCTCGTCGGTGACCAGTCCGCCTTCGTAAGATCGGCCGTCGGAACCGTGATCCAAGAAGGCCTGATCGCGGCCACGCTGACCGGTCTCATGATCCTCCTTTTTCTTGGCAGCTGGCGCTCGACACTCATTATCACCGTTTCGATCCCGCTGGCGGTCCTTGCGTCACTGACCGCGCTTTCCGCCCTCGGTCAGACCATCAATGTCATGACGCTTGGCGGCTTGGCACTTGCGGTGGGTATCCTTGTCGATGACGCGACGGTCACGATAGAAAACATCAATTTCCACATCGATCATGGCACGCCGGTCGAACCGGCTATCCTCAATGGCGCCCGGCAAATTGTCGTCCCCGCGACCGTATCACTCCTTTGCATTTGCGTCGCCTTCGTGCCGATGTTTGGGCTCAGCGGCGTGTCCGGTTATCTCTTTCGGCCGCTCGCGGAAGCCGTGGTTTTCGCGATGATCGCGTCCTATGTTTTGTCGCGCACCCTGGTGCCGGTCATGGCGAAATATCTTTTAAAGCCGCACCGGCACCCGCCGCTTGGGGAAGACTCGGCTGTCCCCTTCTCAGCGGCGAGTGGCAATGTGCTGGTGCGCTTTCAACACCGTTTCGAACATCGCTTCGAGCAGGTCCGGAATTCCTATCGCGGTCTCTTAAGCCTTGCGCTCATACACCCGGTTTGGGTTGTCGGCGGATTTCTTGGCGTAGCGGTGCTTTCTCTTGGCCTCGTGCCTTTTCTGGGCCAAAATTTTTTCCCAGAACTGGATGCTGGCGCGATCAAGATTCATATACGCGCTCAGACAGGCACGCGCATCGAGGAGACGACGGCTTTGTCCGACCGCGTCGAGGCGATGATCCGCACGGTCATTCCGCCAGACCAGCTTGCAAGCATTGTCGACAACATCGGCATGCCGGTCAGCGGCATCAATCTTTCTTACGGGAATTCCGGAACGATCGGTGTATTCGACGCCGACATTCTTATTTCTCTGCACGAAGGGCGCGTTTCGACGTCCGAGTACGTCAAAATCCTGCGTGAAAAATTGCCGCGTGCTTTTCCGGGAACCACATTTGCCTTTCTTCCCGCGGATATTGTCAGCCAAATATTGAATTTTGGCACACCGGCGCCGATTGATGTTCAGATCACGGGAAATGATTTGAAAACCAACAGGATTTATGCGGAGAAGTTGCTTGGCGAAATCAAACATGTGGCGGGCGTAGCCGATCCACGCATTCAAGAAGCCTTTCAGGCGCCTGCCTTGAACATCAATTTCAACCGCTCGCTCGCCGGCGTGGTTAGGCTGACCGAACGTGATGCTGCGCAAAGCATTCAAACGACGCTGTCCGGCAGCACGCAGACCGCGCCGACTTTCTGGTTGAACCCGCACAACGGCGTATCGTATCCAATCTCCATTCAGACGCCGCAATATCATATGGATACTCTGGGGTCCTTGAAGAACCTGCCGGTTTCAGCGAGCCAATCGGCACAGCTGCTAGGCGGTCTCGCGGACATCACGCCCGAACCCGTGAACGCGGTCGTCTCGCATTACAACATTCGTCCCGCGATCAACATCTACGCAACGACGCAGGGGCGCGATCTCGGCGCCGTCACGGCCGGCATCGAAGAACGCATCGAGTCCATGAAAGTGGAGCTCCCGAAGGGCGCCCGCGTCGTAACGCGGGGTCAGGTGGTCACGATGGAGAGCGCTTATAGTCAGCTCTTTTTTGGCCTCGGTTTTGCGGTCGTGCTGATCTATCTCTTGATCGTCGTGAATTTTCAATCGTGGCTCGATCCATTTGTGATCATTATGGCGCTTCCCACCGCGCTCGCGGGAATCGTCTGGATGTTGTTCCTGACCCATACGACCCTGTCGGTTCCGGCGCTCACCGGCGCGATTATGTGCATGGGTGTGGCAACCGCCAACAGCATCCTTGTGACCAGCTTCGCACGGGAAGAGCTGGCGGAGGGAGGGGATGCGGCGAGGGCTGCATTGGCGGCGGGCAGTACGCGTTTCCGGCCTGTCCTAATGACGGCTCTGGCCATGATCATCGGCATGCTGCCCATGGCGATCGAACCTGGACAAAACGCGCCGCTTGGCCGCGCCGTGATTGGCGGCCTGATCTTCGCGACCTGCGCGACGTTGATATTTGTTCCAGCGCTTTTCCGCATCATGCACGGCCGCGAGCCGCTTAAGGTGGAGCAAGAATGATTGAACCCATCTCCGCCGTCGCACCCCGCCGGCTTCGATTGATCGGCTTTGCTGCAGGCGTCGCCGCGATTGGTCTTGCCGTCTACGGTGTTGCCGATCGTGCAAAAAGCAAGCAAGAGGTTGATGTTTGGACAAATGAACAGGCCATTCCGACCGTCAAACTGATTAAGCCTAAGCTTGGACCAAGCGAAGGAGAACTCGTCCTTCCAGGCAATGTCAGTGCATTCTATACCGGCAGCATCTACGCGCGGGTGAATGGTTATGTGAAAGATTGGTATGAGGATATTGGTGCGCATGTCAAAAAAGGGCAGGTGCTGGCGGTTGTCGATTCTCCCGATCTTGACCAGCAGCTCGCTCAGGCACGCGCGGATCTCGTGAGGGCGCAGGCCAATCAACAATTGGCCAATGTCACCTACGAGAGATGGGAATCTCTTTCCAAGAAAAACATCGTATCGCAGCAAGCGAAGGACGAAAAATACGGGGACGCGATGGCCAAGGCTGCCGATGTGCAGGCCACCCAAGCCAATGTGGCCCGGCTCGAAGCGATGATATCCTTTAAAAACCTGACGGCGCCGTTCGACGGAATCGTGACCGCCCGCTCCCTCGATATTGGGGATCTCGTCGATGCGGGGGGCAAGAGTGGTAAGGCCTTGTTTGTGGTGTCCGATCTCCATGCCATGCGCATCTATGTCAATGTCCCTCAGGCATTTCTCCGCGACCTGAAGGAGGGGCTTAAAGCGACCCTACAGCTCCCCGGCATGGACGAAACATTCGAGGCTTCGCTTCTCACCACCTCCAATGCGGTTTCTGAGCAGTCACGCACCGCGCTTGTCCAACTGCTGGCGGACAATCACGCTGGTAAGTTGTGGCCGGGCGCTTTTGCGATGGTTCATTTTCACATTCCAACCGACCCGAATATTTTGCGCATACCGGCCACGGCCTTGATCTTTGGGCCACGTGGGATGCAGGTTGCCAAGGTTGAACCGCACAACAAAGTTATCTTGAGCAAAGTTCAACTCGGCCGCAATCTCGGCAATGACGTGGAGATCGTGTCGGGTGTATCTCTGTCCGACCGGATCGTTGATAGCCCGCAAGAGACTCTTGCATCCGGCGACAAGGTGCGGATCGCGGATGTTCCCGGCCAAGGTGCGACGGCCCGCCCAATGGAGCAAGCGTCACGCGCGCCGGTGGCGAACGGCATGTAATCTCACGCCATGACTCGGCGGCCTATGATTTTCGCGGATAACCCACAGGCGATCATTTCTGAAAATACTTTTATAAAACAGAATATATGAAAATAGTTTTATACTATATCTGTATAGTATACCGCGATCCAGCGCTTATAATACTGTTGTCGCTCAGTTACTGACAAGCGAATACTGAGCCTGATAAAACTGGAGAAGTGTCATGAAAATTTCTAGCAAGCCTGCAAACACGCGGCGCAATGCTGCTGTGATGGGGATTGCCGCCGCCGCCCTGGCCGCCTCACTCGGCATGGCTGATGCCCAGCAGGTCCCTCGATACCCCACCTATCCCTACTATGGCACCTATAATAATGCAGCGCCGCCGCCTGCTCTTTCACGCTGGGACCGCGCTCGTTTCGATCGTTCGGGGACGCGGGGCTGCGAGGGTTTGGGCGCGAGCCCTCTGCGCCCAGAAGGTCCTGGTAACGTCTCTGATTGATCGGCAATTCTTCGATATGAGGCTCGTCACGGCTGTGCATCTGCTGAGTCAGCAACATGACCCGAAGAACCGCCAATATCGTGGCGTCCATCGCCTGTCTCATGCTTTGCGTTCCAAGCCCCGTGCTCGCAAGGCACCGCCATGAGGGGTATCGCCGTAATTTTGTGATGCGGCGAACTCCCAAGTTTATCCCTCCTAGGTTTATGCGTTGTGAGGACAGAGCCATCGCGAACCGATACAATCCGGCTCCGCCGGATTTTACCGTCCAATATGGTTGTATCGAACACCCCGAAATGATGGGCGGAAGCCTCGGAGCGATGCTCCGAGGAGAAAACCCAGCCGCCGGCGCACTGCCATGATGACAGAAGCCTCCCTTCGATCCGTACGCAAGAGGAGACGCCGTGCTTTTTCGTCGTCTCTCTTGCGTCTTGGCTTTTCTGCCGCGCTATTGCTAGAGCAGTATCCGACCTGAATGAATCTGAAGGGATTCCCGAATCGGGCTTGAGGTGATTCAAACTGTCTGCCGGAGCAAGGAGGCCGGCAGGCATGTCGAAAGCCTTGTCTCTCGATCTTCGGGTTCGTGTACTGTCCGCGGTTGCGCAGGGTCTAAGCCATCGCGAAGCCGGCGCGCGGTTCGCGGTCAACGCATCGAGCGTCAGCCGCTGGCGAAAGCTTGCGCGGGAACGGGGTGACGCGCGTCCGAAGGCGCTCGGCGGGGATCGTCGGTCGGGCCGGATCGACGCCCATAAGGACACAGTCCTCTGCGTGCTCGAGGCGACGCCCGACATCACCATCGAGGAGTTACGCCAAACGCTGGCGGACAAGGGGCTTGTCGTCGGCTATGGCACGATCCGCCGCTTCTTCGCGCGTCATGCGATCACGCGCAAAAAAAGACTGCGCACGCCAGCGAGCAGGATCGCCCCGACGTCCTGAAACGGCGCGAGGACTGGTTCGACGGGCAGATCGATCTCGACCCTGACCGCCTCGTCTTCATCGACGAGACCTGGGCCTCGACGAAGATGGCCCGCACGCATGGCCGTTGCCGGCGCGGCGAACGCCTGCGCGTCGGCGTGCCCCATGGCCACTGGAAGACCACGACTTTTGTCGCCGCCCTCACGACGCGCGGCATGATCGCGCCGTGGGTGCTGGACGGGCCGATCAACCGCGACGCTTTCGAGACCTATGTCGACAAGGCCCTCGTTCCAGACCTGCGGCCGGGCGACATCGTCGTCATGGACAATCTGTCGAGCCATAAGGGGCCAAGAGTGCGGGAGATGATCGCGGCGGCGGACGCCAGCCTTCTCTACCTGCCGCCTTACAGTCCGGACTTCAACCCGATCGAGAATGCCTTCTCCAAGCTGAAGGCTCATCTGCGTAAGGCTGCCGAGCGAACCGTCGGCGGCCTCTGGGACGCCATCGGCCGCATCATCGATCTGTTCGCTCCAGCGGAATGCAAAAACTACTTCGCCGCCGCAGGATACGATGCAACATGATCGGCTATTGCTCTAGTGGCAACTGGCGAAGGGGAAGCTCATCACAAACGCAGAACCCGGCTGTCTGCGCCACAATACGCGCAGGAATTTCCGTGGCAAAAGTACTATCGGTGGGAAGAGTATTACCAAAACCAAGCCCCTTGGCTCAACTATTATCGAGGGCCACGTCCCTGCATGTCGCTTGATGATTGCGACCGCAAGGCCTATGGCGAATCAGGTACGCGCGGCCGGATGGGACTGGGTGCCGATCCCGCACATCCGGAGGGGCCTGGTAACGTATCTGACTGATCGTGTGGCAGTGGCTGTTACGTTAAAGTGGATATGCAAGCGAAGCCAGAACAAGCCTTAATCTCAGTCGGCATTTTGAATACTTCTAAAACGCCGTTCCTAGCATGCTGGAACAAGCCGCTGCATCCAACGCCCTTCCAAAAAGATCGGGGTAGTGGTCAGTCCCCCCTGGGAAGCGATGAACTCTTGAATGCGCGAAGGATACCATTGCAACATATATGTATTGCTTTCAGGGTCAGGCACCATAGGTCCAAGCTTTCCATACTGAAGATGCGATGCATGAAACGCAAATTGTGCAGTCGGCTCGGCGCAGAGGTAAGGCGATTTCAGATATATGGTACACGCCGAGCCACAAAGGCCACGCACGATGATGCGGCCTTCTGCTTCCCATGCACGCTCACGCCGCGCGTATTTGGAGACTTCGCCGCCTTCGTCATATTTAATAACAATCGCTGGTGGATGAGTGGATAGTGGCATTTTTCACCCCAAATATTAATGGCGCACGTCGGAATTCAGCAACTCCGTTTCATCCGGATCGACGGTAGCGCAAGCGTCGCCTTCAACTTCACGATTTCAATGTCCAATGCCTCTCTCTAAGCTAAAGACGCGTGCAATGGCTTTGCAACCTATCGTCATGCTGCGCTATTCTGGCAAGGCCTATATACCCAGCGCCCCTGCTCGGCCAGTTTGGAGAAGAGCGATGCGGAGAGCCGGGAGCAGCCAAATCGGTTTCACGAATGGCTCAAGGATCTGCCTAGATGCATCCCAGACATCGGCCAGCTCGTTTTTGTTGGCGAGTTCGATACCACGTCGGCTCAAGACAACGGTTACGACGATGAATGAGAGTCAAGCGGGTCAAATATTGCGCGCAGCGGTGAAACTAATAAGCGAACATCACTGCTATTAACGTAACAGCCGCGATCCAAACGGTCTCTAGCACCATCAGTGCGATCGGCCTCCACCCAACCGCCGCAAGATCCTTGAACGAAGTCTTCATCCCAAGCGCCGCGATCGCTGTGACTAAGCTCCAGCGGGACACCTCGTTGGCTGCATCGCTCGCGACTTTGGGCAACAGCCCAAGACTATTCAGGGCCACGAGGACGGCGAAGCCGACCAAAAAAAGCGGAAGCCTTACCTTCGCGCTGCTCTGGCCGACCTTCGCTCTTCGACTGACGACGAAGGCGATGGTGAAAACCACAGGCAGCAGCATGGTGACCCGCAGTAGCTTGACGTAGGTAGCCACGTCGCCGGTCTGTGGCGAGATCAAATAACCCGCGCCCACCACCTGGGCCACGTCATGGATGGTGCCCCCGAGGAAGATGCCGGCATGAATGTGATCAAGGCCAATCGCTGTCACGAACAACGGATAGGCGATCATGGCGATGGTGGACAATACCGTCACCGTCACAACGGTGAGTATGGTGTCCCTTTCGCTTTCAACTGTGCGGGGCAACACCGAAGCGATGGCCAAGGCCGCCGAGGCGCCACAGATACCTACAGCACCGCCGGATAGCACTCCAAAGGATCGGCTGAGCCCTAGCCGCCGGGCAACAAAGGCGCCGAGCGCAATGGTACTGATTATTCCCCCCAACACGGTCGCAATCGGCATGCCTCCCAATTCGAGGATCTGAGTGGCGGTGATCCGGGCCTCTAGCAGCGCCACGCCGACCCGTAATACCGCCTTCGACGAGAATTCGATCCCCGGCACGCAGCGGCCATCTTCATGCAGGAAGTGAAAGGTCATTCCGAAAGGTAAAGCGAACAGCATCACCGGAGAACGATATTGTTGTGACAACCATGTGGCGGCTAGGGCAATGGTCACCGCTACCAATAGGCCCGAGTATATCTGAAAGAAAAACGCGCGCCATACGGTCGGGCGTGGCTGAGCTGGCAATGCGATCGTATCCGCCGACAAACCCTCCATCCCGTCGTAGGACTGAAAAATCGCGTGCGCTGCGGCGGTGTCCGTATCAAGATCAGTGCTCATGACGACTCGCTAATGTCCAGTATCGTTTTGCAACTTCTGCTCCCCGCAAATATTTGTGTGAACTGTGGTCGCACCGTTTGGCTCGGCGTATTGATGCGATACGCATTCAAAATCCATATGTCTGCGGCATCGACGGCGGCGGGCGTCAGCTTGCTTCGATCAGTCGGCGATCTGGTGGAGTGCAGTCATAGGTCCGAGCTTGGGGTCCACGCTTTTTCATTCTCGCGCTGAGTAGCCCCTTTGGATCCGATATCCAACGATACTTCCCGGATAAAGCTTGGCCCGTTGGAAAGCCGACGGCCGAGTGCTTGCACGAATCCTTCATATCGCTCGGCTCCTTTTGCACGGGCGGAGGCTTGTGTTTGCTCTGACAATGAAGGTGTTGCCATTAACCAGAAGCGAACGAAGAGAGCGATAGTCTCTACCGAAATCCCCAAATCGCGTTCTAGCCGTTCCATTTGACGGGTGATCCGGTCTAGGCGCCGCGCCAAGGCCGCCTCCTGGCATTCGGGGGCATCGGGCGACAAGAACGAGGCGATGGCCGCCTCGGCAACGAGAGATTTGGGCTTGCCGCGCCGCTCCGCGTATTCGGCAAGAGCCTGCATGAGGTTCGGTTCAAGATAAACCGTGAATTGCTCTTTCATGCCGCCTCACAGTCCGAGATCATCGCCGGGGTCGAGCGTCGCCTGCCGCGCGACGGTCCGCATCTGCTGCCGGAGCATGTTCGCCTGGACGGGTTCGTCATCAGCTTCATCCATCAAGATCGTAAAGGGATCGGCCAGTTTCGGAGCTTCCGGCGCAACCGCCTCATGCTCGGGCAGCGTTGGCTCGCGCCGGATCCCGCCATTATCAAGATCGTCTTTAGATGGTCGGTTAGTTGCTAGTTTCGGATCCACCGGAATCGGCAGCAAAGCGTCCCAATCGTCGCGGCTTGCTGCCGGCGGCCCCTTCACCAGGCCAGCGGCCGACGGCGGCAGTTGGATGCGTTCTTGTAGCCGCCGGTCCTCATAATATTGGGCTTTCTTGGCAAGGATCGGGTACATTCCCGACACGAGCACGAGTTCGTCGGTGGACGGTAACTGCATGACCTCACCGGGGGTGAGCAATGGACGTGCCGTCTCCTGGCGTGACACCATCAGATGCCCGAGCCACGGCGAAAGCCGATGGCCCGCGTAGTTCTTCATGGCGCGCATTTCGGTCGCCGTGCCGAGCGCGTCCGAGACCCGTTTTGCTGTCCGTTCGTCATTGGTCGCGAAGGCGACGCGTACATGGCAATTGTCTAGGATCGCATTATTGGCGCCATAGGCTTTCTCGATCTGGTTCAGACTCTGAGCTATGAGGAAGCTTTTGAGGCCATAACCGGCCATGAAGGCCAAGGCCGACTCAAAGAAGTCCAGCCGACCGAGCGCCGGAAACTCGTCGAGCATGAGAAGGACGCGATGCCGGCGGCTCTTTGCATTCAATTCCTCCGTCAGGCGGCGGCCGATCTGGTTGAGGATCAGACGAATTAGCGGCTTCGTCCGGCTGATGTCGGAGGGCGGCACGACGAAGTAGAGCGCCACCGGGCGGACGTCATCGACAAGATCGCCGATGCGCCAGTCGCATCGGCGCGTCACTTTCGCGACCACCGGATCGCGGTAGAGACCGAGGAAAGACATGGCGGTCGAGAGAACGCCGGACCGTTCGTTCTCGCTTTTGTTCAGAAGCTCGCGCGCGGCTGACGCCACGACCGGATGCGGCTTGTCGCCCAAATGGGGCGTCGTCATCATGGCGCGCAACGTCGTTTCAATGGGATTCTTCGGATCGGACAGAAAATTTGCGACGCCGGCCAGGGTCTTGTCCGGCTCGGCGTAAAGAACATGCAGGATCGCGCCGACGAGAAGCGAATGACTTGTCTTTTCCCAATGGTTCCGCCGTTCCAACGCGCCCTCGGGATCGACCAGAATGTCGGCGACGTTCTGAACGTCGCGCACCTCTGTATCGCCGCGGCGAACCTCCAGCAGCGGATTATAGGGGGAGGAGTCTGGATTCGTCGGATCGAACAGCAGCACGCGGCCGAACTGGCTGCGCCAGCCCGCCGTGAGGGTCCAGTTCTCACCCTTGATGTCATGGACGATGATCGAGCCACGCCAAGTCAGAAGAGTTGGGATAACGAGGCCAACGCCTTTGCCCGAACGGGTCGGCGCAAAACAGAGCACGTGCTCCGGACCATCATGTCGAAGATAGTCATGTCCCCAGCGGCCGAGCACCACACCGTCAGGCCCGAGCAAACCCACGGCACAGACTTCCTTCTCGGTCGCCCAGCGCGCCGAGCCGTAGGTCACGATATTCTTGGCTTCCCTCGCCCGCCAGACGGACATGGCGATCGCACCAATGATCGCAGCGAAGCCACCAGAGGCGGCGATCACAGCGCCTTCGAAAAAGACCCGCGGCGCGTAGGCGTCGAAAGAAAACCACCACCAGAAGAAAGCTGGCGGCGGATAGAGCGACAGTTTCGCAACCACGAACCAGGGATCACCGAGTTGAGGCTGATAGCCGAGGCGCCAGGCGGTCCATTGTGTTGCCGCCCACGTGGTCGCGAGCACGATCACAAAGACAACGAGGATCTGGCCCCAGAGAATCTTGGTCGCGGGCATGCGGTCTCAAAAATTTTTAGTTACCTTACCTGATGGGAAACGACTGGCACGCCGCAAGCCCCAAAACGCGCTTGGCGTAGATCTTCGCATATTGGCGCGCAAATACCGGGCTGAAGGTCACGGAGTCGGCAGAGCCTTAAATCCCCAGTCCCCGTTTTCGCCCAAAGTTCCAGTCGACATTGCCGCCGGGCATTCCGATTCCGGATATCTGTTTCCCGAGTTGGTGCTCCAAAGATGGAGACCAGGGGACAAGGCTGAAGCCGAGCCCGTTGTCGATCATGGCGAAACGTCCGGAGGAGAGGGTTACTCGCTGGCGGTAGATCCCGGCGACATGCTCGCCGTCAGACGCCGGCAGGTAAGCAAGGGCGGTCTCCGCCGCGAGTGGTACCGCGGCGGCTTCCAATTCGTGCCTGCGAAGAGTGTCGAGAAGGTCGCGGGCGAAGACGACGCGCTGGCCTTGGCGGCGTGCGAGCCCTTCCGCCACGAGATGGTCGACGCGGGCGGTCATCGCCTCACGCACCTCGCCCCCAAAGCCGCCCTCAGACAAGGCGATCGGTTCCTTTGCAACGAGCTGGCGGTCAAGCCAGGTCGCGCCTTGCGCCGCCACTTGATGGTCGATCGAGAGATCTGAACGGACGGCAATCGCGAGCTGTGGTCGTCCGGCGGCATCCTCGAACCGGCGCAGTTCGACGATCGAGCCTGGCGCTGAATCTCCGGCAGCGTCCAAATGAGGCAGGCGGATATGACACGCGCGGCCGTCGATGCCATCGACGACGACATAGGCCGAACCACTCAGCTCGTCATCCAGCCCTCGCGCAACCAGACGGCCGATAGCGGGTAGGGGCTCCGTCTCGCCATGCAGGACGAAGTCTGAGGCACCGCGTTCCCGTCCCTTCTAGGTCAGGTTGCGATGGATGCGCTTGATGATATCGTTGCGCTCGCCAAGTTCTCGCAGTACGTCCTCCGCGTTCTCGGAAAGCGACCATTGCCCAGGACCGAGGGAACGAGCGAGACCGAGGGCTTCCAGCTTGCGCATCCGGGCGATCTTGATCCCGTGGAGATTTTCTTGCCTTTGGCCCCTCTCCGGCCGCAGATCGACCACACTGCCGTGTGCCGCCGCGTCGCGGGCGAGCGCCCGATCCAATCTGGTCCAGCGCTCCGCCCCGACCTGGGTCTCCAGCGAATGACGGATTTCCCGGTCGGATCGTGGGCCAAGCTCCAAAGTCAGCAACTGCTGCGCCCGCGCCCGCATTCCCTCGCGGATGTAGTCGCGCGAGATAACGAGATCCTCGCCTTCGCCGGTCCGGCCCCGGACAATCACATGGACGTGCGGGTGCTCCGTATTCCAGTGATCGACAGCCGCCCAGTCGAGACGTGTGCCAAGGTCACGTTCGGCATCGGCCATCAGATTACGCGTGAAAGCCTTAATATCCGAGAGTTCAACGGCGTCATCAGGCGAAACAATGAACCGAAAATGATGCCGGTCGTCGTCGCACCGCTCAGCGAAGGCTTTATGATCGACATCGTTGCTGTCAGCGCCAAACATCCGGGCAGGATCACCATCCTTGGTCACGCCGTCGCGGCTGAGATAGGTGAGATGGGCTGAAAGCGGCGCGCGGTTCATGGCGTGACGCACGACCCGGGCTTTGATCACCGCGACGCGCGACCGATTGGTCATTCCGCGCGTCGCGGCGAGGCTTGCGGCGCGGCCCCGGCCGAAGGCGCCTGTTCCCCGCGATGACGATCCCCGGCGCGCCATGCCGCCGGCATTTTCGGCGGCGGCGAGCGCTTGGGCAATGAATGGCTTGGCGCGTTGACTCCGCCCCCTCCGGATGCGGCCCAGGTGGACCCGAAGATCGTCATCCCGCTTCACGGCGCGTCAAACCGCAAGGTGCATAGTTCGCAAATTTTCCAGCGAATTATCGCAGTCAGCAAGGTTATGGCTGCAGGCGCACCTTTGCCACGAACATTGTTGTTCCTTGACTTTTTACCCATCCAACCGCCGAGCACCTTGCGGCTTTTATCTTGCCGTCGACCCTCCCGACGATTCGCATGCATATTCCACTTCGAAACAGGCACTCCATGATGCGACAAAGCACGCTTCGTGTTCACGCCGTATCTCACTTGCTTTGGTGTGTTGATGGTTCAGCGAAAAGCACATTGCCGCTGGAAGCCAACGACGATCGTGATGCGTTTGAAGTGTGAATTCGCAAACTTTCTGGCGCGGTCGAACTCGCGATCAAAGTGTGATTGGGCGCCGGTGCGAGCGCAGTCATATCAATCGTTTGTGCGCTGGCCGATGTTGGCTCAAATGCAGCGTGGGCGATCGCGAAGAGCGTCTTGGTCTGTGCGGTTTGTCGATCGTCAAATTGCAATATTGCTGACGTGAATTTGCTTTTGCTTGACGCTTTCAGGTGTTCTGCGCTGTCATGAGCGGCGCCGGAAATAGTCAATTGTGATACCCCCGAAGCGCTGGCAGAATGATGCGGAACGTCAGGCACGCCGATCACGGGCGCGAGCACGGCGACATAGTTGCGCGTCTCTTCAGGAAGCGGTCGGCCGCGCTTCAGATAGTCGTCGTATCGTCCGGGTCCTGCATTGTAGGCCGCCAAAAAGCCGCCTGGGCCGAAGCGGTCGTGCATCTCGCGCAGATAGGCCGCACCCGCGAGGATATTGTTGCGGGGTTCGTAAGGATCGGCGCCGAGTTGGTAACGAAGCCGCAGTGCCGCGTAGGTTTCGGGCATCACCTGCATTAGCCCCATCGCACCTTTTGCCGACATTGCGCCCCTGTCGCCGTTGCTCTCTGCCCGCATGACGGCGCGGATCCAATGCGCTGGCAGCCCGAAGCGCTGCGAGGCTTCGGCAATCAATGAGGCCCATGAGGATGTTGCGGTCGCGCTTTTTTGTGCGGACTTTCCAGCAATTGCAACACGCGAGCAAGACAGGAGCCAGAACCCAGCGATGAGAAACGAGAACGCCATTATTCCGACGCGTGGGAGACTTGCCGTCGAGAACCATTCCTTCCATCGCGAAGTGCTAGCACTCTGTCTGAAGGGCCGCTCAAGTCCATAAATGCGTCCGCCAAACGTATCGATCCTGCCCGGAACAGAGGATTGGAGCCGCTCGCGATCGAAAAGAGAAATGGATGGTTTCAGGCAGAGGATCTGCATGGTCACGGCTCCGTGAATGTCCAGAGTGGAACCGCACGACCGAGGATCGAGGTATCGGGAAGCGGGCCGAAATAGCGGCCGTCGAGGGAATCGGCGGACTGCCAGTTCATGAGGAAGACCTCGCCTTCCGCAATCATGCGGCAGCCCTGCCAAGCGGGCAGGGGCCGGCCCCGGTGATCCCGTTCGCGAGCCGTGGCCATCGCAACGCCATCGATCATGATGGCGAGACGGATGCGACAGACTGTCTGACCGGGAAGGGCAAGAATCTGTTTCAAGAGCGGCACGCCGTGTGGCAAATAGCCCCTCTCGGCCAGAAACCCTGCGACCGGCTCGGGCGCCATAACGAGGACGAGATCGGGTATGGCCAGATACTCTTTCGGCTGTACACGATAGAGCCCGATTGGAGCGCTCGCCGAGGCGTTCCAGATTAAGACGGGCGACCAATCAATCGCCGCCGGAATGGTAGTAAGCACCACGCCACCAAGCACTGTGGCAAGAACGACGATGCGCATATTCATCCTTCAACCTTTCGTCGAAGGAGCCAGGCATTATGATGGTCTCGGCTTGTCCGTCGTCAGATAATTTGAGACAGATGGCGGCGTGATTTAATGGAGGACGCGGCTCATCTGATGTTTGATTTTATGCGGCGTTCAATTGGTGTTGCAAGCGACGATTTTGGATGGTGGCTCGTTTGATCCTTTCTCGTTGCAGCAGAATGGTTTGTCCTCGGCCGAAGTAGACGTCAGCCGGCGTGAGATTGTCCAGGCTCTCGTGATAGCGGCGATGATTGTAGTGATCGACGAAGGTGTCGATCCTGGCTTCCAGGTCGCCGGGCAGATAATAGTTCTCAAGCAAGACGCGATTCTTGAGCGTCTGATGCCAGCGCTCGATTTTGCCCTGTGTTTGCGGGTGGCAGGGCGCGCCGCGCACGTGATCCATGTTGCGTTTGTCCAGCCATTCGGCCAGATTGGCCGAGATGTAGGAAGGGCCATTGTCCGAGAGCAATCGCGGACGATGGACGACCTTGGCGTGATCAAGCCCCGCGGCTTGCAACGCCAGGTCGAGTGTTTCCGTGACGTCCCCGACCTTCATCGTCGTACAGAGCTTCCAGGCGATGATGTAGCGCGAGAAGTCGTCCAATATCGTGCTGAGGTAGAACCAACCCCAACCAATCACCTTGAGATAAGTGAAGTCGGTCTGCCAGAGCTGGTTGGGCGCCGTCGTCTTGTCCTTGAACTCATCGGCGGCCTTCATGACGATGTAGGCGGGACTGGCGATTAGGTCGTGCTCCTTCAGCAGGCGATAAACCGAAGCTTCCGAAACAAAATAGCTTTTTGTGTCGGTGAAGCGTGTCGCCAGTTCCCGTGGCGACAGCTCCGGCTCGTCCAGGGCCAGTTGCACGATCTGGCCCCGCACATTGTCAGGAATTCGGTTCCAGACGCGGTCGGGCCTGGGAGATCGGTCTTCCAGGGCCTCTGGCCCGCCAGTCTGGCAAAGGTCGCACCATCGATAAAAGGTGGCGCGAGAGACGCCGAGTTTCTCCAGCGTCCGGCGCGCCGGCAGATGGGATTGCTCGACCAGCCGGATGATCTCCAGTTTCTCGGAAGCCGGATATCTCATTCCTCGCTTTCCCCATCCGCGATCATGCTTTTTTTGAGCAGGCGCAATTCCAGCGCCTGCTCGGCGACGACCTCCTTCAGTGCCTGAGCTTCCCGGCGCAGGTCCTTGACCTCGCCGCTGGTCGCCGCACGCGCCGTGTCGCCCGCCAAGCGCCGCTTGCCAGCCTCCAGGAACTCCTTCGACCAGGTGTAATACAGGCTCTCGGCGATGCCCTCGCGCCGGCAGAGTTCCGCGATGCTATGCTCGCCGCGCAGGCCGTCCAGCACGATGCGGATCTTCTCCTCCGCCGAATATTGCTTGCGCGTTGCTCGGCGAATGTCCTTCACGATCCGCTCGGAGGACGACTTGGCAGTTCCGGATTTCTGGCTCATCTCCACTCCTCGATGGTTACGATGAGCCAGAAATCCTCCGTTATTCAACCCGCTAAATCTGTCTCACAGGTGCTGACGCCGGACAGTCTGGTCGGCGCTGAGCTCGCTGGCGTCGTCGCCCGTGGGCGAGCGCACCATCACCGGCCTGGCGGTCCTGTTGCAGTCGACGGCGCTAAAGCAGGCGTTGCAGCCCTATTGCGTCGGTGGAGCCTCGGGCCGCCTGCTCGACGCCGAGGCTGAGCAGCTCGGCTCCGCTCCGGTGCAGGCGTTCGAGACCGAGGGCCTGATCGGCGCCGGAGCGGCGCCCGCCGTGCTGACCTATCTCTTCCATCGCATCGAGGGCCGCCTCGACGGCCGGCCGACCTTGCTCATCATCGACGAGGGGTGGCTGGTCCTCGACGATCCGGCCTTCGCCCAGCAGCTCCGCGAGTGGCTGAAGACGCTGCGCAAGAAGAATGCCTCCGTCGTCTTCGCCACGCAGTCGCTGTCGGATATCGACGGCAGCAACATCGCGCCCGCGATCGTCGAGAGCTGTCCGACGCGTATCTTCCTGCCGAACGAGCGCGCGATCGAGCCGCAGATCACCGCGATCTACCGCCGCTTCGGTCTCAACGATCGCCAGATCGAGATCCTCGCGCGCGCTACGCCGAAGCGCGACTACTACTGCCAGTCGCGCCGCGGCAATCGCCTGTTCGAGCTGGGTCTCGGCCCCGTTGCGCTCGCCTTCTGTGCCGCTTCCTCCAAGGCGGACCACGCCGCGATCGAGCGCGTCGTCGCCGAGCACGGCCGCGATGCTTTCACGCCCGCTTGGCTCGCGGACCACGAGCTCCTCTGGGCCGCCGATCTCATCCCTGACCTGATCAACCTGGAGACATCATCATGATCAAGCTGCGCCATCTGGCGGCGGCAAGCGCCGCCGTGCTCACCCTGGCCGTCGCCGTGCCGCCCGCCTCGGCGCAGTGGATCGTCTACGACCCGACCAACTTCGGCCAGAACGTGCTCACCGCCGCGCGCGAGCTGCAGCAGATCAACAATCAGATCACGATGCTGACCAACCAGGCGACGTCGCTGGTCAACCAGGCGCGCAACCTTGCAAACCTGCCGATGTCGACGTTGACCCAGCTTCAGTCGTCGATCGCCCAGACCCAGTCACTGCTAGGTCAGGCGCAGAACATCGCCTTCAACGTCCAGCGCATCGAGCAGGCCTATTCGACGAGCTACGGTTCTGCCGCCGGCACAGGTTCGACCACCGCCATGGTCGCCAACGCGCAGACCCGCTGGCAGAACTCCGTCGCCGCCTTCGAGGACAGCCTGAAGGTACAGGCGGGCGTGGTCGGCAACATCCCGACGAACTCCAGTGCGATGACCTCGCTAGTCACGGCCAGCCAGAGCGCCACCGGCGCGCTGCAGGCGGCACAGGCCGGCAACCAACTCTTGGCGCTGCAATCTCAGCAGCTTTCCGATCTCGTCGCCGTGCTGTCGGCCAAGAGTCGGGCCGACGCCCTGGAGCAGGCGCGTACCGCCTCGGCCGAGGCGCAAGGCCAGCAGAACTACAAGACCTTCTCGACGCGCACCGGCTATCAGCCCGGAAACGTCACCATGTTCAGCGGCAACTGAGGCGCGGCGATGCTGGGACGGTCGGAAATCTTCCGCGCCGCCGCGATCGTCGCCCTGATCGCGGTCGCCATCACGGCTCTTGTGGTGACCAACCGGCGCCACTCGGCCCCCATTGCCGAGACCCCTCCGACCATCGTCACACCAGCATCCGACGACCTCTCGGCCGAGCTGCGCCGTTGCAGCGCGCTCGGTCCCCAGGATGCCGAAGATCCGCATTGCGTCGCGGTCTGGGAGGAGAACCGCCAGCGATTCTTCGGCAGGCCGGCGCGGCCTCTGCCGCCACAAACGCCCCCAGGCGCTGCCGCGCCGGCCACCCCTTCTAAGGGAGATGCGCGATGAACAACGTCGGCGTCATCGACACCTTCCTCAACACCTTCACCACCTACATCGATTCCGGCTTCGGCCTGATCAAGGGCGAAGTCGGCTATCTCTCGTCCACGCTGATCGTCATCGACATCACCCTTGCAGGCCTGTTCTGGGCCTGGGGCGCCGACGAGGACATCCTCCAGCGCCTGGTGAAGAAGACCCTCTACATCGGCTTCTTCGCCTTCATCATCAACAACTTCAACAATCTATCGGCCATCGTCTTCAACAGCTTCGCCGGCCTCGGCCTGAAGGCGGGCAGCTCGTCTATCAGCACCGCCGACTTCCTGCGGCCGGGCAAGCTCGCCCAGGTCGGGCTCGACGCCGGACAGCCGCTGCTCGATGCGGCCAACCAGATGATGGGCTTCACCAGCTTCTTCGCGAACTTCGTGCAGATCGCGGTGCTGATGGTCTCGTGGGTCCTGGTGCTGATCGCCTTCTTCATTCTGGCGGTTCAGCTCTTCGTCACGCTGATCGAATTCAAGCTGACCACACTGGCCGGCTTCATCCTCATTCCCTTCGCCCTCTTCAACAAGACCGCCTTCCTCGCAGAGAAGGTGCTCGGCAACATCGTCGCGTCCGGCATCAAGGTGATGGTGCTGGCCGTCATCGTCGGCATCGGCACCGGGCTCTTCTCGCAGTTCACGCAGACCTACGCCGGCGGCCAGCCGACGGTCGAGCAAGCGCTGTCCGTCGTGCTGGCCGCCCTCGCCATGCTGGGCCTCGGCATCTTCGGCCCCGGCATCGCCACCGGCCTGGTCTCCGGCGCGCCCCAGCTCGGCGCGGGCGCCGCCGTCGGGACTGGCCTGGCCGTCGCGGGTACGGCGATGGCCGGCGCCGGCGCGCTCGGCCTGGCCGGCAGGGGGGCGATGGCTGCGGCTTCCGGCACTGCCGCCGCCGCGCGCGGTGGGGCGGCAATGGCCGGCGGCGCGTCCTCCGCCTACAGCCTTGCTTCAGCCGGCCGGTCCGGCGCGTCGGGCGTCGCGGCCGGACTCGGCGGGGTCGGGCGAGCGGCCGCTTCAGCCGCCGCGGCTCCTGTGCGGCGCGCCGCCGCTCAAGCCGGCAGTTCGATGCGGGAAAGCTTCGCCGCCGGCGGCCGGTCCAGTTTCGCTGCAACCGGCGGATCATCGACCGGAGGGACGGTCGGCGGCAATTCACCAAGCACGCCCGCGGCGCCCACCGGCGGATCGGAGGGTTCCGGCCCACCGGCCTGGGCCCAGCGCATGAAGCGCAACCAGTCGATCGTCCACGGGACGCAGACAGCTGCGCAGGTCCTCAGGTCCGGCGACAGCCATGGCGGCGGCCATTCCGTCGATCTCTCTGGAGGAGAATAAGAGATGGCGCTGTTTCGCCGCCCCACCGTTCGCTACGGTCGAACGCCCGAGCCTGAAACCCCCTATCAGCGCGCCGCCCAGGTGTGGGACGACCGCATCGGCTCGGCTCGGGTGCAGGCCAAGAACTGGCGGCTGATGGCCTTCGGCTCGCTCGCGCTGTCCATGGGTCTCGCCGGCAGTCTCGTCTGGCAATCGACCCACGGCACCATCGTCCCCTGGGTCGTGCAGGTCGACAAGCTCGGCCAGGCGCAGGCCGTCGCGCCCGCCGCCGCCGACTACACGCCCAGCGATCCGCAAATCGCCTGGTATCTCGCCCACTTTGTCCAGATGGTCCGCGCGCTGCCGGCCGATCCGATCATCGTGCGGCAGAACTGGCTGCAGGCCTACGACTTCACCACCACCTCGGGCTCCCAGGCGCTCAACGACTATGCGCGCGCCAACGACCCCTTCGCCAAGCTCGGCAAGCAGCAGATCGCCATCGACGTATCTAGCGTGATCCGCGCGTCGCCCTCGAGCTTCCGCGTCGAATGGGTCGAGCATCGCTATCAAGACGGCGCGCTCGCCGACAACACCCGTTGGACCGCGATCCTCACCATCGCGATCCAGACGCCGACTTCCGCCGACGTGCTCCGCAAGAACCCGCTCGGTGTCTACGTCACCGCCATCAACTGGTCGAAGGAGCTAGGACAATGACCTCGCCGATTTCCATGGAAGCCGGCGGTCCGGCTTCGCGTCTCTTCACCATTCAGCAGAGCCGGAAAGGAGGGATTGCGCCTTTCCGTAAAGCCGCCCTGGCGGCTTTGCTGATGTCCACCACTACGCTGGGCGGCTGCGCGCACAATTTCATTCCGCCCGACATCAATTACGACAGCGCGGCGCCGGCAAAGCTCACCGTCGATCCGCCAGCGCCTATCAAGATCGTGGAGTTGCCCAAGCTGCTGCCGCTGCCCGGGCAACTGAAGCCGATCGACGGTGGCAAGCCGACACCCGAAGCTGCCGACCCGACCGTGCGCGTCAACCAGGCCAACGCTGCCGCGCGGATTCAGCCGGTGCGCAACGGCTTCATCAACGCGGTCCAAGTCTATCCGTTCTCCGGCGGGGCGCTCTACCAAGTCTATACGGCGCCCGGCGAGATTACCGACATCGCGCTGCAGGACGGCGAGCAGCTCGTCGGCTCCGGCCCCGTCGCCGCCGGCGACACCGTGCGCTGGATTATCGGCGATACCGAGAGCGGCACGGGCGCCACCAAGAAAGTTCACATCCTGGTCAAGCCGACGAGACCCGAGCTGCTCACCAATCTGGTCATCAACACGGATCGGCGGACCTACCTCCTCGAGCTGCGCTCGACCGAGAAGACCTACATGGCCTCGGTCTCCTGGCAGTATCCCGAAGATCAGCTCATCGCGCTTCGGCGGCAGAACCAGGAGGCCGACGCAGCCGCGCCGATTGCCAGCGGCGTCGATCTCGCCTCGATCAACTTCCGTTATGCAATCCAGGGCGACAACCCGGCCTGGCGTCCGCTGCGCGCCTTCGACGACGGGCACAAGGTCTACATCGAGTTCCCGAGCGGCATTGCCCAGGGCGAGATGCCGCCACTGTTCGTCATCGGACCGGCCGGCGGCTCCGAGCTGGTGAACTACCGGGTCAACCGCAACTATTACATCGTCGACCGCCTGTTCGCAGCCGCCGAATTGCGTCTCGGCGACAAGGATAGCGAGCGGCGCGTGCGCATCGTTCGTACCGACGGAAGGCCGCGGTCATGACGGCGGAAGGTCCTGAAGAACAACCGCCGACGCCGACGCCCGTCGTACCGCCCGATCTGCGGCTTCGGGGCGAACGGCCGCGCGTCACACGCTTGTCGCGCAGGGTGCTGATTGGCCTGGGCGCCGTTTCGGCGCTCGCCGTCGCGGGCGCGCTCGGCTACGCGCTCCAGACTCGCAACGCAGCGCAGAGCGGCGAGGAGCTGCTTTCCACGCAGAACCGTCCCTCCGCCGAGGGCCTCGCTGGCCTGCCGAAAGACTATACCGGCCTGCCACGGCAGGCGCCCCCGCTTGGCCCGCCGCTGCCCGGCGATCTCGGCAAGCCAATCCTGAACGCAGGGGCAGCGCCGAACACCGTAGCGCCCGCGACCACGCCTGATCCGGAGGCGCAGCGCCGCGCCCAAGAGATCGAGGCGGCGCGGCTCAGCCGCCTCTTTGCCCAGACCAATCAGCAGCCCCAGCCCGTCGGGCTCGCCGCGCCGGCTGGGATCGGGACGACGACGGGTCCGACTCCCGCACCGCCAGTCGACGCCGGCGCCGCGCAGAACATGCAGGACCGCAAGACGGCCTTCCTCAATGCGTCGACGGACAAGCGCACGGTCAGTCCAGACCGGCTCGACGCGAAGGCCTCGCCTTATGTCGTGCAGGCCGGCACTGTGATTCCCGCCGCGCTCATCACGGGCATTCGTTCCGATCTGCCTGGTCAAATCACTGCCCAGGTGACGGAGGCGGTCTATGACAGCCCGACCGGCAAATATCTTCTGATCCCGCAGGGCGCGAAGCTGATCGGCCAATACGACAGCTCCGTCGCTTTCGGGCAGTCGCGCGTCCTGCTGGTTTGGACCCGGATCATCATGCCGGATGGCGGCTCGATCGTGCTGGAGCGTCAGCCCGGCACCGACACGCAGGGCTACGCCGGACTAGAGGACGAGGTCGACAACCATTGGGGCATGCTGTTCAAGGCCGCCGTCCTTTCGACGCTGCTCAGCGTGGGCGCGGAGGCGGGCACGAGCCAGGACGAGAACAACCTTGTTCAGGCGATCCGCAGCGGAGCATCCAACAGCATCAGCCAGACAGGGTCTCAGATTGTCCAGCGGCAGCTCAACATCCAGCCGACGCTCACGATCCGGCCAGGCTTCCCGGTCCGTGTCATCGTTACCCGCGATCTGGTGTTGACGCCCTACGGACACGGAGGGAATCCATGACGAAGCTCAAGCTTGGGCCGCTGGCCGACGACAAGCCGGTCAAAATCAGCGTCGAATTGCCCGCTGCCGTGCATCGGGATCTTGTCGCTTATGCTCAAGTGCTCGGCCGGACGACTGGCCAAACGGCTCCCGACCCCTCGAAGCTCATCGTGCCGATGGTCGAGCGTTTCATGGCGACCGACCGCGCGTTCGCGAAGGCGCGACGCGATCGGAGCGGTCAGGTCGCTTTCGGTTCGGCCGAGAAATCGGGATAGTGTTCGTGCAACATGGCCAGGAACGATCCCAAAGCGGGATTGCTGTTCGCTTCTCGCCAGTACGCCATGAAATTGGTCTGGGTCGGGCCGTCGTCGTCCCAGACCTCCCTATAGACCACGCCTTCGTGGCGCACCCCTGTCGCGCCCTCGAACATCAAGAGCGTGCCATAGTTCGCACTGACTAGGCTCAGCAGTCTGTCCAGTGACGAGTCCTGATGGATGATGTGCTGAGAACCAATGGCATGACGGAGCTTCGCCGCGAGCAGCCCCTCAAGCTCCGGTCCGGGACCCTGCTGCGGGACGAGGAACTTTTCGTTCGCAAGATCCGCCCAACGAATCCTCGAATTATGGCCCAGCGGATGATGCCCCGGAAAAGCTACGATCACCCGCTCACTCCAAAGCGGAAGCATCCGGCCTTCCCATGCCGTCGCGTGACCCGTCATGATCGCGACATCGACTGCGTTGCCCGCGAGAGCACAAAGCAGCCGATCATGGCTACCATCGACGGTGCGTACATCCACATCCGGAAAGCGCCGGTGGTACTCGACCAGCGTCGCGTGCATGTTCCCCGCCGAAGGGGAGGCATGAACGCCGATCGTTAACAAGCCAAGTTCGCCGCGGCTCCTGCTCCTGATCCGCCGAAGTTCCGTGTCCACGTCATCGAGTATTCGCTTGGCGCTCGCGATGAACTCCAGCCCCACCATAGTGAGGTGGGTGCCGCCATTCGTCCTTTCAAACAACACCACGCCAAGCTGGCGCTCGATCTCGTGCAGCCGGCGGCTCAAGGTCGATTGGCGTATGTTCAGAGCTTCCGCCGCCTGTCTCAGGCTGCGGTGCTGTGACGTTACGACCGCCAAACGCAAATCGCGAAGCTCTACATCCACGCTACTCACTTCATCGGCCCGCATACGGGCCGCCTTTCGCAAACTTTGCCTCCCCCTCTCCGGCCACCTTCATCGCGACGATACACGAAACCCGTGGTTCGATCCCTCGACTTGTCAGGCCGGCAATGGATCGGTGCCGCGATCGAGCAAGGCCAGATAGTCCGAATAGGCGTAGATCCGGCCGCGCTGCCGTCCCGTGGTCTCGCGCACGACCCCTATTTTGGCGAGATTTTCCAGCGCCGTGCTGGCGGTCGGGAAGGAGACGGCGAGTTTCGCGGAGACAGTCTGGATGGTGACGATCGGGCTGGCTTGCATCAGTTCGTGGACCCGGAGCGCCGACGGAGCCGCGCGGCCGAGGCCGGCGATCTGCTGTCGGTGAGCGTCGAACATGGCGATCAGATCGCGAGCCGTGGCGGCGGCTTGTTCCGCGGTCTCCGCGACGCCGGTCAGGAAGAATTCCATCCAGGTCTCCCACGTCCCAGCCTGCCGAACCTCCTGCAGGAGCCGGTAATAGTCGTCGCGCCGGGACTTCAGGAACAGGCTGAGATAGAGGATCGGCTCCCGCAACACCCCGGCCTCACACAGGATCAGCGTGATGAGCAGCCGGCCCAGGCGTCCGTTGCCGTCGAGAAAGGGATGGATCGTCTCGAACTGGACGTGGGCCAGGCCCGCCCGGATGAGCGGGGGCAGTGCCGCATCCTCGCTGTGCAGGAAGCGCTCCAGCGCATCGAGGCACTCGTCCAGCCGGTTCGGCGGAGGAGGCACGAACAGGGCGTTGCCCGGCCGGGTTCCGCCGATCCAGTTCTGCGAGCGGCGGAACTCGCCCGGTTGCTTCGCTGCGCCACGCCCTGATTTGAGCAGGATGGCGTGCATTTCGCGGATCAGCCGGAGCGACAGAGGAAATCCGCCCCGCATCCGGGAGACGCCATGCTCGATCGCCGCGACGTAGTTCGAGACCTCGGTCACGTCGTCGAGTTCGACCGTCGGCGTTTCATGATTTTCGAACAGCAGCAGGTCGGACAGCGAGGATTGCGTGCCCTCGATCTGCGAGGACAGGAGGGCTTCCTTGCGGACATACATGTAGAGGAACAAAGGCGTCGAGGGCAGGATCGTCGTCACGCCGTCGAGGCGACCGACCGCGGCTATGGCGCGTTCGTAGACGTGCATGAACTGGCCCAGTTCGAGCGGCGGCTTTGGCGGCAGCGGGGCAGGCACATAGGCGCGCACGCGCTCGCCTCCCGCGCTCGTTTCAACATAGGCCCCGAGCCTTTGGTTCTCTCCGTCCGTCACGCGCGATCCTTTAATTAGCTTCGCCGCTATTAAAGCGTATCGCCGTATATCTTAATAGCGGGTGGGGCTAATTCAAGGTTGCCGGTGTGACGCGACATCCGCACGGGCGGCGATTGGGAGCACGACAGGAGAGGATGTGGTTTGGCTCGACATCTTCAAGCCCTCGGCCAACCTAATCCGCGTTGCGCTACAAGGCGCAAATCTAGGGAGGTTGGCGCACCCGACACGATTCGAACGTGTGGCCTCCACCTTCGGAGGGTGGCGCTCTATCCAGCTGAGCTACGGGTGCATCTCAATTTCGCCTAGCCCGACTGACCTATGAGGGTCAACGGATTCGGCCTTCACAAACCAGTCCCACATCACGGTCGCCGGGTGACTACGCCCCGCTATCCGCTGTTCCGCCCCCGTTCTCCGAAAACTGCTTACGCGGTGCTTACGCGAAAATTTCTCGGGGTTTGGCGGCGTTCGTAGGATTACTCAAGCTACTGTTTTCACGAACCTTTCTTCAGTTACTTACTAACAAAACCCCCTTGACATCAGCCTTCGGAGGGCAAGGATATGCAGCTTGTTTTGGCAGATGACTTCTGGTCGGCATAATAAAGTCTGATCGTATTTATGCTAGATCTCGATCGATCGGCGGTCATTCTAGCTGTCAAGCACCCTCAGATTGAGCCGTGACTACAGAAAGCCATTTCCAATCGGCAAATTTGTCTCCGGTTTGGCGAAGATGGGCATAGCGCTTAAGACTTGACCATGCCCGGTGGCCGGAAACGCTCCCTACTTGCGGGATGCTCAGGCCGGTCTCGAACAGTCGCGAAACGCCATCATGGCGCAGGTCATGGAAATGTAAGTCTATAATTCCGAGAAATTGGCACGTTCGTGTGAAGGCCGCTCCGATCGCATCCGTGGTGTAGGGAAAAATCTGCTCCGAGGTCTTCGGCATCGAGAGGATGATTTGGAGCGCCGCCGGCGGGAGATCGCACCAGACATCGTTTCCAATTTTCTCTCCGGGATTTTTCATATCGTGGATCAACAGGCGACTTCCTCCGACATCGAGGTCGCCCCAACAGATGCGAGTGATTTCCTCCAGGCGGCGCGTCGAAAAAATTGCGAACGCCGTGATCTTCTGCATGGGAACCGACGACGGGCGGCGCCTAAGGCGCTCGCCGAAATGCGTCATCAACTTGTCCAACTCGTCCAGCGTTGGACGGCGATCGCGCGCGCGGCTCTTCGTCGTAATGCCCAGCCGCTTGGCGACCACGAATGCGTCTTTCATCGCGTTCTGGTTAAGCTGATATCCCCACGCGGGCCGAGCGATCGCGAAGACTGCTGCAAGATGCGAGAGATAATTGGCGACGGTCTGCGGCGTGACCTTCGATACGAGTTGATTGGCGAAAGTAATGATGTCGGCGCTCGTAATGGTCGAACACTGCTTGTTTGCGATATCGTAGCGCTTGATCGCACGTAGCACCTGCGTTTTCGTTCGACCAATGTCTTTGACGGACTCTTCGGTATACCGATTGATTACCGAACCTAGAGTAGGGTCGGGGGTTTTTTCCCGTTCGAGGGCGCCGGGCTTGGCGAGTTCGGTCTCGCGTTTTTCGAGCCAGGCGGCGGCGGCCTGTTTGCGTTCAAACGTCCGTGACTCGCGATGAACGATCGCACCGCTGCGCTTGATGAGGAGTTGCGCGTGGTAAGCTGTTGACCCACTCTTTCGCTTACGGGGGATGATCGTTCCCATTTCGTCCTCGAGGCAAATCGTGGTACAGCATGCGCTCTTTGGTACAGCATGGCTGTACTTGAGGCAAGGAAATGAGCGAAAATCGGAGATAACGGGAGTGAACGAGTACAGCACATTGCGGGCGCAACCGACCGAAATGGAAGGAAAATCCTGTAATTTCAGTCGGTTCAGATTTAGTGTTGCGCCGATGATGGATTGGACGGACCGGCATTGCCGGTCCTTCCATCGGATCTTGTCGCGGCGAGCACGGCTTTATACCGAAATGCTCGCGGTGGGCGCGGTCCTGCATGGCGATCGCGGGCGGCTGCTGCGCTTCGAGCCGGCGGAGCATCCGCTCGCCCTGCAAATCGGCGGTTCCGATCCGGCGCAATTGGCGGCGGCGTCGGCCATTGGCGAAGATTGGGGCTATGACGAGATCAATCTCAACATTGGCTGCCCGTCAGAACGTGTGAAAAGCGGCGCGTTCGGTGCTTGTCTGATGCGCGAACCGGAACTTGTTGGTGACTGTGTCGCGGCGATCAAGGCGCGTGTCAAAATTCCGGTGACGGTCAAATGCCGCACGGGTGTCGATGAACAAGACCCGGAAGCAGCGCTCGGAGACCTCGCCGCGCGCGTTGTCGCGGCGGGTTGCGATGCGCTCATCGTCCATGCGCGTAAGGCTTGGTTGAGCGGTCTTTCGCCAAAGGAGAATCGCAATGTGCCGCCGCTCGACTATGCGCTCGTCCATGTCTTAAAACGGCGCTATCCAGCTGTTCCGGTGGTCCTCAACGGCGGTCTTGCCACGCTTGGCCAAGCGCGCGCCGAACTGGAATACGTCGATGGTGTCATGGTTGGGCGAGCTGCCTATCAGGACCCGGCATTGCTCCTGGACGTCGATCCGCTTTTGTTTGGAGAGACAGCACCGGTCGGCACGATGGCGACGGCGATCGAGGCGTTCATCCCCTATGTCGAAGCGCGGCTTGCCGAAGGCGTGCCCCTTCATGCCTTGACGCGCCACTTGCTTGGCTTTTTCAATGGCCTTCCCGGCGCCCGTGCCTGGCGGCGCCATCTCGCGACCGAAGCGGTGAAACCTGGCGCCGGCGTGCACACCTTGCACACGGCAATGGCGCATTTGGAGCTTGCATCGATGCGCGGCGCGAGCGCGGCAGCCTAAGCAATCGGGCGCATATCCAACCCTGGCCGTGATTGGGTTCCCATCAAGCTGATCTTTGCTGGTCATGCGGCGGATAGGAGAGATTGTCATTTTTCTGAAATATCCCGGCCACGAAAGCTTCTTCAGTCATTTGTAAGGCTCTCTTGAGCTGGACGGAAACCGTCCGTCCATGACGAGGGAACCCCTATGAAGAAGACAATTTTGGCGCTGGGGCTGTTGGCCCCGGCGATGGCAAGCCAGTGTTTTGCGGCCGAAGGCCCAGTGCCAACAGGAATACCGCATTTGGATCATGTGTTCGTGATCGTGATGGAAAATCATGCTTATGGCCAAATCTTCCAAAATCCGAACACCCCCTTCATCAATGCGCTCGTAACCTCGGCCAATTTAGCGACAAATTTCTTCGCCATCGGCCACCCAAGCCTGACCAACTATCTCGAAATGACCGGCGGTTCCAATTTCGGTGTGCGAAGCGACAACGATCCAGATTGGCATAACAACGCGTGCATCACCAATCTCGCGTCGGGAATTCCTTCCACTGACAATCCGGCGACCGGCAATATTTGTCCCATCTCGGGGACAGGCACGGATGCGGTGACACCAGCGGTGGATACGACGAATGAAGTGCAAAGCCCGCCCGGTCTGCTGAGCATTGATGGCATCGCGTCTGTTCCGGCCGTCAGCACCACCACGGGCAAAACGATCGCCGATCAGCTCATCGCCAAGAAGATCAGCTGGAAGAGCTATCAGGAAGGCCTTCCGCCAGAAGGTGCGGATCGCGTGAGCTACAGCGACGGCGATTACACGAACAACACTGACTTCAGCAAAATTCTCCCCGCGCTCAATCCGCCGCTGATCCAGGCCGATGTCGTCAAGCTCTATGCGGCGAAGCACAACCCCTTTGTCTATTTCAAAAGCATTCAAGAAGGTTACCTCGCAAACACCGTCGCTTTCGATGGCCAGCAAGGCCTCTACGCCGATCTTGCCCATGGCACGGTGCCGACCTTCTCCTTCATTGTGCCAAATCAGTGCAACGATCAGCACGGGCGCGGCAATGCCGGTGCGTTCTGCAACTTCGACCCCGATGACAACGGCACGCAAGCGGGTCTGAACCCCGCATTGATTTTCCGCGGCGACGTCGCTGTCAAGGAGATCGTGAATGCGATCCATGCTTCGCCCGTTTGGAAGGCATCAGGCGACGGGTTCGGCAGGCCTCTCAACCGGAGTGCCATCGTCCTTCTTTGGGATGAGAACGATTACAGCTCGGCTCCGACGCAGAACAAAGTTATCTTCGTCGTTGATACCAATTACGGCATCCATGGCCTGCAAAGCACTACCCGATACACCCATTTCTCGCTCCTAAAAACGCTCGAGGCGAGTCTAGGCTTGCCGTGTCTCAACCATGCGTGCGATCCGGACGTTTCGGTCATCTCCGATCTGTTTCGCGCAAAGTAACTTCGGTCATTCAAGCGGGCGGAGTGCCGCGGCCTCGCGCTGCGGTCACTCCACCGCTCTGCCTGAGCGTCCGGCGAGATCCTGAATATATTGCCAGGCGGTGCGGCCCGAGCGCGAGCCGCGCCCGGCCGACCATTCGAGCGCCTCGCGCGCAATCGCTGATGGGTCGCCGCCAAGACCAAAATGCTCAATATAACCCAGAACCATCGCCAGATAGTCGTCTTGCGAGCAGGAATGAAAGCCGAGCCAAAGACCGAAGCGGTCCGACAGCGAGACCTTCTCCTGGACCGCGTCGTCCGGATTGATCGCCGTGCCGCGCTCGTTCTCGAT
Source organism: Methylocapsa sp. D3K7 (assembly GCF_029855125.1). GTDB lineage: Bacteria > Pseudomonadota > Alphaproteobacteria > Rhizobiales > Beijerinckiaceae > Methylocapsa. Next base: position 3,930,535 of record NZ_CP123229.1, read on the forward strand.
CATGTCGCGGGACAGGATATGGCGGCGGTTCGAGGTTGCATAAAACAAAGCATTGGGCGGGCGTCCCTCGATTCCCCCATCGAGCGCGGCTTTCAGGGATTTGTAGCTGGTATCCGCGCCATCGAAGGAAAGATCGTCGCAAAAAATGAGGAAGCGCCAAGGTGCTTCCCGTAAAAGAGTCATCAGGCGGGGAAGCCCCTCGATGTCCTCCCGGTGGATCTCGATAAGTTTGAGAGGCTTGAACGATGGCGATCCGGCAAGCCGCCGATTGATGGCTCCGTGGACGCCCTTGACGAGCGCCGATTTGCCCATGCCGCGAGCCCCCCAGAGCAGCGCATTGTTGGCCGCGAAGCCCTGCGCAAAGCGCAACGTGTTTGCAAAAAGCGTGTCGCGCGCCCGGTCAATCCCACGCAGCAACGCGATATCGACCCGGTTGACGCGGGGAACCGGCATGAGCGCGGCGCACCCGGCGGTGAAGACGAAGGCGTCGGCGGCGCTGAAGTCGCAAGCGTCCTGTTGAGCGCCGGCGATTTTCTCAAGCGCGCTAGCAATCCGCTCGAGCGCGCTTACGGCTGGGGGGTCCTTGCGCATCTCTAAGATATCATTGGCTCGGGTCATTGCAGCAAGGCTCCAAAGATGACAGCTCACGCGGACTCTAAGCAATCATGCCCGGCAGGATAGTTCCCGCCGTACATGCCGGTAAGGCTGCCGCAAGGGAGCGGCAAAGCTTGCTCCCGCGGCCCGCCGCTCCGGGGAAACCCCGGCAAAGTGGTTGTCCCAGGCGGCTCTTACGCCATTGCTTTCGCGCCCGCTCTAGCTATATTCGCGCGCCATGCGGACAGCGGCCGGGAGGGTTGCCAGTCTTCAAAGGTTATAAGTCTTTAAAGGACAAGCCTTTAGCGGACTTTCGAGTAAGGAGAGAATTTTGTTCACATCAGCATTCGCCCAGGCCGCCGCTGGCGGGGCGCCCGGCGGGCCGGATATTATCCTATCGTTGGTTCCCTTCGCGATCATCTTTGTTATCGCTTATTTTTTGGTCATCCGGCCGCAACGCAAAAAGGCGAAGCAACAGGAAGACCTCATCAAGAATACCCGCAAGGGCGACAGCGTGATTACGACGGGAGGCTTGATCGGCAAGGTCACGCGTGTGGTCGATGACGCCGAGCTCGAACTCGAAATCGCTCAGAATGTCAAGGTACGGGTTGTCCGGTCGATGATAGCGACCGTTCGATCCAAGGGCGAGCCGGTCAAGGACCAAGGGTAGCCCTTTCGCGAAACCACGCAAACGCCGAAGCCCAATGAGGGCGCCGCGCCTCGAATTGTTGAGATTTGTAAGATCATGCTGCGCTTTCCGGCCTGGAAGATCACATCCATTCTCTTGATGACGGCGTTCGCGCTGCTTCTCATCGTGCCAAGCCTCTTATCGCCCGCTCATCGCGACGCGTTGATTTCGCATGTGCCGAAGTGGTTGCCCATCCGCACCCTCGTGCTCGGCCTTGATCTGCAAGGCGGCTCGCATGTGCTGCTCGAGGTCGATAGCAATTCAGTGGTGAAGACGCTTGTCGACAACTTGCGCGACAGCGTCCGCCGGACGCTCCGCGAGGAGAAAGTGTCGATCACGGGCGGTATTGGCGTTGTGCCGCGTGGCGTGCAATTGCGCATTCCCGATCCCGCCGAGCGAGCACGGGCCATGCCGAAACTCAGGCAATTGGCGGCGACCTTTGGCAGCGGCATTACCGATAGCGCTCGGGCCCCGGCTTTCGATGTGACCGAGAACGACAACGGCCTCATTCAGTTCACCGTGACCGATGCCGGTGTCGACAGCAAGGTCCGCCGCGCGGTCGAGCAGTCAATCGAAGTGCTGCGCCGCCGTGTCGATGCGCTCGGGACAACCGAACCGAACATCCAGCGGCAAGGCGCCGATCGCATTCTCGTCGAGGTGCCCGGCCTGCAGGATACGAGCAAGCTCAAGGAAATTCTCGGAACGACGGCAAAGCTCGAATTCCGCCTTGTCGCCGAGCCCGGCGCAGACCCGGCTGATGTCGAGCCCTTGGATCAAGTGGACAATCCCGGCAAATTGCCGGTCGAGAAGCGGGTCATGGTGCAGGGCGAGGATTTGACCGATGCACAGCCTGGCTTCGACAGTCGCACCCAGGAACCGGTTGTCAATTTTCGCTTCAACATTCGCGGCGGCCAAAGGTTTGGCGAGGTCACTTCGGAAAATGTCGGAAAATTGTTTGCGATCATTCTCGACGGCAAGGTGATTTCGGCGCCGCGCATCCTTGGCCCGATCACCGGCGGTTCCGGTCAAATCTCCGGGCACTTCACCGTCGAGTCGGCCAATAATCTGTCTATCTTGCTGCGCGCAGGCGCACTGCCCGCGAAACTCACGATTGTCGAGGAACGCACGGTTGGTCCTGGCCTAGGCCAGGATTCGATCGACGCGGGCAAACGTGCCGCCTATGTCGGCGCCGCCCTCGTCGCTTTCTATATGCTGATCACCTACGGCATCTTCGGCATCTTCGCCAATATCGCATTGGCCGTGCATGTCTCATTTATCTTCGCTGGCCTCGTGCTGCTGGGGGCGACGCTGACCCTTCCCGGCATCGCGGGCATCGTTCTGACCATTGGCATGGCGGTTGACGCCAACGTCTTGATCTATGAACGCATCCGCGAGGAAGCGCATCTTGGCCGCTCGATCATTTCGGCGCTCGACGCCGGCTTCAAACGGGCCTTCGCGACGATCGTCGATTCCAATGTGACCATGTTCGTCGCCGCCGCCATCTTGTATTTTCTCGGCTCGGGACCGGTTCGCGGTTTTGCCGTCTCGATGGCGCTTGGGATTTTGACCTCGATCGTGACGGCAGTCACCATGACGCGGATGATGATCGCGTTGTGGTACCGCTACAAACGGCCGGTGAAGCTGCCGATTTAGGGAATATTTTAAAGGCCGCCGGGCTCTTTGAAGAACGGCGGCGAAGGGATAAAGTGTTTCCATGAAACTTTTGCGCCTCGCACCCGAGAACACCAAATTTCCGTTCATGCGGTTCCGCCGCGTGAGCTACCCGTTCTCGGCGCTGCTTTCGATCATTTCGGTCGTGCTGTTCCTCAATGTGGGGATGAATTTCGGTATCGATTTTTCCGGCGGCACCTTGATCGAACTGCGCGCCAAGACGGGCGAGGCCGACACGGCGAAATTGCGGTCCATTGCCGAACATCTCAAGATCGGCGACGTCGAGGTTCAAGGTTTTGGCGGGGTCACTGACGTGACCATGCGGTTTGGCCTTCAGACAGGCGGCGATGCCGCGCAGCAGGCCGCCGTCAACCGGGTAAAGGACGCCATCGGCGGGGACTATGAGGTCCGCCGCACGGAGGTCGTCGGGCCCCGCGTTTCCGGCGAACTCGTGCAATCTGGAACCCTCGGCGTCGTCATCTCGATCATCGCGGTTCTGTGCTATTTGTGGTTCCGTTTCGAGTGGCAATTCGCGGTTGGCGCGATCATCGCGACGATGCACGATCTGTTGCTGACAGTCGGCTTTTTCTCGCTGACAAGGCTCGAATTCAACACGACGTCGATCGCCGCAATTCTGACCATCGTCGGCTATTCCTTGAACGAAACCGTTGTCGTGCTCGATCGCATCCGCGAAATGATGCGGAAATTCCGCAAGATGCCGACCGATCAATTGATCGATGTCTCGGTCAATGCGGTGATCCCGCGCACGATCATGACCGCGACCACCGTGTTTCTGGCGCTCCTCGCACTTGTCGTTTTCGGCGGTCAAGTCATTCGCTCGTTCTCGCTTGCGATGATCTGGGGCATCTTCGTCGCGACCTATTCCTCGATCTTCATCTGTTCGCCGATGCTGATCTATCTCGGCCTGCGTGGCGATACGGTGGGTTCGGCGCCAGCTCCAGTGACAAAGCCCGCGAGGAAGCCGGTCTAGGCTTTCGCGCATCACCCAAGGGTGCTCATGACGGAGCCAAGATACGCTGGTTTTTTGCCCGGCGCGCATGCGCTGGAGGGCTATGGATCTGGCGGATTCCGCTTTGCCTCGATGTCGCATCGCGGCTCGATCCTTGCCCTGCCGTCCGGCATCATCGCCTGGGGCGCGCTCGCTCCGTCCGACATTAATGCCGCCTCCCTGCAACCGGTTTTCCAGGAGCCGCCCGGGAGTATCGAACACCTGCTGATCGGCACGGGGCGCGAATTTGCACCGCTTGACGAGGAGCTTCGCCAGCTTCTGAGGAAAGCAGGAATCCGTCCCGAGCCGATGCCGACGGGGGCCGCCGCCCGCACCTATTCCATTTTGCTTGGCGAAAAGCGCCGTGTCGCGGCGGCGCTCCTGGCCGTTCCGTGAAGCGCGGGCAAGTGCCGCAGCCTCGCGCGAGCGATTATGCCTATTGCGAAGATCTGCTGCGCCGTGACGACCGCGACCGCTGGCTTGCCAGTCTTTTTGTCCCGCAGCCATTGCGGCCGCATGTTCAAGCCCTTTATGCGTTCAGTCTTGAAGTTGCGCGGGTGCGGGAAATCGTTTCCGAGCCTTTGCTCGGCGAAATCCGGTTCCAATGGTGGCGCGACGCGCTCGAGGGAAAGACCGAGTCGGGCGCCGGGGCCAATCCCGTTGCCGCGGCTCTCCTCGATACGGTCTCCCGCTTCAGCCTGCCGGAAGCTCCGCTTATCGAATTGGTCGACGCGCGGCTCGCGGATCTTTACGACGACCCAATAGAATCGGTCGCTGCGCTCGAATCCTACACGGATGTGACCTGCGCAAATCTTTTCCGCCTTATCACTTTGGTTCTTGATGGGGAGGAAGCAGTTGCCGGTCTTGGCGTCGCCGGCCATGCAGGGATCGCCTATGGGATCACAGGGCTGCTGCGTGCCCTGCCTTGGCATAGCGCGCGCGGCCAGGTTTTCGTCCCGTCCGAAATTTTGCGCAAGCATGGGGCGGAGCCAGGTGATCTGGCCGTCGGGCGCGCCTCGCCCGCGATCCTCGCCGCGATTGCGGAATTGCGTGCTCTTGCGCGTACGCATCTTGAGACCTTTGATGCGCGGTTGCAAAGCATCCCGGATAAAACGCGTCCGGCATTCTTGCCGGTCAGCCTCTGCGAGCCCTATTTGCGGCTGATGGAACAGCCCGGCTACGATCCGTTCAAGACCGTGATCGAGCTGCCCCAATGGCGGCGGCAGTGGAGTCTTTGGCGTGCGTCAGGACGCTGGGGTTAGATCCGTTTCAAAGTCGCCGCAAGAGATCGCATCCCGAACGTCAATTCTTCCCAATAGCGGTTTTCTGAGGCACGTTTAGTTTTTCTGCAAATACCAATTTGGCTTTATCGACGCTGGCTTGTTGGAAGACTCCGAGCCTCGCCACCGCGTCAAGTTGTTCTGATACGCGCTCGAGTTGGCGAATTCTCTCCGCTGGACCGTTCGCATGTGTGTCAAGCCACGAAGGGAGCTTCGTTTTGGCAAATCGATCCAACGAGAATTTTTGCATGCATTTGCGATATTGGTTCATGAAGTCGTCCGGCAGATGCAACGTCTTTCCTTCGAACGTTATGAATTGGTCGCCGATATGGATCAATCGGCCGTCGTTGAGCACGGCATCGACTGTGAGATCGACATTGTAATTTTCATCATCGACACTGTTCGTGATGCTCAATAATTCTATCTGAGGATCTGTTGGAGATACGCTTTTTGAGAAGCTTAGAGTGACTTGTTTCGTGTCATGTATGTTTTTGATAAACCCTGGGGCCTTTTCGTCAAAAACCTGCGAACGAACGCTTTTTGTAAGGACCAAACGCCCCGAATTTCCATTTAAAACTTGCCCATCAATGGAATATCTGTAGCGCGCAAACGGATATTGAACGGAAATCGCATAAGTCTGCACGCTGCCGACCATCTGGACATTCACAGTTGTCCCCGCGGGGATACACAAATGGTTTTCGTGAAACACGACAGGCTGTGGCGGTGAAATCGGCGCGCTCTTTACGTTCGTCTCGTCAACGCGCAAATCGCTTGACGTAAAATGGATGTCGGCCTCGCTGTGGCCATCGACGATATACCAAGCTCCGCCCAAGGCGCTTGTCGATTGCCGTAAGTCCGAATGCAGGGGCATCGCCAAATTGCCGTTAATGAGGGATTGCTCCGTGAGGATGAATACTTGGGCGCCCACTGGTTCATCCGCATCGGCTGACGCAAGCCAGCTAAACGGATCCCATAGTGACCAGTCCGACATCACTGAAAGTTCAGCACTCTGAATAGCAACGTTGATGACGTCCGGCAGAAGCCCCTCAATAAACTTGTTCAATTGCTGGTCAAACAGTGCCTTGGCTGTTGCCAACGGAGTTGGAGACGCAACGGCCGCCGTGGCAATGCTCTGTAGATAGAAAATCGTTGAAGCGGTCGCGCACCTCGTTTTTGACGTCGTTGAACGCGCCTTCCATTGCGTCCCGCTTTGTTCCATCCTCATCCAAAGCCATACAGAAAATAGCCGCGGTACCGGGAAGAAATACACGCACCGACAAGGGACCTTGGGACAATGTGAGCTTGATCGGAGTGAGGCTTGTCCTGAACCCCCCTATATCCGGATGAATAAAAATGTTCCCGCCGCTCTTAAAACTATCGACACCTAAATTTCCGGGCTGGCCGGAACCAGAGTGAATCGTGATATTGGCCGACAGATGCCCTTGATCTCCCACCCGCTGCCGAACGGTGCTTCCGTCAATTTGAATTAGAAATGCCCAAAGATAGGGCTCATCTTCTCCGCTCGGATCCGTGGGCGTAATGCAATGGAGATTTTCGAGTGTCGCGCGCAAATTAAATATCATTTGATGATCCCCGTTCGGCAAAAATAACGTCTATATGACCTATCACGAAACGGTAGAGCCCGATGAAATAGTTGCGCACTTTGCTGCAAGCGAGCGACCTCGCCAGGGATTTAGGGCGAGTCGCCAGAGATGCGAGCGAAGTTGCCGATCTTACAGCCAAAATGCGGATATGTTACGCGGCTTCCGCCTCACATGCCCTCAGGCTGCCCGGCGACCGTCACAAGGAGCTTGCCATCGCCGAACAGGCGCTTGGCGGCGCGCTTGGCATCCGTCATCGTCACCGCCGCGATGAGCTTGTTGCGCTCGTCGAGATATTCGACACCAAAACCTTCCGTCTGCAAATGCAGGAGCTGGCTCGCGATCTTGGTCGAGGTATCAAACCTCAACGCGTAGGAGCCGATGAGATATTTCTTCGCTTTGGCGAGTTCCTCATCCGTCGGGCCGCTGTTCGCGAGGTCCAAAATCTCGCTTTCGATGACAGCCATCGATTCGGCGGCACGCTCGTTCTTGGTCGATGTGCCGCCGGAGAACATGGCGGCATGATCATAGGTCGCAAGTTGCGAATAGACCGAATAAGCAAGTCCGCGCTTCTCGCGCACTTCGCGGAAAAGCCGCGCCGAAAAAATACCGCCGCCCAAAATATGATTGACGACCGTGGCGACGACGAAGTCCGGGTCCTTGCGGGAAATCCCCTCGCGGCCAAAGCGGATCGTCGATTGCGGCACGTCGAGACGGGCAACATGCCTTGTCCCGGCACCGGAGAATGCCGTGGGCGCGACCGGCGCAAGGGAGGATTTCTCTGGCAGCGGGCCAAACACATTGTCAAGATGGCTGGCGAGAGCCGCTGCGTCGATCGCGCCGACGGCGGCGATCTTGAGGTTGTCTCGCGCGAAGGTCGCACCGCGCATGTCGATCAAATTGGCACGCGTCAGGGCGGGCAGGGTGGAGAGATCGCCGCGCACCGGCAGGCCATAGGGATGATTTGGATAGGCAAGAGCACGAAAATTCCGGCCCGCGACAAAGTCTGGATCATTCGCCTCGCGCTTGAGGCCGGCGGCGATTTGGCTCACAACCCGCTCAAAAGGCTCGGGATCGAGACGCGCCTGCGTCACCGCGAGCCGCAACAGATCAAAAGCCCGGTTCGCATTCCGCGCCAACGTCTGCAGGCGCCCGCCGAGGCTGTCGCGATCGGCGGAGAACGAGATTTCGATCGCATCCTCATCGAGGGCGCGATGGAAGCCCTCGGCGTCATAGGGTCCAGCTCCTTCGTCGAGCAGGCCGGCGAGCAGTGTCCCGGCGCCGGGTTTGCCGATCGGATCTTGCGCGGCGCCACCTTTGAAGGCGAATTCGATGGCAATCAGCGGAACCGCGTAATCCTCGACGAGCCACGCTTCGATGCCGCCCTTGGAGACGATCTTTTGCACGGTCGAGGCGCGGGTGGGAGCTTCAGGGGCGGCAAGGGCTGTCATGTTTTTTTTCCAAAGCCGGTCGATGCGGCTGGGTCAAATGAGTTCAGAGCGCAATGGACTCTATGCTGCCCACGCTCTCCGTGGGCGGGGCGGCGTCGGCTTCGACAGGCAAAAGAAAGCCCGTCACGCCGCGCCGCTTGTCGAGCCAGCGGACCGCCTTTTTGACATCTTCGGCCCGCACGGCCTCGATGCGCGCGGGCCATTGCGTGACATCATCGAGGCCCAACCCCGCTGCCAACGAGGCGCCATACCAGCGAGCCAGCGTCGCTTGGTTGTCTTGCGCATAGATCGCCTCGGCGACAAGGCGGGTTTTGGCGCGCTGGACATCCGCCTCAGAAATGGTCTGCGCGGCGCGGGCAATCACGGCATCGATCGCGGCGTCGAGACGTTCCAGGGACACACCTTGCGCGGGCACGGCGTACACATAAAACCGTGTGTCATCGACGGACGTGCCTTGATAATGCGCGCCCGCCATTACCGCGAGTTTCTCATCGATGACCAAGGTCTTGAACAAAAGGCTCGTGTGACCGCCGCCAAGCAGATGCGCCAAAACTTCGAGCGCCTCGGCATCGCCAGGCGCCGCCGATTTATAGGAGGGGACGAGGAAAATGCGCTGGAGGGTTGGCTGCTCGACCTTTTCGTCGGCGAGCGTCACAAGCCGATGCGCGCGCGGTTCCGGCTCGCGCGGACGAAGCCGTTTGGGCGGCGCGCCATGTGCAGCAATAGAGCCATAATATTTTTCCGCCAGCCCGACCACCTCCGGTGCTTCGACATCGCCGGCAACGACGAGGATGGCGTTTTCCGGCGTATAGAATCGATCGTAATAGGCAAGCGCATCGGTCCTATCGAGACCTTCGATCTCATGGCTCCAGCCGATGATCGGCCGGCCATAGGGATGCTGCGTGAAGAGCGCCGCCTGCAAGGCCTCGCCAAGCTGTTCGGAGGGATCGGAATCGGTCCGCATCCGCCGCTCCTCGAGCACGACATTGCGCTCGGGGGTCACTTCCTCGTCGCTCAAGACCAGATTTTTCATCCGGTCGGCTTCGTATTCCATGCAGACGTCCAAATGTTCCTTGGCGACGCGCTGGAAATAGGCGGTGTAATCATTCGACGTGAAAGCATTCTCCTGGCCGCCGAGGTCGGCGATCAACTCGGAAAACTTGCCCTGCGGATGGTTGCTGGTGCCCTTGAACATCAAATGTTCAAGAAAATGCGCGATGCCCGATTTGCTGACCGGATCGTCGGCCGAGCCGTTGCGATACCAAATCATATGGGTGATGACGGGCGCCCGATGGTCCTCGATGACGACGATCTCGAGGCCGTTGGCAAGTTTCGCATGCGTGATAGGTGGACCGGCGGGTTTGCCGCGCGCGTCTGCCGAGGGGTTCAGAAAGACGCTCTCCCGCGCCGGTAAATTTTCACCCGAGGTCATTCCATCCATCGCTTTCTAGAGCATGATCCCAGACATTCTGCAACATTCCGGGATCATTCTCTAGCGGAGCGAATCTAATTGTCGACCGAGAGCTTATGTCCCTGTGAACGAATAAAGGCACCCGGATCGGCGACGTCAGGTTGATCCTTTGGCGCCTCGATGGTCGCCTTGGCGACGCCCGTCGCCTTCCGGTAACCCGGGGGCGGCTCGGTCAAATATTTGCGCTGCGGCTCTGGCCCCGGCTGGATTTTATCCGACGAGGTGCTGGAGACCATGGATTTTAGAGCCTTCCAGGGCGCATAGAGGCATATCGGCGTCCCAGCGCCGGCTTGACATTCGTCGGGCGGGCCGTCCGCGGGCAACGGACCTCGCCCTTGCTGCAGCTCCGTCTGAGACATTTCGACGCGCGTATTGGGCGTTATTTGCGGGGCGGGCCGGCGGGAATCCAGGGCCGCGCGGCGTTCGGCGATAACGTCGGGGTCTTTGGGCCAAGACGGATCGCGGACCGCCACTTTGGGCGGCGGCAGGTCGATTTTAGGAGGCACTACGATCGGCGGCCTTGCCCGGTAATCGATCGCATCTTGCTCCTTGTCGAACTGCATCCCGACAAAGCCCAGCACGGAATTGAACATATTGGTATCTTCCTGCGCTCGCGCTGGCGACACGCCGGAAAACGCCGCGACACACAACAGAGCGGCGGCCGACACCACCGCGCCAAGGCTGCGTCCTACGACGATACCGGAGATCATGGTCTTCATCTTTGATCGACTCCGCAAATCCTGAGGGTCCCGTGTCCTCGCGGGAACTCTGCGCGGGCATTGTGTCCGCCTTCAGGGCTTTTTGGAGGCAAACGCTAGTCGGGAGCCAGTGCTGGCTAAGAAAAGCTACTGCCCGGTGGCCTGTCCTTGAGGCTTTTTAGCCGGCCGCCAGGAGTCGTAAATCAGCAGCGCCACCCCGGAGACGATCGCGACATCGGCGAGATTGAAGACATACCAGGAGAAAGACCCCACGTGGAAATGATAAAAATCGGCGACAAACCCATAGGTCAGCCGGTCATAGGCGTTGCCAAGCGCGCCGCCGACAATCAGCCCGAGGCCTAAGCCAGCGATTTTCGTCGCCGCGCGCCAGAGCCAAAAGCCGAGAAACGCCGTCGCCGCCAGGGTGACAACAAGCAGCAGCAGACGCTGGACTCCGTTCTGGGCGGGAAACAGCGAATAGGAAATACCGGGGTTCTTGGCATAGATCACGTCAAAAAAGGGCGCGAGCCGGACCGGCTGGCGCGCTTCGATCCCGAAAACAAAGATAAGCCAGAGCTTATTCGCCTGATCGGCAATCAGCGTCGCGGCCAGCGCCAAAAGCCCGACGAGGCGCGGCCTCATGGCCATTGCCCCAAAGCCCGCAACTCCCGCAAGGCCTGCGCGTCGCGCGGGCTCACATCCGGAAATTCCGAATCGGTTCCGACAAGCGGCGAAATTTTCCAGGACCTCGCGCATTTTCTGCCCGAGGCGCTCTCCGGCACGCCGGCAACCCCCAAGACATCGTCAAGGCGGAAAGCGCCCACAGGTCCTTCGCCCGCCTCGATGGTGATGTCCGAGGTGATGCAGATTTCGGCAAAATCAACCGATTCGAGCAGCGCCTTCAAACCCGCATCGGCGACAAATACTTTTGGTGCGGCCTCGAGCGAGGAGCCGATACGTTTTTGCGCCCGCTCGATTTCCAAGGCGCCGGTGACGACGGAGCGGACACGGCGGATTTTGTCCCATTTTTCCGCGAGCACGTCATCGCGCCACGATGGCGGAATGTCCGGGAATCCTTCAAGGTGAACCGAAACCGCGCCGGGATATCGCGCAAGCCACGCCTCTTCCGATGTGAAAGCTAGCACCGGCGCCAGCCACAACGTCACGCTGCGGAAAATCTGTTCGATCGCTTCAAGGCAGGCGCGGCGCTTCTCGCTCGAAGGCGGCTCGCAATACAGCGTATCCTTGCGAATATCGAAATAGAAGGCCGAGAGATCGGTGTTGAGGAAGGCCGTCAAACGCGCGACGACGCGTTTATAATCGAACTCCTCATAAGACTTCCGGATCTCGCCATCCAATTCCGCGAGCTTGTGCAGCATGAGTTTTTCAAGTTCGCCCATGGCCTCGACGCCAACCGTCGTGGCGGGGTCGTAATGGGCGAGCGAGCCGAGCATCCAGCGGATCGTGTTGCGGAGTTTCCGGTACGTTTCGACAAAGGTTTTTAGGATTTCGGGGCCGATGCGCAGATCGTCGGAATAATCCGAGGCCGCGACCCAAAGCCGCAATATATCGGCGCCGGAATCCTTGATGACGGTTTGCGGCGCCACGACATTGCCAAGCGATTTCGACATTTTCTGGCCCTTCTCGTCGAGAACGAAGCCATGCGTCAAAACCGCGTCGTAAGGCGCGCGCCCGCGCGTGCCGCAAGATTCCAGGAGCGAGGAATGGAACCAGCCGCGATGCTGGTCGGAGCCTTCCAGATACATGATTTCATCACGGCCGCCGTCGCGCCTGCGATGGATTCCCGCAAGGGCAGGGAAGTGTTTGGGATCGTCCAAAGTGAAGGCGTGGGTCGAGCCTGAATCGAACCAGACATCGAGCACGTCGTCGATTTTTTCGTAATGTTCCGGATCATGTTCGGGGGAAAGAAAGCGCGCGGCGGCGCCGGGCGCGAACCAGGCATCGGCGCCTTCTTGCTCAAAAGCGCCGGCGATGCGCTGATTGACTTTCTCATCGACGAGAATTTTCTTTGTATCCTTATTGACGAAGATGGCAATTGGCACGCCCCAGGCGCGCTGGCGCGAGACCACCCAATCCGGCCGGTTGGCGATCATGCCGGTGATGCGATTCTCGCCTGTAGCGGGGAACCATTGGGTCCGGGCGATCTCGCTGAGGGCGATCTCGCGCAGGGTGAGTGCATTACTTAAGGCACCCTTATCCTGAGGAGCGTGCGCAGCACGCGTCTCGAAGGGTTTGTCCATCGGCTTGTCGAGTGCGATGAACCATTGCGGCGTGTTACGAAAAATGACCGGCTTTTTCGAGCGCCAGGAATGCGGATATTGGTGTTTTAATTTTCCGCGCGCCACGAGATTGCCGGCTTCGATGAGCGCCTTGATGACGGCCTCGTTGGCGTCGCCCTTATTGCCCTTGTCATCGATGACGCGGCGCCCAGTGAACCCCGGTGCTTCCTCGGTGAAGAAGCCGTCGGCGTCGACGGTGTAGGGGATGCGCGTATCGATGCCGCGTGCGTCTAGCGCGGCTTTGTTGGCCATCCAAATGTCGAAGTCGTCACGGCCATGACTTGGGGCAGTATGGACGAAGCCCGTGCCCGTGTCGGCGGTGACGTGATCGCCATCGAGGAGAGGAACTACGAAACCATAGTCGGGGGACGTCGCGGCGAGGGGATGACTCACAAGGAGGCCGCGTAAGTCATTTGCCGGGACATCGCGCAAGCGCGTGAAGGACTCGACCTTACCTGCATTGAATACGTTTTCGGCGAGTGCGTCGGCAAGAATATAGCGTTTTCCCTTCCCCGCCCAATTTTGTTCTGGAGCAGCCGTCACTTCATAGAGACCGTAAGCGATTTTCGATGAAAAACTGATCGCGCGGTTGGCTGGGATCGTCCAAGGGGTCGTCGTCCAGATGACAACCGACGCAGTTATAAGCATGGCGACGGCCTCGTGCTCGCTAGCTACTAGCTTGGAGCTATTGATCGGAAACGCCACATACACCGTATCGCTAATGTGGTCCTCATATTCCACTTCCGCCTCGGCGAGTGCCGTCTTTTCCACCACGCTCCACATCACCGGCTTCGAGCCGCGATACAGCGTCCCATTGCCCGCGAATTTCATGATCTCGCGGGCGATCTGTGCTTCGGCGGCAAAACTCATCGTCAGGTAGGGATGATCCCAGTCCCCGAGCACGCCGAGCCGCTTGAACTCCTCCTTCTGCACCTCGACCCAATGCGCGGCGAAGGCACGGCATTCGTCGCGGAACTCGTTGACCGGCACGGAATCCTTGTTCTTGCCCTTGGCGCGATAATTTTCCTCGATCTTCCATTCGATCGGCAGACCATGGCAATCCCAGCCCGGCACATAGGTCGACTCCTTGCCGAGCATCCGCTGCGAGCGGGTCACGAGATCTTTCAAAATCTTATTCAGCGCGTGGCCGATGTGGATATTGCCATTGGCATAGGGCGGCCCGTCGTGCAGGACGAATTTCGGCTTGCCGCGCCCGGCCTCGGTGAGGCGCCGGTTCAATTCGATCTCGTGCCAGCGGGCGAGCAGTTCGGGTTCCTTTTTCGGCAAGCCGCCGCGCATCGGAAAATCTGTGCGGGGTAGAAAAAGGCTTTTGGAATAATCGGGAGGCGTTTGCGCCAGCGTTTCACTGTCGGCGCCGGGGGTCTGCTTGGTCATGCTGTTTCAGGCCTGCTTGCGCGGAACATCGCGCCGTTGGATTTACAAAACACAAGTTCCCGGCCGGACAATGCGGGCCGGGCCCCTAATTCGGAGCAAAAGCAGGTCGAGGATCGTGGCCATGAGCGTCTTCTAACAACGAAAACGCGGGGAAGAAAGCATTTTGGGCCGTGTCTATCTCAAGCTGAACAGCAAACGGCTGGCCGGAAAGTTGCGGATAAGCCAGGCATGGCCGGAGCCAAGTGTTGATTTTCCCCGCCCGAGGCGGCTCTCTCATTGGGCGTTTCCCCGCGCTTTGCTCCAGTTCGAGGCAATTTGCCTGTGAAATCCTAACGGCGTCCTAGGTGAACCGTCCATGCCCGTCCGCCGTCTCGATCCCGTGCTTGTCGATCGCATCGCGGCAGGCGAAGTCGTCGAGCGGCCGGCCGCCGCCGTCAAGGAGCTCGTCGAAAACGCGCTCGACGCGGGCGCGACCCGCATCGAGATTGCCATCGAAGCGGGCGGACGGCGTCTGATCCGCGTCATCGACAATGGCAGCGGCATGGAACGTCAAGACCTTGAGCTTGCCGTCGAGCGCCATGCAACCTCGAAACTGCCCGACAGCGATCTCACCCAAATCGCGACGCTTGGTTTTCGTGGCGAGGCCTTGCCGTCGATCGGCTCCGTCGCGACGCTCGATATTTGTTCGCGGGTGGACGGCGCGCCGCATGGGTTTTCGATCCACGTCGATCAAGGCACGAAACACAAGCTTGCACCCTGCGGCGATCCGCCCGGGACAAAAGTCGAGGTCCGCGATCTCTTCGCCGCCACCCCCGCGCGGCTCAAATTCCTCAAAGGCGACCGCGCGGAGGCGCGGGCCTGTGCCGACATCGTGCAGCGCCTCGCGATGGCCCATCCTCACACGCGCTTCACCTTTTCAGGAACAGAGACGGCGAGCTTTGATCTTGCCGCTGACGGCAATCGCGAAACCGCCCTGCTGACGCGACTCGCCAATATTTTAGGCGAAGACTTCCGCGCCAACGCGCTGCCCATCGAAGCCGCGCGGGAAAATTTCCGGCTCGATGGCTATGCTGGCTTGCCGACCTGGCACAAAGCCAATGCGCAGGCGCAATATCTGTTCGTCAATGGGCGGCCGGTCCGCGACAAGCTGCTGATTGGCGCGGTGCGCGCCGCCTATATGGATTATTTGCCGCCGGGGCGGCATCCGGCGCTGGTCCTGTTCCTCAACTGCGAGCCGCGCGAGGTCGATGTCAATGTGCATCCGGCGAAAGCCGAGGTGCGCTTTCGCGACTCGGGCCTCATTCGCGGCCTGATCATCGGCGCCTTGAAGCAGAGTTTGCAGGCGGCGCTCCACCGGGCGACACCCGCGCATGGCGCAGCGGCGCTCGACTCTTTCGCACGGCGGCCAAGTTTTGCGAGCCCGGCTCCCGCTCGGCCCGCAGCCGGCTGGGATTGGCGGCAATCTCCCGCCTATCCGGGGTTTTCCGAGAGCGGCCCGGCAGCCTTCGGCGATCTTGCGCTCATCGGCGAAGCGATCACCGCCGACACCAGTGCTCATGCGCAGGCGCCCGCGCAAGAAGATATTGAAGCGCCGCTCGGCGCCGCGCGGGCACAGATCCACGACAATTACATCATCGCCCAGACCCGCGATGGCATCATTATCGTCGATCAGCATGCCGCGCATGAGCGTCTTGTGTATGAAGCTTTGAAGGCCGCGCGGTCGGACAAACAAGTGCCGCGCCAGGCGCTGCTGATTCCGGTGATCGTGGAGATGGAACAGGCGGATGTTGAGCGCCTCGAGGATGCTAGCCCGCTGCTGCAAGAATTGGGACTTTACGTCGAGGCGTTTGGGCCCGGCGCGGTCGCGGTTCATGAAATGCCCGCCGTATTGAAAAGCGGTGATGCGCAAGCGCTCGTGCGCGATCTTGCCGCCGCGCTTCGCGAGGATGAGCGCGCCGCGGTGCCGCTAGAACGGCGGCTCGATCATGTGCTGGCAACGATGTCCTGCCACCATTCGGTGCGCTCCGGCCGCCGTCTCAGCGGCGATGAAATGAACGCGCTGTTGCGGCAGATGGAGCGCACACCCGGCAGCGGCCAATGCAATCATGGGCGGCCGACCTATATCGAACTGAAGCTTTCTGATATCGAGAAATTGTTCGGTCGGCGGTAGCGGGCCGGTGGCTCAAGCCAGCAAACTGATTTTTCCGTTGGCGAGATCGTAAACGCCGCCAGCGATTTTCACCTTGCCGCTGTCCGCGAAACTCGCGAGCAAGGGCTGCGCGGTTTCGAGTTGCTTCACGGTGAGCACGACATTTTCCGCGATCGCTGCCGCGAGAAGATCCTTTGGCGATTTGGCTTTCGCGGCTTCGACCGCTGGTTTGAGGGATTGGACCAGCTCTGGCAAATGTCCCGGCAGGACGGCATTGTCTTCGACGACTTTGATGGCCGCGCTGACCGCGCCGCAATTGGAATGTCCAAGCACCAGAACCAATGGGACGCCCAAAAACTTCACCGCATATTCGAGACTGGCGAGGCCGTCGTCATTGGCAAAATTGCCGGCGATCCGCACGACGAACAGATCGCCGGGCCCTTGGTCGAAGGCAAACTCCGGCGCGACGCGCGAATCCGCGCAGCTCAGGATCGCGGCGATGGGATATTGCGATGTCGTCCGCTCGACCCGCCCGGCGGAAAAATTCCTGTGAGTCGGCTTATTGGCGACATAGCGGGCATTGCCCTCCATGATGCGGCGCAGTGCCGCGTCGCCGCCGATCGCATTGGGCTTCGGCTTCCCGCTGTCTGCTTCCTTTGCGTTCGCGGCCCCAAAAGCCGACAAGGCGACAAAACCCGCTGCGGTTCTGAGGGCTCCGCGCCTTGTAAAGCCATGATCACAGTGAGGAGAAAAGCACATTTTGAAACCTCCCAAGCAGCTTCCGGTCTTGCCCGTTCAGGGCCGGATAATCCATTTATAATCATATCCGTGATGATTCGCTCAATTTATAACTTTCTCAACGCGGCGCTCCGGAGTATCGATCGCCGCCATGAATATTCTTCTGATCGGGTCCGGCGGCCGAGAACATGCCATCGCCATCGCGCTTGCGAAAAGCCCGCTGCTCGAAACGCTGTTTGCCGCCCCAGGCAATCCTGGCATGGAAGGGCTCGCGCGGTTTGTATCCCTCGATGTGGCAGACCATCAAGCTGTCGCCGCCTTCTGCAAAGAAAATAGGGTTGATCTTGTCGTGGTTGGTCCCGAGGCGCCGCTTGTTGCTGGTCTCGTCGATGATCTGACGGCGGCTGGGATCAGGGCTTTCGGCCCCAGCAAGGCGGCCGCCCGGCTCGAGGGTTCCAAATCCTTTACCAAGGCGTTTTGTGCCCGCCACGCGATTCCCACCGCGGCCTATGCGTGCTTCACCGATGCCGCATCCGCGAGCGCCTATGTGCGCGCCAAAGGCGCGCCGATCGTGATCAAGGCGGATGGGCTGGCGGCGGGGAAGGGCGTTACCGTGGCCATGAGTCTTGCTGAGGCGGAAGCCGCGATCGAAACACTTTTTTCAAGCGGCCTTGGCGAGTCAGGGATCGTCATCGAGGAATTCCTCGAAGGCGAGGAGGTCTCGTTTTTTGCGCTCTGCGACGGCACGCATGCGGTGAGCTTTGCCTCGGCCCAGGATCATAAGCGCGTCGGCGAGGGCGAAAGCGGACCCAACACCGGCGGCATGGGCGCCTATTCGCCGGCACCCGTCATGGATGCGCAGATGAGCGAGCGCGTGATGCGGGAGATCATTACGCCGACGCTTCATGGAATGGCAGCGGCGGGAGCACCTTTCAAAGGTGTTCTCTTTGCCGGTCTGATGATCTGCGCCGAGGGACCAAAGCTCATCGAATACAATGTGCGCTTCGGTGATCCGGAAACCCAAGCCATCTTGCCGCGTCTCGAAGAAGATCTTCTCCCCCTCATGCTGGCTTGCGCCGACGGGTGCCTGCTGGAGCGGCCCGCACGCCTGTCGCCCTTGACCACGCTGACCGTCGTGCTTGCCGCCAAAGGCTATCCGGGCGCTCCGCTCCGGGGGAGTGAAATTCTTGGACTCGAAGAGGCCGAAGCCATGCCCTTTGTTGCGATCACTCATGCCGGGACGAAGCGCGATGGGCAAAGACTCATCGCCGATGGCGGCCGCGTCCTCAATGTCACGGCGGCCGGCGCCGATGTGACGGAAGCGCGCGCTAGAGCCTATGCGGCAATTGCCATGATCGACTGGCCGGGTGGTTTCTATCGCCGCGATATTGGCTGGCGTGCTTTGAAATTTGCTTTGAAGAGCGTTTGAAACTTTTTGGCCTGGGCTTCCGTAAAGATCAGCATACCGGACATTGAAGCCGGTGAGCTTGAAAGGAACCGATCATGAAGTTCAATCGCAAAATGCTTGCCGCCAGCGCGTTGCTGGTTGGCGCGAGCCTCTCCGGCGTCGCCTCCGCTGAGATCACCAAGATGGTTGGCGGCGCGGCCATGTATCCGAGCAAAAACATCATCCAGAACGCCGTCAATTCCAAGGACAACACGACGCTGGTCGCGGCTGTGAAGGCGGCGGGTCTCGTCGATACGTTGCAAGGCGCTGGACCCTTTACGGTCTTCGCGCCGACAAATGCGGCCTTCGCCCAGCTTCCCTCGGGCACGGTCGATAGTTTGCTGAAGCCAGAGAACAAAGGCCAACTCGCGACTGTGCTGACCTATCACGTTCTGCCGGGCCATCTCACCACGGCTGATTTGAAAAATGCGGTGAAGGACGGTGGCGGCCAGGCGACCTTCACCACTGTTCAGGGTGAGCCACTGACGATCACGGAGAAGGGCAGGGCCCTCGACATCACCGATTCGAAGGGCCGCACCGCGCGCATCACGATCGCCGATGTTCTGCAATCGAACGGTGTCATTCATGTCATCAACAAAGTGCTGATGCCCTGAACATTTTGACGCGAATGAAACATATAAGAACAACACCATGGGCGACGCGACGCGCCCGTGGTGTTAAAGGGATGAAGCGAACACAAGTTGCGTGTCGCCGAAGAGCCGTCTTTCGTGCGCGACAAAACCTTCCGGCATATCTATCCCGGCCTCTGCGGCTTCCTCGATCACCAAAAGTGCGTCCTGGCTTAGCCAGCCTCCATCGCGCAAAGCTTTGAGTGATGGAGGAACGAAGCCCTTGCCATAGGGAGGGTCGAGAAAGACGAGGTCGAATCTCTCGGGCTCCGGTGCCGCGCCAAGCTTTCGCGCATCGCGGTGGAAAATGCGGGTGCTCTCCCCCAGTCCGAGCGCCTTGGCGTTGGCGCGAACAATCGCGCAGGCCGCCGAACTCGCCTCCACGAAGTGAGTGAAACGCGCGCCGCGCGATAAAGCCTCGATCCCCAAAGCGCCCGTTCCCGCAAACATATCCAATATGCGTGCATCTTCGACTGGGTTGTCATAGGAATGCGCGAGAATGTTGAAGAGCGTCTCCCGCAAACGGTCGGATGTCGGCCGGATTGCGGTTGATCCCGGCCCTTGCAATATCCGGCCCTTCAATCTGCCGCCGACAATCCGCATGGGGGACTCAACTATTTTTTATGTGGAGTCCGCGGTCCTTGGCCGCGCGGGGCAGGGCGTCCGCCGCTGGCGTGGCCCCGGCTTGTCTTCCCCGATGCACCTTCCGGACCTTTCCAGTTTTTTGAGCGCGATGGCGCCGGCTTTGCCCTCGATGGTGGCCCTTTGCCGCGCAATGGCGCCGCCGGCTCTTGTCTTTGCCGTGCGCCGCGTTCTTTGCGCGCGTCTTCGAACCTGCCGCCACGCCCGGCAAAGGATTTGTCTTTGGCGGCCCGCTTTGCTGGTCTTTCTTCTTGCATTCTGCCGCCCGCGCCAGCCGGGTGGAGGTGCTCGACATGGACCTTACGTCCGCTCCGGTCGGCGGTTTCGCGGCGCTCAATGCGTTTGCGAGGACCGCGGGTCTCGGCTTCTTCGGCGCGCAGCGCGGAAATATGTTTGCGGACGCGGGGCGCTGGTTTGACCTTGGGTTCGGCCCTGACGTCCATCCGGCGCTCGCGGGCGGCTGGTTTTGCCGCATGTTTTGCCGCGTAGGGTTCGGTTTCACGACTTCGCGTCTGGCGCGGTTCGCGAGTGGACTCCCGGTCTCTCCCTTCGCTACTCCGCGAACGCGGGATAACCGCCTCGGCCATGTCGGCCGCCTCACTCTCATTCTCAAGCGGACTGGTAAAATCCGCGCCGGCCGCCTCCGTGAGCACTGGACCTAGCTGATCGCGGAGCACGCGCGTGCGGACCTCCACGATCGCGCCCTCGGTGATTTCCCCCAGCTGGAAGGGTCCGTAGGAAAGCCGGATCAACCGGTTGACCAGCAGTCCAATATGTTCGAGGACGCGTTTGATTTCTCGGTTTTTGCCTTCGCGCAGCGTCATCGTCAGCCAGCTGTTGGCACCTTGCACGCGATCAAGGGTCGCCCCGATGCCCGCATATTGCACGCCATCCAATGTCAGACCGTCGCGCAGCCCATCGAGAATGGCTTGGTCGGTAACACCGTTGACGCGGACTCGGTATCGCCGCACCCAGCCCGTCGATGGCAGTTCGAGGACACGCGCGAGGCCGCCATCATTGCTGAGCAGCAAAAGCCCTTCAGTATTGATGTCCAGCCGCCCGATGCTCACGACGCGCGGGCCGTCCGGCCAATGCTCCCGCAGAAAATCAAAAACCGTTTGCCTCCCCTCGGGGTCGCGCTCGGTGGTGACGAGACCGCGCGGTTTATGGAACAAGAACAGACGCGTGCGGGCGCGTTGGACGAGCGGCTGGCCGTCAACGATAATGTGATCGCCCGGTTGGACATTAACGGCGGGATTGGTCAGGGTGACGCCATTTAGGACGACGCGCCCGTCGCCAATCCAGTTTTCGGCCTCGCGGCGCGAGCAGAGCCCGGCCCGGGCAATGACCTTGGCAATGCGGGAACCGGACTCCGTGGCCTCCGCCGGCGCCTTATGGGCCGCGCTTGGCCTTGGTTCGTGGGCGCTACCTGGTGCTGGCTTGCGGCTCACATGGAGGAGAGGGGAGGCGGGGAGTGCCTTCGCATATTGTGGCTTCGCGGGCTTGGGACCTCGCGGTTTTTTGACGTGCTCCGGGCGGCTCCGGGCGTCACTTGGTAACCGGGCCGCAGCACGGCCGCGAGGATGTTCTTTGCCAGGATGTTCGCGCATAAACCTTGATAGCAGACTCTCGCCGGAAAAGGGAACAAAGCATTCGCTAAGAACGTTCCTCCCCACTAACCCCTCACTTTTGGCGGGCTCCGGCCCGCTGTTTTTCGTGTGATTCCAACAACGCCAAAGCGAAGCTATCTATAGGCCTAGCTCCTGCGCTATAGGTTCACGAAGGCGAAACTGACTTGATCTGCAATCTGGCCTCATTTATCGTTTCGTACTTTCGTTCGCCTCGCACTCCGTTCGTTTCGTGCCGATCCGCAGCGATTTGCCGTCTTGCCGAGAGTGACCCGCCATGAGTCCAAAAGTCCCCGAGACACCGTTGGAAGGAGAAAATCAGTTTCAGCTGCTCGCCGATTTTGTGCCGCAACTGATGTGGCTGGCGGACCGTGACGGATGGATCTACTGGTATAATAAGCGATGCTATGAATACACTGGGACGACCCCCGAAGAGATCGAGGGCTGGGGGTGGAAAGCGGTGATTGAACCCGAGGCCCTGCCGGCGGTAGTGGAGGGCTGGTCACGGTCCATCGCGACCGGCGAGCCCTTCGAAATGGTGATCCCCCTCAAAGCCGCGGATGAAAGTTTTCGCCCATTTCTTTCGCGTGTCCAGCCGCTCAAGGACGGTCAGGGCAATGTGCTTCGCTGGTTTGGTACGAATACCGACATCTCCGAGCAAAAGCTTGTGGAAGAGCGCCTTCAGCACCTTCTCAATGAACTCAATCACCGGGTGAAGAATACGCTTGTGACGGTTCAAGCCATTGCGAGCCAATCCTTGCGGACATTGCCCCGCGAAAATATCGAGACGTTTCATGACCGCCTGGTGGCGTTGTCACGGGCGCATGATTTGCTCATGCAGACGAATTGGGAGGCGATGGAGTTGCGTGAGATCGTCCGGCAAACGCTCGCTCCGCTGTGTTCAAAACAGCCGTGTGACCGGCTCGCGATTGACGGCCCCGCCGTGCTTATCGCGGCCGACAGAGCGGCCTCATGGTCGATGGCGATTCACGAGCTTTGCACGAATGCGCTGAAGTATGGCGCTTTCAAATCGGAAACAGGCCAGGTCAACATCGCATGGCGGGTTCCGGAGGAAGGACGGTTGCGGTTTCGCTGGAGCGAGCATGGAGGCCCGCCCGTTGCCATATCCCAGCGTCGCGGATTTGGGACCCGTCTCATCGAAAGCTTGGGGCGCGAACTTGCTGGCAATGCCACCCTCCTGTTCGAGCCGGAGGGCCTCATTTGCACGATCGATGCAGAGGCTCATCCAGCGCCGGGCCGGTCATCGTAGCGTGGACAGTGGAGGCGAGCATAACCTTCCGTTAAAGGGACGCGGAATTCTGCTCGTCGAGGACGAGGCGATGGTGGCAATGCTGCTTGAGGATATGCTCAATCAATTGGGCTGTCATGTCGTTGAGGCCGCATCGCGCGTTGACACCGCGCTCAAAGCTGTTGAGTCACGCATATTCGATGTTGCCATACTCGACGTGAACCTGAAAGGCGAGACGAGTTATCCCGTTGCCGATTTGCTCTGTTTGCGTAAAATGCCCTTTCTGTTTGCAACCGGCTATGGAATACAGGCGATCCCGGAACCCTACCGGCAGCACATTGTGTTGCAAAAGCCGTTCCGGAAACAAGAACTTGAAGAGGCGCTGTTGAGTGCCTTGAAATAAGTTATACGACCGGATCGCGGCGCCAGTCCTTATCCTGCTGCAATCCCTGTGCGCATCATCGTGCTAGCGCACTGGTACGGGACGCCCGCAACGGAGAATTCCACGGTGATGCCATCGAACGGCGGCGCTCTGAAATCCGATCCGATGTCTTGCGCCTTTTTTGAGGCGCGCGCCGCGTTGGAGCGCGGCGAAGTCCCGGTCGGCGCCGTCATCGTCTGCAATGGCGAGATCGTTTCGCGGGCTGGCAATCAAACCCTTCAGGATAAGGATCCGGTCGCTCACGCGGAAATCCTGGCAATTCAGCGGGCATGCCGCGCCGCCGGGTCGGAACGGCTTTCCGGTTGCGACCTTTACGTGACGCTGGAGCCTTGCGCGATGTGCGCGGCGGCGATTTCCTTCGCCCGTCTGCGCCGTCTCTATTTCGCCGCCTCGGACCCAAAGGGCGGCGGGGTGGAGCATGGCGCGCGGTTTTTTGGGCAGCCTACCTGCCATCATGCACCGGAAATTTATGGCGGATTCCGCGCCACCGAGGCTGCCGCAATGTTGACCTCTTTTTTTTCTGAGCGGCGATGAACGCACGTCAAAAAACTGGCTTCACGGGTGTCCTGTCGGTTATCGTTAATAGTAACTTCCCGCAAAACAGCAAATCGCGCGGGAGACTTGACAGGTGAACCGCCGAACACCTAAACGAAATGGTGTCTGGGTCCATCTCCGCATGACCGTAAAGCCAAAGCTCCATGTGTTCCTCTGCGCACCACGCGGTTTTTGCGCGGGAGTCGTGCGCGCCATCGACGCTGTCGAGGAGGCCCTGCGCATTCATGGCGCGCCCGTCTATGTCCGCCATGAAATCGTGCACAACAAATATGTCGTGGAAGGGCTGAAAGCCAAGGGCGCGATTTTCGTCGAGGAACTTGACGAAGTGGAAGATACGACGAAGCCGGTCATCTTTTCCGCGCATGGGGTGCCGAAATCCATACCGAAAGATGCCGAATCGCGCAAAATCTTCGCTATCGATGCGACCTGTCCGCTGGTCACGAAGGTCCATCGCGAGGCCGAATTGCACCATAAGCAAGGGCGCAAGGTGCTCCTCGTAGGTCATGCCGGACATCCGGAAGTCGTCGGGACATTGGGCCAGCTGCCGAAAGATTCAATCATTCTGGTGCAAACACCGGAAGACGTCGAAAATCTTCATCCGGAGGACGAGAACAATCTTGCTTATGTGACCCAAACCACATTGTCGGTCGATGATACGCGTTCGATGGTCGCGGCCCTGACGAAGCGGTTTCCCAATATCGTTGGACCGCATCGCGAAGATATTTGTTACGCGACGACCAACCGGCAGGAGGCGGTCAAGCGCGTGGCCCCGGTTGTCGACGCCTTGCTTGTCGTCGGTTCTTCCAACTCGTCGAATTCACAAAGGTTGAAAGAAGTCGCGGAACGCTCCGGCTGCAAACTTGCCCGTCTCGTCTTGCGCGCGGCCGATGTCGAATGGGATTTGTTCAGCAAGATTTCCACGCTCGGAATTACAGCTGGCGCCTCAGCTCCAGAAATTCTTGTCGAGGAAATCATGGATGCGTTCGCCGAGCGGTACGAACTGATTGTCGAGACGGTTTCGACCGCCGACGAAAGCGTTTTTTTTCCGCTCCCTCGCCAGTTGCGCCAGGTGGCGGCGAACGAAATATAGCTGCTCCCGGCCGCGCCGCGCGCAAACACAACGACCCGCTTGACAAAAATTTCTGCGATCCTCATTGCCGGGCCGACGGCGAGCGGCAAATCGGCTTTGGCGTTGCGCCTCGCTGATGCGTTTGGCGGCGCGATCGTCAACGCCGATTCCATGCAAGTCTACCGCGATCTGCGTGTCTTGACGGCACGTCCTGACCCGCTGGAAGAGGCGAAGGCTCCGCACCATCTTTACGGCCATATCGATGGTGCGGTGAATTATTCGGCCGGACTTTGGCTGGCGGATGTGGCGCGCGTTCTCGAGGTGCTACGCCGCGAAGGGCGGCTGCCGGTTTTTGTGGGCGGCACGGGGCTCTATTTCAAATCCCTGACGCTCGGGCTTTCCGAAATCCCCCATGTGCCGGAAGCGGTCCGCGCGAGCATTCGCGCGCAGGCGGCCGGCGTTTCACCTTCTGAGCTGCATGCACGCCTCATGCACCACGATCCGGCGAGCGCGGTGCGCTTGCGGCCGACCGATCCGCAACGCATTTTACGCGCCCTCGAGGTTTTCGAGGCAACCGGCAAAAGTCTTGTCTCTTTTCACACCGCACGCGCGGCGCCGCTCCTCGAGACGCAAAATGTCTTCGCGGTTTTCCTCGCGACAGAGAGAGAAGCGTTGAAGTCGTGGATCAGCCGGCGCTTCGACGCCATGCTCCACGCGGGCGCGTCGCAAGAAGCCGAGGCGCTCCATGCGCGGGGACTTGATCCCGCCCTTCCGGTAATGCGCGCGCATGGCGTCCCGCATCTCATCGCGCATCTCAACGGCAGCATATCCTTGGCCGAGGCGGCGCGTCTGGCGAAATTGGATACGGCCCGCTACGCCAAGCGGCAATTGACCTTCGCCCGGCATCAGCTCGCTTCATTCCAATGGGCAACCGCGGAGGACGCGGAGACGCGTGCCTTCGAGATGTGCGCGAACTTCCTCAATGCCGCCAAAAAATAATCTGGCCGATCGTGAGGAATATCTCGGCGATGATCAAGACCACGATCGTTGCTTCGAGCCGGGTTGCACGGTCGGCGTCGATCATGTCGGTGAGCGTGCGCGCGGTTTCCACGATCGTATCGAGTTTGCGCTTGAGGGTCTCGGCGCGCTCCTTGAGTTCATATTCGTCTTCGAGTCGCGTATAGAGCCGCTCGAGATCGGGCCGGTCCCATAGCACGTCCGGCTTTTCCTCGACGGCAACACGGCCCGATACGCGATGCTGGACAAGAAGCGTCTGGCCGATCAATTTCAGCATCGAGCGGCGCTTCCAAGGGGGACGCCCGGTGCGCGCGAGGGCTGCCGCGAAGGGTTCGATGACATCGAACACCGCATTGACTTCGCGTTCATCGCGGCCGAGCGAGACACTTTTGGCGAGCGCATCGGCGACGACGAGGAGGCGCTGCGCCGAAAGGTCCTTGATCGCGATTGCGCTGCCTGGTGAGATCTTGTCCTCGAACTCAGGTGATATTTCCAGCGTGAGGGATTCATCGTCGACATGCTCATGCGGCCCCGAAACCCGCAATTTCACTTGGCCGAGCACATCGTCTTCTTCGAGGGGCGAGAGGCCGAACATGACCGCGACACCGAAACGGTACAGCGCGACAAAGCCATTCGACCCCGCATGAAAAGCGAGCGGCGTGGCGGAGATCATGTCGGAGCGTTCCAAACCGGCCGTGTCGATCCGATCGCCAAGCAACAGCGCCCGTGCGATCATACGGCGCGGGGCTAGGGGGGGGACGGGAAGATCTGTATGCGGGATGGCCATCGCCCTTGATTACAGGGCGGAGCTTGTGTTTGGAAGCGTAATCGGACCTCTGCTCTGCAATGGAGAGGAGGACTACCGTCTCCGGAAGCGGTCAATTTCCGCGTGGCTTGTCCTGATCTTCCCCCACATGAACGAAACCTTGCGCAAGGGCAACGGGTTGTGCGGCGCGTCCAGTGAAATGGCCGGCGTCGGGATCGTTCGCTTGCGTGCCAAAGGCCGGGACATAGGCCACCGCAGGTGTCTTAGAGAGCGCGCCGGGAATGACCCGTGCCGCCCGGCGCAGGCCGGTTAACGAGGGACCAAGTATCGACGGAGCCGGGAAAGTGGCGACGGCAACGCCGCCTGCGGTGCCGCGAAGTCTGGGCCAATCAGCGCGTGCCGCCGCTTGCGTGGTTGACCGGCTCAGCGTTTGGCCAGGCGTCGTGCTGGCGGCAGTCTGCGTCTCCCGCAGCGGCGTCTCCGATGCGAAGGCAAGAACATGGGGCGGCACGATCAAATGGTCTTTCGGACCCTGCGTAATCACGACCGGAAGACTCGCCGCGCGGTCCAGGGACGTGTTGGCGGGCGGCGTCGCGCCAGAAACGGCGGCGCCGTTCATCGTTCCTTGCTTGGCGTCAGGTTTCCCGTCGAGTTTGGCCGCAGGGGGAATTTCTGTTCTTGGCACCGGGATCGGGGTGAGCGATGCCACGCGGCTCAGCGAAGCTGGCCGCGTGGGCGGCACCGGAACATTGGCGGCGGCAAGTGCGATATGATCGCCCGCGAGCGCCGGGCGTGCCGGCGGAAGCGGCACGGCCGCCGCGATCCAGCGCTTGCCAGCGGAAATACTGCTGTTCGACGCGGTGTCCTGATCCTGCCCGGCAGTGGGGCCGCCGGTCTCATGGGAACTCGCCAGGGAACCCAAATCCGCGACGGCCGTGCGGCTGCCTCCGAACGCGGCGGGTTCGATGCGCGCCGTATTTTTAGCCGGAGCCGGGACTGATGGCGGATTGGCCACGGGTGTTGAAACGTCCGGATTTCCGCTGGTCGCGGAGGCGGTTTCGATGGTCCCATATTTCCCATGTCCGGGACGGCCGGCTTGCGGCTTGACGATCTCCGCTTCTTTTTCTTCGCCTCTTTCTTCGTCGTGCTTGCCGAACAGCCAGGCGAACAATCCGCCGCCCGATGGCGCCGATTGCGGCACGTCGGCCATCACGCCGCCGCGCGAGGCGATCTCGGCGCGGGCCTCTTGGTAGCGGGAAAGCGTGCGTCCGTCGGCGGCAAGATGCACGGTCTTGCCGTCCGGAAACAAGCGCACGAGCTGATCGTAGCTCATCCGCGGCCAGGCCCTGACATTGCCGACATCGAGATGGACAAAATTCTCGCTCGGATACCAGCCGACGCCGCCGCGTTGCAGACGCATGCCGATCTCGCGAATTCTGGCCATCGGCATTCCGGGCATGGTCGTATCCATCGCCCGGCCCAAGATATGTTGTGAATGCTCAGCGACCGCATGCGAGCGGGCGCGCAACATCGCATTGGTTTGCGGCGAGCGGTAAGCCGAAACGATGTTGATCGGCTGCGTTGCCCCGGCGGTCCGGTAGGCTTCCCAGATCACATCGAAGAGCCGGGGGTCCATTCTTGTGCGATCGTTGTTGCGCCAATCGCGCAGAAAATAATTAAGCTTTTCGAGAACCGCCGGATCATAGGATCCATTGACGCGGAACGTAGCCTGGATCGATTCACCCGTGTGGGTATGATAGAGATTTAATGTGCGGGTATCGCCATTGGCGACAGCCGTTTCTGTCGATGAAGAAATGATGATACTGGATAAAAGCGCAACCACGCTCGTTGCGGCGAAGAGGCAGGCGGATCGCATGATAGCCAGGCTTTGACGCGGTTGTCGCAAGTTCAGTCTCGCAGTTCTGGCTGGGCAGGCCGAGGGTCGTTTGAGCGGCGCCGCGCATCAATGATGAAGTCTATTCATGATGACACGAACTCGTCTAAAATTTTAGCTTTTGCTGCTCATGATTAACGTCCCGTCACCCCGCTTGCGCATTTCCCTCAAATTCACGAATCGTCAACCACAACGTGGTGAATAGCTTGTTAATAAGCGGAGGGAATATGGCAAGCATATGTCCAAGCTTGCGTGGCGGTTTCGTGCCGGAATTCACACGCGATCTCTCTATTTTTACGTTGGATTGGGGGTGTCCGTTCGAAAGGATTTCGCGGGGTGCGCTCTGAGCGGCAAGGCTTTTTTGCGGCGGCGATGAATCTTGTTTCAACCTTGCGTCCGTGCCATCGCTTTTGACCCTGATCAGTGGCGGGCGGAGGAGGTAAAATGGCTGAGTATGATGTCGATCTTTTCGTGATCGGCGCTGGATCGGGCGGGGTTCGCGCTGCACGAGTTGCGGCGGCGCATGGCGCGCGCGTCATGATCGCGGAGGAATTTCGTGTCGGCGGCACCTGCGTGATCCGCGGTTGCGTGCCGAAAAAGCTCTTGGTCTACGCGAGCCGGTTCAAGGATCATTTCGACGACGCGGCGGGGTTTGGCTGGACGCTGACTGGAGCTTCCTTCGACTGGCGAAAACTTGTCGCGGCAAAGGAAAACGAAATCTCCCGTCTGTCGGCGATCTACCGCAGCAATCTCAGCAAAGCCGGAGTTGCGGTCGTTGACGGCCGCGCCATAATCGAGGACGCGCATCGCGTGCGGCTGATGGCCGATGACCGAAAGTCGAGCGCGAAAATTATCCTTATCAGCACCGGCGGGGCGCCGGTTCTCGAACCGGATATTCCGGGACGTGAATATGCGATTACGTCCAATGAAGTCTTCGATCTTCCTTCCTTGCCAAAGCGCATGCTGATTGTGGGCGGCGGCTATATCGCGGTCGAATTTGCGTCGATTTTCGCTCGCTTCGGCACGGAAATTTTGCTTGCCGTGCGCGGTGAAAATGTGCTGCGCGGATTTGACGATGATCTGCGATCGGGCGTGCGGGATGGGCTCGTTCATGCCGGAGTCAAACTCCATTTTGGCACGCAGCCGGTGCGCATCGAAAAGACCGCGGCTGGCATCCACGTAAGCCTGACGAAAGGCGAGTCGCTTGACGTTGAGCAAGTGATGCTTGCAACTGGCCGGCGTCCCAACACGGCTGGGCTTGGACTGGAAAAAGTGGGCGTCGAATTGGATCATATCGGCGCCGTGAAGGTCGATGCTTTTTCCAAAACGAACATCGAGTCGATCTATGCCGTTGGCGACGTCACCAACCGGGTTGCTTTGACGCCGGTCGCGATTCGCGAGGGCCATGCTTTCGCCGATACAGTGTTTGGCGGCAAGCCGGAGGCCGTCGTGCATAGCGGCATCCCAACCGCCGTCTTCTCGACCCCCGAACTCGGCACGGTCGGTCTTACCGAGACCGAAGCCCGGGCGATGTTTGATTGCGTCGATATTTACATGGCGAACTTCCGGCCCTTGAAGGCGACGCTCTCCGGGCGGGCCGAGATGATGTTGATGAAGATTGTCGTTGATGGCGCGACCGATCGTGTCCTCGGCGTGCATATCCTGGGCGAGGACGCCAGCGAGATGGCGCAAATTCTGGGCATTGCCGTCAAATTGGGCGCCAAAAAAGCCGATTTCGACGCGACCATGGCGCTGCATCCGACGTCCGCTGAAGAACTCGTCACCCTGCGCACCCGCACCGCGCGGTACGAGCGGGAAATCCCCGGTCCGGAAGGCCCGGATTCGGGAGCGCTCGGGGAAGGATAGGATGGCCTAATTGCTGATCAGTGCATTTATAAAAATGGAGGGATTTTGTAATGCGGTATGAGCAAAGCATTGATGATCGTCTATGGATTAACGCCGCGATACTTTTCCTTCAAGAGTTTAGGAAGGTCAATCCTGATGTGACCGCAAATACCATCTTGACGTTCCTGCATATTGCAAAGCAGCCTGGAATTACACAGAAGGAGATCCTGCAACTCCTAGGGTTGGCAGACAGCGGCCAATCACGAACCGTCTCGACGCTGTCCAAATATGGAGACAGAGGGCGTGCCGGGTGGAATGTTGTGGACCTTGAAGAAGACCCCCGTGATAGGCGCCAGAAACCACTTCGCCTGAACGGTAAGGAGGAACTCATTTTAGCGTCTCTGCGCAGGTTGTTCCCGCAATAACAACAATACGGATTCCTGTTTTCTTGCCGTATTTGGAAAAACCTCTGTATAAGGCGGTTTCGAAATCGCAAGCTTTGGGGCGCCCCAGGGAGTTAGACGAGATGCCCAATGAATGCTGGTCGCCTGCCAGCTGGAGAGCAAAACCGGCCGAGCAGATGCCCGTTTTTACCGACAAGGGGGCACTCGCCGCTGTCGAAAGCCAGCTTGCGGGGTTTCCGCCGCTCGTTTTCGCGGGCGAGGCGCGCAAGCTCAAGCGTATGCTGGGCAAGGTCGCGGCGGGAGAGGCTTTTCTTTTGCAGGGCGGCGATTGCGCCGAGAGCTTCGCCGAGCACGCCGCCGACAATATCCGGGATTTTTTCCGGGTTTTTTTGCAAATGGCAGTGGTCACGACATTTGCGGCAGCCCTGCCGGTCGTGAAACTTGGCCGCATCGCCGGTCAATTCGCCAAGCCGCGCTCGGCGCCCGATGAGACGATCGATGGGCTCACATTGCCGAGCTATCGCGGCGATATTGTCAACGACATCGCGTTTGACGCCCGTGCCCGCGAGCCCGATCCCGAGCGCCAGCTGATGGCCTACCGGCAATCGGCGGCAACCTTGAATCTCATTCGCGCTTTCGCAACGGGCGGCTATGCCAATCTCGAAAATGCGCATGGCTGGATGCTCGGCTTTATCAAGGATAGTCCGCAGTCCGCCCGCTACGAAGAGCTGGCGTCCCGCATCACCGAAACGCTCGGCTTCATGCGCGCGATCGGTCTTGATCCCGAGTCGCATCAGGAAATGCGGCAAACGGATTTTTATACCTCGCATGAGGCCTTGCTGCTCGGTTACGAGGAAGCGCTGACCCGCATCGACTCGACGACCGGCGATCATTACGCGACGTCGGGTCATATGATTTGGATCGGCGACCGCACCCGCAATCCAGATCATGCCCATGTGGAATATGCGCGCGGGGTCAAGAATCCGATTGGTCTCAAATGCGGACCAACACTCAAGCCGGAGGAATTGCTGAAACTCATCGATATTCTCAATCCGGCCAATGAGCCTGGCCGTCTGACCTTGATTTGCCGCTTCGGAGCCGAGAAGGCGCAAGAACGTCTGCCAGATCTCATCCGCGCTGTGCAGAGGGAAGGGCGCAGCCTTGTTTGGTCCTGCGATCCGATGCATGGCAATACGGTGAAAGCGGCGGGTGGCTACAAAACCCGGCCGTTCGACAAGATCATGAGCGAGATTCGCACGTTTTTTTCCGTCCACCGGGCGGAAGGCACCTATGCTGGCGGTGTGCATCTGGAGATGACCGGCAAGAATGTCACCGAATGTATCGGCGGCGCACGCGCCATATCGGAAGCCGATTTGCGCGATCGCTATCACACTTATTGCGATCCGAGACTCAACGCCGAGCAAGCGATCGAGGTTGCTTTTCTCGTCGCCGAACTGTTGAAAGCGGAACGGATCGAGCGCGGCCGGGCACATGCCGACGCCGCCGCGTGACGCCTGACGGCGGGGCAGGGCCGCGCATGAGCAGCAAGTGAGCGAGCCGCCCGCGAACCGCCTCGTCATCGGCCTCGCGCAGATCAATTGCACCGTCGGCGACATCGCGGGCAATCTTGCCCGCATGCGTGCCGCCCGCGCCGAGGCGGCCGCATTTGGCGCCGATCTCGTGATGTTTTCCGAGCTTTTCATCGCCGGCTATCCGCCCGAGGATCTCGTCTTGAAGCCGGCCTTTGTCGAGGCGTGCCGCGTGGCTTGCGAGACGGTCGCCCCGGAGACCGCCGATGGTGGTCCAGCCATTCTCGTCGGGTTGCCGTGGAACGAGAACGGGCAGTGCTATAACGCCTATGCTCTGCTCGATAAAGGCCAGATCGAAGCAATCCGCTTCAAGGTTGATTTGCCGAATTACGGTGTGTTCGACGAAAAGCGCGTGTTTGCGTCCGGACCGATGCCTGGGCCTCTGGTGTTCAAGGGCGTGCGTATCGGCGTTCCCATCTGCGAGGATATTTGGGGGCCGGACCCCGTTGAATGCATCGCCGAGACGGGCGGCGAGCTTCTGCTCGTGCCCAATGGGTCTCCCTATTGGCGCGGCAAGACCAACGAGCGGCTTTCGATTGCCGCCGCAAGGGTTGTTGAGAGCAGATTGCCGCTGATCTATCTCAATCAGTTCGGCGGCCAGGACGAACTTGTCTTCGATGGCGCGTCCTTCGGCCTCAATGCCGATTGCTCGCTCGCCTTCCAGCTTCCGGCTTTTACAGACATGGTGGGCAAGACGGTTTGGGAGCGTGGACCGGATGGCTTTGTCTGTGTCGAAGGGCCCCGCGCAAATATCGAAGAAGGCGATGAAGCCGATTACGCCGCCTGCGTCCTTGGCCTTCGCGATTATGTAGACAAAAATGGTTTCCCTGGCGTCGTCATGGGGCTTTCGGGCGGCATCGATTCGGCGCTCTGCGCCGCGATGGCAGTGGATGCGTTGGGTCCCGGCCAGGTCCATTGCATCATGCTGCCCTACCGCTTCACTTCGGATGAATCTCTCAAGGATGCCGAGCACTGCGCGCGCGTGTTAAAAGTTCGCTACGATATCTTGCCGATTGCCCCGGTGCTCGAGGGTTTTGAAAAGGTTCTCGCCCCAATTTTCGAGGGCACCAATGCGGGCATCACGGAGGAAAACATCCAAAGCCGCGCCCGTGGCACGCTACTGATGGCGGCGTCCAACAAATTTGGCTCGATGCTTGTGACAACCGGCAACAAATCGGAAATGTCGGTGGGTTATGCCACGATCTATGGCGATATGAACGGCGGCTTCAATCCCATCAAGGATCTTTACAAGATGCAGGTTTTCCGGCTTGCGGAGCTTCGCAATCGCTGGAAACCCAAAGGTGCGCTTGGACCGGACGGAGAAGTGGTTGCGCGCAATATTCTTGTTAAACCGCCAACCGCAGAACTGCGCGAGAATCAAAAGGATCAAGATTCGCTGCCGCCCTATGAGGTGCTGGACGCGATCCTCGAAGGTCTCGTTGAAAAAGAAATGCGCGTCGCCGATGTCGTGGCCTTGGGCCATGATCTCGAAACCGTGAAAAAAATCGAGAGGCTTCTTTATCTCGCTGAATATAAGCGGCGGCAGTCAGCGCCGGGTGTCAAGGTGACCAAGAAAAACTTTGGCCGCGACCGCCGCTATCCGATCGTCAACCGGTTTCGCGATCCTGGCTTG
Organism: Methylocapsa sp. D3K7; assembly: GCF_029855125.1. Classification (GTDB taxonomy): domain Bacteria; phylum Pseudomonadota; class Alphaproteobacteria; order Rhizobiales; family Beijerinckiaceae; genus Methylocapsa. The sequence continues at coordinate 3,964,389 of NZ_CP123229.1, forward strand.
CCGGAGGCGGGCAAACCCACATGACGGTGCGTGGCCTTCAAGGAAGCCATCGTACCAAAGTGTTTCACGTGAAACGTTTTGGTAAGGTCGCGACGGAAAATCGTACAAGCCGCAAGACAACGCGCTGCCCTTGAACAGGTAGGATTGTTCGATTTTTTTGTGCAATTCAAAGCCGGACAGTCAGACGCTTCGCGGGCTAGGGCCGCCAGTGGAAAGTGTCCCAAGTGTAAGATTGATCCGTGTCATCAAGCTGTGTCAAAGATTGACCTCGCCGCCATCGCGGGGCGCGGGAAAATCGGGCGGGAGCCGCGCGGATAAAAAGGACATGGATATGAGAATTGTCCTCTTTCTTTGTACGGGGAACTATTATCGAAGCCGCTTCGCGGAGGAGATATTCAACTTCGCAGCTCCTATCGACTGCCCCGGATGGACCGCCGTATCAAGAGGCATTGCCGTGGATCTCGGGATCAACAATGTTGGTCCGTCCCATAGCGAGACCGGCCGCACAGGCCCTTCAAAAACGCGGTTTAAGTTTCAATCCGTCACTGGCGCGGATGCCATTGCAGCTGGAGATTGCCGACCTTGAATCGGCGCATCATATCGTTGCGCTGAAAAAAGCGGAACATTTCCCCTTGATGCAGGAGCGGTTTGCCTCATGGCCCGGTACGGATGATCCCATCCGCATGGAGTATTGGCATGTCGATGACACCGATCGAATGGCGCCCGAACAGGCACTCCCCTTGATTGCGGCGCAACTGCAAGGCTTGATGAAGCGGCTTTCCGGCAAAAACCGCTAGAACCCCAAGTGAGCAAGAGCCGGACCGGTACCTTGCGGTCACGGCCTCGCTCGAAAGTGAGTCTAAGGCGAGTTTGGATGCCCCTTAAAATACGCCTGCGGTGGCGGGTTCCAAGTGATGACTGTTCAGCGAAGGCTTGAACTCACCGATATAAACAAAATTCTCATTCGACATCATCATTTCAAATTTATACTTCGCAATCGCGCGCTGAAAGGGAACGCTTGAGAATTGTCCGGGAAATTTCCAGTCATGAAGTTCGATAATGACAACCATGGGAGATTCGAGCCAGCCTGTATTTTCGCTAAATAAATCGCGTTCAAAGCCTTCAATGTCTATTTTTACAATGAATAATTCGTATTTCGAACCGTATGAACCCACGATGTCATTTACAGTGCGAACTTCCACTTTACTTCCCGGGCCGCCGCGCGTCGTCTGTACACCCCAAGATTGTTTATCGGGATTATCTAAGGTCACAAATCCTGGTGAACCTCCGATGGCCGCCTCGATTACGTTTATATTGGACTTTTTTTCCGTATTCATGCGGCAGATTTGAGAGTTTTGATGATCTGGCTCTATAGCCACGACATGGGAGTCTGGGAATTTTGCTGCAAACCACAGAGCCGAACAGCCATTATTGGCTCCCGCATCGACAATTAAGGGGATTTTGCCTTGCTCGAGAATTTGCCGGTAGCGCTCGTCGATGCGGCCGGCTTGAGGATAATGGCCAAGTTCATATTGCCTGGTGCGAAAGACCTGTCTTAGAACCCAAAGGTCCATCGATTTTTTGCGAAGATGAATTGGGCCGATACCGCGAACCGACGCAACATAAACGTCTGAAAAAGCCATCCTTGCATAGCGGGATGGAAAGCCAATTCCGAGCCGGACCATATCTTTTAAGTTTTCCGACAAAAGCGCGGCGACCGGGTTCATTGGTGACTCCTTCAGCGCCCAAACCCGCGGCTCTGACGCCGGACGCGGTCAGGCATAAGGTCGAAACCTAATCATAGCCCGCGCCTCGGCAATTTGTCCAACCTTGTCACCCTGCGACAAGATATCATCGCAACCGTCATACTCGGCAGCGCCCTTTGCCGCGTCGGCGCGTTCATCCCCGTTCAATGCTTGGCTCCTCTTCCCGCATGGTCATCTCATTGCCGCGCCACACGAAATGATCGGTGCACCACGCGTCGATATAGATGACTGGAAGCATCAGGTCGCGCAGCAGGAAAAGAAAAGGCAAGCGCCAGGACACATGCCATTTTAAGGAGCGGCTGAGCAGAATTTCGGGAATATACCATACCAGTCCGACGCACAGCACCGTCACCGCCACATTCACATCGAAGGCGAGAGCGGCATAGGCCGCCGCGAGAGAGGGCAGAACTGCGCCCGCAAAAATTTCCGGCGCGTAAAAAAGAGGAAAGGTTTTCCGCCGAGTCCTCGCCCAGCGCGCCTGGCGCAGCCAAACATCGGTGGCGGTCCGTCTGCCAAGCGGCTGTTCGAAGGGACTATCGACGAGATTCACCGAGAGGCCTTGGGCGCGGACGAGCTTTGTTGCCGCGGCGTCCTCGATGATTTCGCTGGCGAGCGCGCGAACCCCGCCGCCCTTGTCCATAATCTCGCGCCACCACAACATGCTCTTGCCCTGCGCGAAGCCGAACCCGGCCGCCTCGGCGCAATATTGCCAGCGCGCCTCGAAGCTGTTGAGAAAAGCGCATTCGAGTTCGGCCCAGAGATTTTGCGGCCGCGAGCCGAGGGGCATGGAGCACACAAGCCCGGTCCGCCGCCGCCAGCCCGCCAGAAGCCGTTGAATATAATCCTTGGGCATCAACACATTCGCGTCGGCGAGGACAATCCAATTGTAGCGTGCGGCATCCCAGCCCCTGACGCAGTTGTTCAGTTTTGGATTGGCGCTCATCTTTTCGTCCCCGACGATCAAATGGGCCGTAACCTCCGGATATTTGGCTATCAAGCGCTGAACCAACGCCACGACCGGATCATTCGCCCGCGCGACGCAAAAAATAATCTCATAGGCGGGGTAAGCGAGCCGGAAACTCGATTCCAAGGTCTCGCCGCAAAAATTGTCGAGACCGCAGAGCGGCCGGACGATGGAAACACCCGGCGCGGCGCGTGAGGGCAATGGCGCCGGACGTGGCCGCGCCCGGATCGCCGCGACGCCAACACTGATCAGATTGCACAAGGTCAGAAGCAGGCAAATCCAAGCCGCTGCATACGCCATCGCCATTGTCCAGCTCCCGGGCTAATATCTGATTCTCCGCCGAAAGCTGCCGCCGCATGTGCCGGGACTGCTTTTTGTATCAGATATTTATTGAAAATCGCAGGACCGGCCTTCAAGTAAGTCCGGCCGGCTGCTTGAGCGAGTGCGTTGAACAAGTTCACATCTGAGCGACTGGCGCATATTGACGCGGTTCCACACATCCTAGGGTCACTCATGCCGCATCCAATTGTCCGCTTCGCTCCATCGCCGACCGGCCGCATCCATATTGGCAATGCGCGGACGGCGCTGTTGAACTTCCTCTACGCAAAAAAGCACCATGGCGAATTTATTCTTCGGTTCGATGACACTGATGTGGAACGGTCGAAGGAAGAGTACGCCCAAGCGATTGAAGTCGATCTTGCGTGGCTGGGCATTGCGCCGGACAGGGTGTTGCGGCAATCGGAGCGGTTCGCGCTTTATCATGCCGCCGCCGCAAAACTGCGCGACGCCGGCCGTCTTTATCCCTGTTACGAGACCCCGGAGGAGCTTGACCGCAAACGCAAGCGCCAGCAGGCGCGCGGCCTGCCGCCGGTCTATGACCGCGCCGGGCTCGCTCTTTCAGCGTCGGAGCGGGCTAAATTGGAGGCCGAGGGCCGTAAGCCGCATTGGCGGTTCAAACTCGACCATGACATCATCCGCTGGAACGACATGGTGCGCGGCGCGAGCCACATCGATTGCGCCTCGCTCTCCGATCCGGTGCTGCTGCGGGAGGATGCCACCTATCTCTACACCCTGCCGTCCGTGGTCGACGACGCCGCGCTTAATGTCACCCATATCATTCGGGGCGAAGACCATGTGACCAATACGGCGGTGCAGCTGCAGCTCTTTGCTCTCCTGATGGGGCCGGAGCGGCTGCCGGCCTTCGGCCATCACAATCTTTTGGCCTCCGCGAGCGGCGAGGCGCTTTCTAAACGCACGGGCTCGCTGTCGATTGGCGGCTTGCGGGATGCTGGAATTGAATCTCTCGCGGTTGCCGCGGCGGCGGTCATGACAGGGTCTTCCGTGGCCTTGCATCCGATCGCCAGCCTGGAGGAACTTGCGGGGCCGCTCGACCTTTCGCAGCTTTCGCGCAGCCAAGCGCGTTTTGACCCCGCCGAACTTACCGCCTTGTCGGCGCGCACACTGCACGGACTAAGCTTCGAGGCGGTCCGTGACAGGCTCGCCGCGCATGACATCACCGGTCATAAGGCACAGCCATTTTGGCTTGCCGTTCGCGGCAATCTGGCGGCGTTTCTCGATGTGGTCGATTGGTGGCGGGTGGTCGAAGGCGAAATGACGCCGGTTGCCGAGGATACCGTCTTTCTGGCGGCGGCGGCCGAACATTTGCCGGAGGAACCGTGGGACGAGAATGCCTGGAAAAACTGGACGGAAGAGGTGAAAAAGCTCACCGGACGCAAGGGGCGGGCGCTTTTTCATCCGTTGCGGCTCGCCTTGACCGGCCGCGAGACCGGGCCGGAACTCGCGGCGCTTTTGCCCTTGATCGGCAAAGCTAAAGCGGCGGCACGATTATCCGGACGCGCCGCTTGACCCCATCGGGCCCGACGATCTCGTCGGCTCCGGTTTGATCGGCGGCCGCCGAGGGGTTGCTGCCGGTTTGGCTGCCCGGCTCCGGGAGCGGGCTTGGCCGCGCGGGTTTTTCGAGCTTGGGTTTTGCCAATTCGGCGGACGTCTCGGGAGTCACCAAGACGTCCGTCTTGCGGGCGCGGCCAAGGAGATCTTCTGCCCCCGAGAGCGCTTCGGCCCAGGTTTGCCCCGGCGGCTTGCAGGTGCAGGCGGCATCGAAAGTTTTCTGAAATTTGAGGGCCGTGGGCGACTCCGAATAGGGCGCACCCCCGTCAAGCGAAACGGCCGTGCTGATATCCCCATAGGGAGCTCGCGTATAAACACTCACCGTCGCATTTGGGCAAAGCGCCTGGCAAAGGCTCGTCAGCTGATCGGGATCGGCGCTTCTCGTCGAGACGGTCAGTGGGAAAAAACCACCATCACAACTGCGGACGCAAACGGCCTGCGAGCCGCCGTGCGGCCTCATATCCTCGCCGTCCAGCGGGCGCACCTCCTCGAACGGGGGTTGCTGCCCGGGCGCGAAGGGATTTTGGTTGGGCTGGAAAACCCCAAGCAGCGTCTCAAAGAAACCGCGCTGTTGCGGCGGCTGGGCCGCCTGAACCTGGCCCCGGCAATAGCTGTTATAGCGCGCGGTAAGCTGCTGGCGCGCCGCCGCGTTGCCGCCGAGATCGCCACTTCCCTCGTATTGAGCAAGGGTTGCCTGAAGTTGTTGAATTTGAGCATTAAGTCCGTGGCATTGCGGTGGCGCAGTGTCGAACATCAGGAATTGGCCCCGGTCGCAGCCCAGCGAACGGGCATAACGGATGGTGCGATCGAGGTCGTTGCGCTGCTTCTGGACGGCGGCGCCGTAATGTTGCGTGGCGCGCCCCTGGCCGCTGCCGCTGGCGGCCAGCGCGTTGATCTGCGCCGCGAGCCGGGGGCAATCGACCGGCTGCGCGGCGGCGGTCCCAGCGGCGTGCAGAAACGCCGCGATCCCAAGGACTTTCACTAAGCAGGCGACCGAACGCATGAATGCTTCCCGGATGACACGGCGAACGCCAGACGTCCACTTCTTACGCGGTTCTCGAAGTACGTTCCGGCCACGTGGATGGGCGTTCAGACAGGATTCTCTCTCAAGCAAGGAATGCCAGGAATGATGCTTGCCCAAAGCTTACCGTCCGGGAGGCATCGTGAACCGCGTCAGAGTGGGGTCGCTTCATGGCCTTAACATGGCCAACACAGCGGTTCGGCGGCCGCGAGAGGGAATCCAAGCGGGTAGACAGTTCCCGGATCAAAATCTCGCATCCTTGCTCAACTGTCCTGCTTGTCCTTTTCCGGCTTGGTTTGTTCCTCAAGTTGCGCTTTAAGCGCGAGCAGTTTGGCGAATGGCGAATTGGGGTCCGGCGGCCGCTCTGCTGACCGTTTCTCCCGGATGTCGAACCTCTCGCCGCGCCCAGTTTTGCGTTCATCGGACTTTCCGCGAATCGGCTCAGCCGCCGTCGAAGGACGCCGCTGGCCGGAAAAGCGCGGCCGCTGATCGCCGCTGCCCCGATCATGGCCTCTTTTCTGCCAATGCTTAAGGGCGCTTGGCGGCGGTCCGCCCTGATGGTCCTCGCGCGCCTCTTTTGGGGTTTCAACACTGCTGGATAATTCTCCGGCTGCCATCTCATCTCGTGGTGTTACTGCCGCGGCCATCCCTGGGCCCGCGGCGGCCCCGGCTGGTGTCCCGCCGCCACGCCGCACGAAAGTTTTCTTATGAGGGCGCGGCTCTGGCCGCCGGTGCGGCTGCTGGCGGTGCGGGCGCCAGACTTCGATCAAAATCTCTTCTGGGGCGGGTGTTTCGATGGACGCTGCCTCCCCGGTCAACTCCGGCGGAGCTGGAACCTCGCTGGCTTCGCTTGTCGAAACATCGCCTGCGACGGCCTCTGGGGTACCCATTGGCACAGGACCTTCGGACTGCGCGACGGCCTCCGGCTCGGATAAGGCCTCCGGCTCCGCGCTGGGTTGCGTTTCGTCCCCCGGCGCGGCGTCTTCCGTGCCAGGCACCGGCCCAGCTGTGGTCGGCTGCGGCACACAAGGCACGGCCTCCGCCGTGCTCAGCAAAGGCACGGTGATCGCCGGACCCTTGCGGAGTTCGGCGGTGTAGCCGAGCGAGCGGAGAATCGAGGCGAAACTTTCGCCCGAGCAGCCGGCCAGCGAGGTCATCGCAACGGTGACGACAAAACCCTCGCCATCCGCCGCACCCGCCGGCGGTTCCCCCACGGAAATTCCAGGACGATAAGTGACGGCCGGGCGGATCAAATCCGCGAGGCGCTCCAAAATATCGACGCGGACCGCGCGATCGCCGCAAACGCGGAAGCCGGCGGCCCGATAGAGATTCTTTTGCACATCTTTGTCGGCGACCAAGGAGGTCCGGCCGGAGGCGGCGAAATGGAGAACTTCATCGAGACCCTTGAGGGCGTCGCCTTCGCCATGTTTCAAGGCGTAGAGCTGGGCGGCGAGGGCGCGCGGTGCAGGCTTGATCGAGCCTGGCAGATAAAGGTGATAGGCGCCGAAGCGGACGCCAAATTTCCGCAGTCCCGCGCGGGCATCCTGGGAGAGGCCCTTCACCTCGTCGGCGACTCGGACGCGGTCGAGAACACCGAGGGATTCGGCGACGTGGAACGCGATGCCGCGCGCGATGCCCTCAAGCCCTTCGCTTTTTTCCAATTCGATGAGCGGTCCGAGGAGTTTCTTGACATGTTGCGCGAGCCAGAGATCGAGCCGCCGCTGCACCATTTCCAGCGCCTGGCCGGTCAATTGCTCGTCCGCGAGAAGGGTCACGCGCGGTTCCAGCACATGCGCGCCAGCGGCGATCATGCCGATCGGCTCGCCGAGCCAGCGGATAATTCCGTCATTGGTGAGAATGAAAGCTTCGTCGACGGCCTCGCTGACCCGGACAGCGCGGCCTTCGATCTCGCTTGCCAAGGCCTTTTGGGCGGCGGCATTCAAAGCTCTCGCGGCTTCGCCTACCGCCGCCGGGTCGGCAGTGAAGCGAAATCCGTTGAGCTGCCCGACGTGCTGGCCGGCGACCAGGACGTCACCGCTCGGGGTGACCTCGGCTTCCAACATGGCGTTCTCCCTTAGGCGGCGCATGAGAACGCTCGTCCTCCGGTCAACAAACCGCTGGGCGAGACGTTCATGCAAAGCGTCCGACAAATTGTCCTCTACCTGACGCGTGACACTCTGCCAATGCTTTGGATCACGCAACCAGCCAGTTCGATTGGCAATGTAGGTCCAAGTTCTGATCTCGGCGATCCGCGCCGAAAGCGTATCGAGGCCGCCGTCGGTGCGGTCTTGTGCCGCGACATGGCGGGCGAACCAATCGTCTGGAATATGGCCCGCGCGCACGACAAAGCCGAAAATGGAGATGACCAGCTCGGCATGCGCGGCCGGCGAAAGCTTCCGGTAATCCGGAATTTGGCAGCATTCCCAAAGGCGGCCGATATCTGCTCGCGTCTTTGCCTCCCGTATGACTTTTTCATCGCGGGCGGCGAATTCAAGGGCCAGCTGGTCGGCGGCCTGGGGCGCCCGCGTAAGTCCCGGCGCGCCAGGCAGTTTGTCGAGAGAGGCAATAAGGCCCGCAATCGAAGAGAAATCGAGATCCGAATTTCGCCATTGCAGCATGCGCACCGGATCGAAGCGATGGTCTTCCAGCTGTTCGATCAGCTCCTCGCCGAAGGGGGGGCAGCGTCCGGTCGTGCCAAAACTCCCATCGCGGAGATGGCGGCCCGCGCGGCCGGCGATTTGACCCAGTTCGGCGGGATTGAGACGCCGGTGCTGCCAGCCATCGAACTTCCGGTCGCCCGCGAAAGCGATGTGATCGACATCGAGATTGAGACCCATGCCGATGGCATCCGTCGCGACGATGTAATCGACGAGGCCATTTTGGAACATATCGACCTGCGCATTGCGGGTGCGCGGCGACAACGCGCCGAGGACCACCGCCGCGCCGCCGCATTGGCGGCGGATCCATTCGGCGATGGCGTAAACATCCTCCGCCGAAAAAGCGACGATGGCGCTGCGCCGGGGCAGGCGAGTGATTTTCTTGGCGCCCCCGAAACTCAGCTTGGAAAGGCGCGGGCGCGCGGATATCCGGGCCGCCGGCAGCAGTCCCCGCACCGCTTGGTGCATCGTGGCGGCGCCGATCAGCAAAGTCTCCTCGCGCCCGCGCAGATGGAGCAGCCGGTCGGTGAACACATGACCCCGGTCGAGATCGGCGGCGAGTTGAATTTCGTCCACCGCGACAAAAGAAACGTTGAGATCGCGCGGCATCGCCTCGACGGTCGAAACCCAATAGCGTGGCGACTCCGGCTTGATTTTTTCTTCGCCTGTGATCAGGGCGACCGCCTCCACACCTGCTTTTTCGACCGCGCGGTTATAGACTTCGCGCGCCAGAAGCCGGAGCGGCAGGCCGATCATGCCGCTGTGATGGGAGAGCATCCGTTCGATCGCATAATGCGTCTTGCCGGTGTTGGTCGGCCCGAGCAGGACGCTGACTCCCTGGGATTTCTCCGGAGAAAAGGATGTCGGCGCTGGAAAAGGGACATTCATTGGTTAACCCGGGGCGCCAAGGGATTTCAGGGTAAGCGGCAACGGACATGGTATCAGAGCGGACCGGAATGAGATGTCCAAAGGGCCAGCTTTGGCCTGACGCCACTCGAGCAAGGGGCCGTGGCTGAACCGTTTGTTCGCCGGAAGAAATCTGGCCGCGCCTCATCCCTGACTAGGGCCTTTTGTATCATGACGGCACTTCCGTGTATCAAAATGATGCCGCCGGGACGATCTTCTTTACGCTTTGAACGGGAGACGAACGAATCGCGGCCGAATCGATGACCTACGCCAAGTCCTTGTTTGTTCCATACAAGATGTCGATGAGCCTCCGGATTGTGACCCCACCCATTGTAAAAACCTGAATTTTGGCCGGAACGGGCACCGGCGATTCGGTCATTGGCAGGAAACTCGGACGTTCTGGTCTGTCAACTGTCAAAAAACAAATTTGTTGCGCGAAAAAAGGGCAATGGCCCGGCATCTAGCCGGGGAAATAGTGCCTCAGGAAACGATCCTGGTAATTGACAAGATTTTGGTGCCGTTCCGCCGCCGTACGGACCGGTGTCAGGAATATGGGGCATAGAGATTGTGAAACAAAACCAAATACGGCAGCATCCGCCGCGCAAGGCTGGTCACCCATCAAAAACGGCTTCTCCCCGATCGTGGCCGAGAGTGCATCGATGTCCATAATCGCCAGTTTGTCCCGCTCGGCGGCGGTATGGCGCCCAATGCCCTGCAAATTCAACGCAGTCCGGATTTTCCGGCGCATCATGCCCGGCACGATCAGGCGGAGGGGCAGGGGCAGGTTCTTGAAAAATTGGGCGGGACCCCTGGCAAAATTGACATCGTCGAGCCACCGCGAAGCCAGCACCGCAAAATAAAGGTGCTCCTCGCACATTTTTTCGATCGCCCAGGACGCCGCCCGTTGCTCCGGGGTGAGCCCCGCGTCGAAATCAAATCCGTATTTTTTCTCGATATGAAATCGGATGAAGGTCGAATCGGCAACGGTGAGGCCGTCATCCTCGATATAGGGCAGCTTGCCTTTTGGAGCCCGGCGGTAGCCATGCCGGTTTTCCTCAAAGGGAAGACCAGCGAATTTCAACAGCAGCATGGCCTTGGTCACAAAGGGGCTGCCGTCGGGTAAGCCGAAATACGGCCCGAACGTATAGAGCGTGATCATAGGAGAGGGGACTCCATCTTTTGCTGATGCGCCGCCATCCCAGGCCTAATGTGTGGAGGTGGCGGTCACATCCGACGGCACAACGGAAAATTCGACCGCATCGATCACGGCGGCGCCAGCCAAGGTCATCAAGGCGACATGCAGCGGCAAGACGGCGTGCGCGCGGGGAAGCGGCGCAAGCCAGGCCTCGATGTCCCTGTTCTCCGCCATGAATTTGGTGGATTTTGAATCCCGCTTATGGCCGGAGATGGGGACATAACGGGCGGAGCAAACCGAGACCGGACCCGAGTATCCGTCAACCGACACGTCCCTCACGCCGGTGTAGCGGAGCTGAACATCGAACCGGACATAGCCGTCATAAACCGGAATGCTCCGGTTGCACGCCGCGGGTCCGACGAGGGGCTGACCCTCGGGGACCAGCATGACCAAGGCACTCATCGGATCGACGATATTGCGTTTGTTCGCCTCGGTGACCGGGATTCTGCCTTCCTTGTCCTCGAAGGGCGGGAAAATCTCCACGGCCTTGACGTTCCCAGAATCGAGCGACATTCGCACCGTCCGGTTGCCTAAGGAATTCGCGGTTGTCGTGGCGTAGGTCGAGGGAGCTGGGCCTGTTTTGTGCATCGAGCCGCTCGATGCGAGCGCCAGCTTGACGTTCGAGACTAGTGCCGCGATGCCGGTGAGCTTGGCATTGAGATCGATCCGGTATTTTGCCGGATTGACGGACCCTTCGGCCGAAACTTCGCCAATATGAAAGCCGATCAGAGTGACCGAATAACGCGCCCGGAAGTCATCGGCACGCGCGGCGGCGGCGCCCAGTCCATAGGCAAGCGCCACGAAAAGAGCGGACCATAAAACCGGCGCGCGCGGCAAAATGTTCCTCGTCGAACGAACCATTCCGGCAACCATTTCCGGCACTAGAGAAAACCTGCCAACCGGACCCTTGGTCTCTTGTTCGGCAGGCGGCAGCCAGCTGAGCGGCCGGCGGCCCAAAGAATCAGACCAAGCACATACCATATCAGGGCGCGCGGCAAACACCATTATGCCGCGCCCGCCTTGAGCAGGACTGTATGGGCAAAGGCGGCCCAGCGTCACAGCCCTTCAATAGGCTATCCCCAAACTGGTATCCGGTCACGGACATTTGCAAGGGTGCCGTTGGCTTCCAGAGGCGGGAAGGCGAAAGAGTTGCGCAATTTTTTTAGCGTATGTTTGAATATTGGCTTCCCGCCAAGCATTTTTGCCTTTGCTGGATAGGGCTCCGTTTGAGGGCAAGTATTTGCGTGCGGAACGGGCTTGCCTTACGAGACCGGTTGGAGTTCTTGCTCTTTGGGGCGGTGCATGCGGTTGCACCCGCGAAAGGTAGTCCAGGTGCATAACATGCGTAGGGTGCTTGTTGACTGGCGGGGTCTCGCTCTTGCGGGCGGTTTGCTGGCCGGTGCCAGCGGGCAGGCCGCCACGCTTCCCGTCAACGGGCAGGATCTTGCCGGCGTGTGGGATTTGTCGAGCGAAAGCAGCAATTCGAAATGCCGGATTGCCTTGCGTGCCGGGCAGTCAGCTTCGGGGCGCCAGCAAATCACCATCCCTCTCAGCTGTCTGAAAGCGTTCCCGGACCTCGCTCCCGTCGCCGCGTGGGAGGTCACCGGGGAAGGTCACCTCAACCTCTTCGATGCTGCAGGTCAGACGGTTCTCGATTTCACGCCAGAGGAGTCCAGGCTCTTCCACGCCAGCGGCCCGCAAGGCGGGGTTTACCATCTGGCGGTCCTGCAAACAGCGCCGCAGAAAAAAGATCTTTCCGGTAGGGGCGCAGGCACCGCCCTGGCTCCCATCACGCCCGCCGCCGCCAAGAAAGACACGCCTCCGGCAGCGATACCTGCCGCCGACATGGCCGGGCGCTATTCGATCCTGCGCGATGGCGGCAAGGATACCGGATGCATGCTCACCTTGGAAAGTCAGGCGAAAGGGCCGGGGGGCAAAAAAGCCTCTCTCGCTCCTGGCTGCCGTGATCAGGGGATCGTGATTTTTGATCCCGCCGGCTGGCAAATCGTCAATGGACGCCTCATGCTGACAGCACGCAAGGGGCACAAGACCAGCCTCGACGTGCAGCCGGACGGCAGCTGGAAAAAAGATCCGAAGGAAGGCAAAAGTCTGATCTTGAAGAAGCTATAACGGCAAACCACCGTCCGCCGCGCCTTCAAGAGCCGGGCGCGCAAGAAAAGAGTGCAGCGGATTGGCAGATCCGCCGCTCTCTTTCTGGCTTTTTGCACCTCGCGTCTTCGCGCTCATTCCCCGGTTTCGGCAGCGGGTTTTTTCGGGCCGCCGTGCGACGCATGTCCGCCTTTACGGCCGGCCTCCGAGGCGAGGGTGTGGTTGCGCGAAAAGCTGCGTTTGTTCGGATTGACACTTTGCCCGCCCTTGCGTCCGGCTTCGGCCGCCAAGCGGGGGTTTTGCGAGAAACTCCGCTTTTCATGCGGGACACTTTCGCCGCCCTTACGTGCGATCGCCCGCTGCTTTTCGGGATCCATCGACGCGAAACCGCGAGTCGAGGTGGGAGATTTCTTGGGTGATTCCATTGAAGCGCTCATCGTTCCTCTCTTAAATTTATCCGTTGATCTTAATGTAGGTAATGTTTGGCAGCGGTAAAGGTTGCCACATTCAATTCAAGTTCATGTGTCCAAGGTCAATCCGGGAAAAAATTGCGGTTGCTCGCAGATGCGAGACGAGGCCAACGAACTTGCCGGCGTTCCGCCGGGTCAAGGGGTTATTCCTAATGTCTTGTTTTAAAATCAATGAGATATGAACCATGGCAATCCATCACTCCGGTGTTGTAATCTCAAAATCAGGCTCGCCATTTTCTTGAGGGGCCGCGGGATGAAGTCTTCTTTTCCGGCGATTCTTAAATTTAGTTTAGAATTCTCAAATAGGTGTGACCCGCGCCTCTTAGCTAACTAAGCAGGCCTGGAGGAAGTTCAACCGGCCCCGGCGAATTTCAACGCGCATCCTGAATAAAAGCTAACTTCCGGGTGAATAGGCAGCCTTATGCCTTATCGAAGCAATGTTGGCGGCACACATTACGTCTTCAGCGATGTGCGCAAGCTCCTGGCCTGCGCCTCGCCGAATCGCGCGGGCGACCGGCTCGCCGGGCTTGCGGCAGCAAACGGGCAAGAGCGAGTCGCGGCCCGCATGGCGCTGGCGGATCTGCCGCTCGCGCGCTTTCTCAATGAGACTGTGATTCCTTATGAAGCGGACGATGTCACGCGGCTCATTCTCGATTCGCATGATCCGCTCGCCTTCGCGCCGGCCGCTGCCATGACCACTGGGGAGTTCCGGGATTTTCTGCTGTCCGACGCGGCAACGGGCGATGTCCTCGCGGGCTTGGCGCCGGGCATCACGCCGGAAATGGCGGCGGGCGTGTCGAAACTCATGCGCAACCAGGATTTGATCGCCGTCGCAAAAAAAATTTCGGTCGTGACAAGGTTTCGAACCACGATCGGGCTGCCGGGGCGGCTCGCCGTGCGTATCCAGCCCAATCATCCGGCCGACGATCTTGCCGGGATCGGCGCCGCCATTCTCGATGGGCTCATGTATGGCTGCGGCGATGCCTGCATTGGGATCAATCCGGCGACAGACAGCGCCAAGCGGACGCGATTGCTTCTCGAACGGATCGAGGATTTGCGTTTGCGCTTCGAAATCCCGGTGCAATCCTGCGTGCTTGCGCATGTCACGACCCTTTTGCAGGTCATGGAGAAGGCGGGCCCCGTGGATCTTGTGTTTCAGTCCATCGCCGGATCGGAGGCCGCCAACCAAGCATTCGGGGTGAGCCTCGCGCTGCTCGACGAAGCACATGCCGGTGTCATATCGCTGGGCCGGGCACCGCCCGGTGCCAATCTGATGTATTTCGAGACAGGGCAGGGCGCGGCGCTGTCGGCGCAGGCGCATTATGGCGTCGATCAGCAAACCATGGAAGCGCGTGCCTATGCGGTGGCCCGCCGCTACGCGCCCTTGCTCGTCAATACGGTCGTCGGCTTTATCGGTCCCGAATATCTCTACGATGGCAAGGAGATCATTCGTGCCGGGCTCGAGGATCATTTCTGCGGCAAGCTTCTTGGCCTGCCGATGGGCGTCGATGTTTGCTACACCAACCACGCTGAGGCCGATCAGGACGACATGGACACTCTCCTGACGCTGCTTTGCGTTGCCGGTTGCAATTATGTCATGGGCGTCCCTGGCGCCGACGACATCATGCTCGGCTATCAATCGACCTCCTACCATGATGCACTTTATGTGCGATCCGTACTGGGCTTGCGGCCAGCGCCGGAGTTCGAGGCCTGGCTTATCGCCTATGGGATCATGGACAGCCAATTCAGGGTGCGCCCGAGTTTTTCGGGCGGCGCGGGACGTTTGCTCGCGGCGGCGCCGCGATGACGCAGGCGACCGGAGATTTTTGGGATTATCTGCGCCGGGCAACGCCCGCCCGCATCGCGCTCGGGCGTGCCGGTGATGGCCTGCCGACGCGCCGATTGCTCGAGTTCGAACTTGCGCAAGCGCGCGCCCGCGACGCGGTGTGGACCGAACTCGATGGTGAAGCGCTCCTCTTGGATCTTACCGCTTGGCACCCGGTGCTTGTGCGAAGCGCGGCGCCGGACCGGCTAACATTTCTGCAACGGCCCGATCTCGGCCGCCGCCTTGGGCAAACCTCGGAGCAGGCGCTCTCTTGCGGAGATTATGACGCCACGATCATCCTCGCGGATGGCCTTTCCGCTGCCGCTCTGCAAGCGCAGGGAACGCGTCTTTGCAAGATGCTGCTCGCCGCCCCCAATGTTCGGTTTGCGCCCCCCGTCGTTGCACTGCAGGCGCGTGTCGCCTTGGGCGACGAGATTGCAGCGCGGCAAGGCGCGGCGCTGGCCGTTGTTCTCATCGGCGAGCGGCCGGGCCTTTCCTCCTGCGACAGTGTCGGCGCCTATCTCACCTTTGCTCCACAGCCAGGTGCGACAAAGGATGCCGGACGCAACTGCGTCTCGAATATCCGTGCTGACGGACTTTCGTTGGAGGAGGCGAGCCGGCGCATCCTTGCCATCATGGCGCTCGCCCGGATGATCCGGCGCACAGGGACGGCTCTGAAGGAAGACGAGGCTCTCGAAGTGTTACCGCCGCAGCAGGCTTGAACTCTTAATTCAATGCCGCGCGGCTTATATCGGACGCAAGCAGTTCTCTCGACAATTCCGCTTGCCGCCGCGCATAGGACCGCGAGTTGAGACCGCCGGCCGTCATGCGGGCCTGCGCGCGCTCGGCCAAGCCCCAGCGCAAGTGATTGTCCCCGGCGAGCGCGGCGATCGCTTTCTGAATTGCGGTAGGGTCTCCAAGCGGGATAAAGCAAATTTCGCTCTCTGAAAAATAAGCTCTCAGCCCGCCGGTGTCGGTACATATGACCGGCAATCCCCGTATCGTCGCCTCCTGCAATACAGTTATGCCAGACGCATGCCGGTTGTCTTTGATCGTCACGACGACAATATCCGCCCAATCATAAGCTTCAAACAACGCGCTGTTTGATTCGATGTACAGAAGGTCGATGTTATCGTTGGGGCCTACCAGGCTTTTATCAAAATTCCATGAGGCAATTTTTAAAGCGCAATCGGGAAGGCCGCGCATGGCGCGAATGAGCACCGGCCAATCGCGGTCTGGATCGTTACCAATGGAAAAGATATGAAGCGGCTGATGCGGCTTTTGTTTTTTCACGGGCACAACAGTGTCCGTGCTGATGCCAAAGAGGACCAGTTCGGAACGAACGCATGGGAAAAGGCGGCGCGCGATGGCGAGATTTTCTGGCGATAGCACCGTGAGGATGTCGGCTTTCCGGATCAATCGCGACAAAAACCACCGCTTGATCGAACCGAAACTTTCCCAACGGTCAAACAGCCATACGCTTTGCGCGATGAGCTTAGGCCGGCGTTTCCAAAATAGAATATGAAACAACAATAAGACGGCGATATATTGCAGTTCGGTATGCGTCCAAACGATATCAGCCTCGCAAATTCCCTTCCGGTTTCGCCAGGCATGAACGAGATCGGTTCCAGTGAGGAGTTTCACTCCGAGACGGAGTGCCTGCTGCAGCTTATTCTCATCCTTGTCTTCCGAATAGACGATTCGGCAGCCATCTTCTGCGGCGCGATAATAACCATAGGGCAATGGGTCGTTGATGCCGCCAAGCGTTCCCGCCGCATACCATCTTCGCCAATGCGTTGCGCCAAAATCTACGGACAAGTGAACAAAGACACGGATGAGCTTTGGATCGCTATTGGAGGACATCAGGATTTTGTACTCACTTAGCAATTGGCCTTCAGGAAAATGTTTGTTCTCCATGGTGGCCCGAGGCTCGTCACAGTTGTTGAGGATGGATTACGCGCTGCCAAGAAGTGCCGGGCAACGAACAGCCCAATCAGTGGAAAGGCGCCAAAATCTCTTCCGCCTTCGCGAACAGCTCCGGCGCGATCTCGCGCTGCGCGGCGGCAGCGTTCTCCGCGATTTGTGCGGGACGGCTCGCTCCAACGATGGCGGAGGACACTTCTTGTTTGCGCAAAATCCAGGCAAGTGCAAATTGTGCCAAACCCACACCCGCGTCCCGCTCCGCCAATTGCTTCACTTGGCCTATGGCTGTCAGCAAGGGGGCTTGCAGCCATCGTTTCGGCAGCATGGTGCCCATCGACGCATGCGCGGCCCGCGACTCCGCCGGGGGTGGCGCGTCCGGCGTGTATTTGCCCGTGAGCACGCCCTGGGCGAGCGGTGACCACACGATTTGCCCAATTCCAAGTTCGGCGCAGCGTGGAAAAATCTCATCTTGGGGTGCTGACCAGAGCATCGAATATTGCGGCTGACTTGATACGAAACGAACAACATCAGACATTTTTGCCGCCGCCTCAATCTTATCGAGCGGCCATTCGCTGAAGCCCACATAACGCGTCTTGCCTTGCTTGACTGCCAGGGTCAGGGCTTCCATCGTTTCCGCGAGCGGTGTTTCCTCGTCGTAGCGGTGACATTGATAGAGATCGATAAAGTCGGTGCCGAGCCGTTTCAGCGAAGCGTCGAGCTGCTTGGTAATCTGGGCGCGCGACAACCCCTTGTCCGTATCGCTCATGAGGCCATAAACCTTGGTCGCCAGGCTATAGGAATGGCGCGGGATTCCAGCGAGCGCTTCACCAAGCACCGTCTCGGCGGCACCGCGGCCATAGACATTCGCCGTGTCGAAAAAATTAATCCCGAGATCGAGCGCCTTGTGGACACAGGCGATTGCCTGGCGTTTCTCGACGCCGCCAGAATAGGTCAGCCAGGAGCCGAGCGAGATGACCGGGACTTGTAATTGGCTGCTGCCAAGCGGGCGGTATTTCAAGATCAGAATCCCCCATAATGCTCAAATAGGAAAGCTGTAGCCGGCGTGAACCGAAGGCAGTCTCACAAAATCGGATTGCCCTTAATCTATCCGGCAAAGGAATCGTCGACGCCATGATAGTTACTAAGACGGAAAGGACATATGACAACCATTGATTTGCCGGTTAGGCCAATGGCCCGCCTTGCAGGAACTCTGCATGCTCCGTAAGCTATTCGCAACGAAGCAGATTGGATGCAAAGATCAATCAAATTGGCCTGTCGCGAACTTTATTGGCGAACCGATTCCCAGACCGGATGGGCTTTGAGTGGGATACCGGCGCGTGGAGCTCAGAACATGATGAATGAAAGACTCCGTCGTCTGAAAACTGGAGCCATTGACGAAACAAGAAAGCTATTTTGGATATTTCTTTATCTTTTTGTTCTGCTGAGTTTGTTTGCTTTTTATAAAGCGCTGATTTTGAATGAACAAAGCCTTATTTATCATCAGGGATTTGCTCTTATCAATGCCTTGGCCTTAGCCAAGGTCATCCTGATCGGAGAATATTTTCATGCCGGGGACAATTTAAAGAATAGGCCGCTCATTTTTCCGATCCTGTTCAAGTCTGCTGTTTTTGCCGTGCTCCTGGTTTGCTTCCATATCTTCGAAGAAGCATTGATCGGAGTATTGCATGGCAAGACACTTTCTCAAAGCGTCTCCAACATCGGCGGCGGAAGACTGGAGGGAATAGCCGGGATCGGCCTCATCATGTTCGTCGTGCTGATGCCGTTCTTTGCTTTCAGAGAACTCGACCGGGTTATAGGAACGCAAGAATTACATTCTTTATTATTCGGAGACGAAGCCAAGGGCGGCGCAGCGTTGCCTATTCTGCCGAGGCGCTGGCGAATGGCGGCCGCCGCGCTCACCCTTCTCGTTCTCGGGGGCGGTTGGCTCACCTGGTCCCTGCACCGGGGCACAACGGCGCATTACGTCACGCAAGAGGTTGAACCTGGTTCGGTGGTCCGCACCATGACTGCCAGCGGTATCGTCACTCCCGCGGCGACCGTGCCGGTCGTTGCTCGCGTGTCCGGCGTGATCCAGGCGCTCGGATGCGACGTCAAGATGAAAGTGAAAGCGGGCCAAGTCTGCGCGAAAATCGATCCCCGCCCGTATCAAATCATGGTCGATCAGAACAAATCAGATCTGGCGGAAGCCGTGGCTCGGTTCGAAAAGGACAAAGCGGCTCTCGCACACGCCAAAGCGGCCCTCGAGCATCAGGAGGCGCTGCCGACGCGCCAGGCCATTTCCCGCAAAGCGACCGAAAATTTGCGCAAGACCTATGAGCAGGCGCAGGCGCGGGAGAAACTCGAAGAGGCGACGGTCGCTCAGCTCCAAGCGGCGCTCCATGCGGCCGAGACCAACCTTTCCTCGACCGATGTCGTTTCGCCTGTTGACGGGGTCATTCTTTCACGCACCGTCGAAATGGACCATACCGCCCTGGGGGGACCGGAGACGTCGCCGCTCTTCATCATCGCTTCGGATCCGGCCGTTGTTCAAGTCGAAGCCAAAGTTAGCAGGACGGACATCGGCGAGGTCGCATACGGAGACAACGCGACGTTCACGATCGAGTCCCTGCCGAACCATCCTTTCGCCGGAAAGGTGACACAAATCGGGCAATCGCGACCGGTTGACGAGCAGGCAACACCCTATGTTGTTGTCATCCGTGCATCCAACCCCGATCTGCTGATCGAGCCAGGCATGAGGGCGGCGATAAGGATACAATCGCGGCCTCGTGATAAGGGTTGACGCTTAGGTCTCAAGGCCGCTGCCAGTCATCGCAGCCACCACATCTAACGATGAGGCGCTGCAATCCAGGACACATTCCGGCGCCTGCCAATCGTATCTCACTGGCGCCCGAGCTACCGGTGACCCAACACAACACCGGAACTCGCCTCGCGCCTTTGCTGACTCCTCAAATCCTCTTGGCGCCATCACTTCAGGTGCTGAGCGAGAAACTTATTCATCTCGAACATCGTCACTTTGCTCTTGCCAAACACGGCCGCCAACTTGTCGTCGGCAAGGATTTCCCGCTTGTTGGCTTCGTTTTGAAGCTTGTGCTTCTTGATGTAGTGCCAAACCTTGCTCACCACTTCGGTGCGCGGCAATGGTTCGGATCCGACGACGGCCGCGAGTTCCTTCGAGGGCTGCAATGGCTTGGCGAAGGCGCTCCCCGCCGGCTTAGCCTTTTTAGCCTCGGGCGCCTTTGTGGCCTTGCCTGCCGCTGGCGCGCTCTTGGCGGGTGCGGCCTGCGTCTTTTTACCTGTCGTTGTCATCCAATTTCTCCATAAGACTTTTGGCGCGAACCCCAGCCGGCGCAGACTGCCCCCGGCTCGCACGATGGAACGAGCTTGGTATTACGGAACCCCAACCATGGCTCCCCGTCAAGCGATTCGCCGAGGTCTTGAAGCCTGCAACACCCCAAATGCCCCGCCTTCGGCACCAAGCTGGAACCCGGGCTTCTTTATTCCCCGATTCGTTGGGTTAACTTAAGCCCCTTTTTTGCTGTTTGGCCTATTCTCTGGCGATATGCCCAGACAGCAAGCGAAAGTCCTGGGGAAAACTGGCCGCCGCAGCTTATTTAAAGCGGAAAACACCCGGCCTGGAGGGGCCTGCGCCTCAAGTCATGACTTCCGCGGCGTTTTCGACGTGGCGTTTGGTGAGCGACGCCCGAAGTTTTTCAATAGCCCGGCTCTCGATCTGACGGACGCGTTCCTTGGAGATGCCGAGACGGTTGCCGAGGGCCTCGAGCGTCGCCGCGTCCTCGGCAAGCCGGCGCTCCCGGACAATCCGGCGCTCCCGTTCCGAGAGTTCGGTCAAGGCCTCATTCAGCCATGCGGTCCGCCGGTCGGTGTCGAGAGCAAGACCGGCGGCTTCGTCGGGACGCGGCTTGTCATCGACAAGCATTTCCACTCGGTCGGCGCCGTAGGAATCGCTTCCCCCCAGCGGGGCATTCAAGGACAAATCCGGTGCGGACAGGCGCGCATCCATCGATTCGACATCCGCGCGGGATACGCCGAGCGTCAGCGCGATGGAATTGACAACTTCCGACGCCGTCAGGGCACCGCGCCCTTGCGCCAATTTCGCCCGCAGTCTCCGGAGATTGAAAAACAGTGATTTCTGCGACGAACTCGTGCCGCCCCGCACAATCGACCAATTGTGCAGAACATAATTCTGCATGGAGGCGCGTATCCACCAAGTCGCATAGGTCGAAAAGCGGACCTCCCGTTCCGGCTCGAACCGCGCGGCGGCCTCCAAAAGCCCGATATGACCCTCCTGGATCAAGTCGGCGACCGGCAAACCATAGTGGCGAAACCGCAACGCAAGCGCGATCACCAGCCGCATATGAGCCCGCGTAAGGGCGTGCAACGCCTCTTCATCCTCGTTGTTTTTCCAGCGGAACGCGAGGCTCCGCTCCTCCTCCCGGCCAAGATAGGGAGCGGACATCGCCGCATTGAGAAATTGTCTCCCGACATCCGCCAACTGCGCCATTTTCGGCTCGCTAACTTTGTGTTACGCCGCCGGACTGGCGGCATAGGAAGTCGAGGCCATCCCCAAACGTATCCCTCGTCTATAAACACTCGCCCGGCATGGCTGGTTCCCTCCTTTTGCCTGATCGGCAAGTTTCCTCCAGTGACGCTCAAGCATAGGTTCATCGTTGAATGGGCCGTGAAACCGCCGCCGTGCCGCAAACAGTGGAAAGGGGAGCCGCTAGTGTGAAATGCGTGCTTGGTGCTTGCCCCTGGCCTGTATCTCCATCATATTTGGAATGAATTTTGTTCCTTAAATCCAACTCCGGCCTTGAACCGGACGTTTGGGAGATATTCATGTTCATCGAAACCGAAGTCACTCCTAATCCCGCCACCTTGAAATTCCGGCCTGGGCGTCCCGTGATGCTTGAGGGAACATTGGACATGAGAACGTCCGCCGGCGCCCGCCAGTCGCCGCTCGCGCGGGCATTGTTCGCCATAGATGGGATTTCCGGGGTGTTTTTTGGCTCCGACTTCATTTCGGTGACGAAATCCGGCGACACCGAGTGGCAACCTCTCAAGCCGATTGTCCTCGGCGCCATCATGGAGCATTTTGTGTCCGGAGAGCCGTTGCTTGATGGCGAAACCAGCTCAGCCATGGATGCGGACGGCGAGGCGGATGCCAAGGAATTCTTTGCCCCCGGTGACGCCGAAACAGTGGCCGAAATCAAAAAACTGATCGAATCGCATGTCCGTCCGGCGGTCGCCAATGATGGCGGCGACATCAAATTTCGCGGGTTTCGCGATGGCACGGTCTATGTCGCCATGAAAGGGTCCTGTTCGGGCTGTCCATCCTCCACGGCGACGCTCCGGCATGGTATTCAGAATCTACTCAAACATTTTGTGCCAAATGTCCAAACTGTCGAGCAAATTTAGTTTTTCTGGCTGGCTTCACCTAAGCTGGCCGCTGCCGGGCCATAACTTGAGCTTGGGCGGATGAGAATTCTGGCGATCGACACCGCGCTTCCGGCCATTTCAGCCTGCGTCCTGGACGAGGGGGCCGATGACCCGCTGTCCATTGAGACCATCGCCATGCAGCGCGGCCATGCCGAGGCGCTTTTGCCCTTGATTGACCGGGTCATGGCCCGTGCCGAGGGCGGCTTTGCGTCCCTCGATCGCGTTGCGGTCACTGTAGGTCCAGGCTCTTTCACCGGGCTGCGGGTTGGTATCGCGGCGGCGCGGGCAATCGGCGTCGCTTGCAAGATTCCGGTCATCGGGGTGTCAACATTTGCGGCCCTTGCGGCGCCCTTGATTCTTGAACAAAAGCTGGATCTTGTCGCCGTCGCCATCGATGCACGGCACGGCAATGTCTATTTCGCGGCTTTCGGTCCGGACGGAAGGGTGGCGGCGGCACCCCGGATCGCTTCGCCGCGCGAGGCGGTGCGGTCGCTGGGCGCGGGTCCGGTGCGGCTTGCGGGACCTGGCGCCGCCCTGCTCGCCAGCGAGGCCGCGGCGGCGGGGACCGAGATCGAGATCGAAAATAGCGGACTGGACATTGTTTTTGTTGCCAAGCTTGGGCTTTTGGCCGATCCCGCCCAGGCGCCGCCGCGGCCCCTCTATCTGAAAATGCCGGACGCCAAGCTCCCGGAAGCCGTACAACTCCAACCGGCGCCGTTGTGATCACCAATGATTAACTGGCCGGCCAAAGCGTCTCCCCACATCCGGCCGATCGGCGTTGAGCGGAGTGCCGAATGCGCCGCGATCCATGCTGCTTGCTTCGCCTATCCTTGGCAGGAGGCTGATTTCGAACAGCTTTTTGTTGCTCCGGAAACCTTCGCCGACGGCGCGATCGAAGCTGGGGAGGAGCTATTGGCGGGCTTCATCCTGTCCCGCGTCGCTGCCGACGAAGCGGAAATCCTGACGATTGCCGTCGCCCCAGAGTGGCGGCGGCGCGGAATTGCCACGAGGCTTTTGAAGCCGCATATGCATGAGCTTTCGGCGAACCGGGTGAGCCGTTTGTTTCTCGAGGTCGATGTTGAAAATACCGCTGCCCGCGCCCTTTACGCGAATTTCGGCTTTGAGCAAGTTGGGGAGCGGCAAGCCTATTATCGAACGGAGGGTCCTGGCTTGGCGGCGGCTCTCGTGATGCGGCGCGACTTGCTGTAATATGCCGGGGTGCGAGGGAATCCCTTACAGGGGCATTTTCGGCAAGAATTGACGATGTGATGGGGTTAAGGTTCTTCAAGTCGCAAAACCGGATTCGGGAGTGAGAGGCGAATGCCTCGCGGACAATGGGAGACGATGTCGCAATTCGATAAAGCGGGTGCCGCCGGGGAGATTTTAGGGGAACCCAGACCGAATCCGGTGACAACGCCCCGTCGGCTGTTCGTGAAGTCTTACGGCTGTCAGATGAATGTTTATGATGCGCAAAGGATGGCGGACGTCCTCGCGCCGGAGGGCTATGCCGCGGCCGCGCATTTGGAAGAAGCCGATCTTGTCGTGTTAAATACCTGCCACATCAGGGAACGCGCCAGCGAAAAGGTGTTCTCCGAACTGGGCAAGCTGCGCGCGCTCAAGGCTGAGCGGGCGAAAGCTGGGCAAGAAACCAAGATCGTTGTTGCAGGCTGCGTCGCGCAGGCCGAGGGCGCCGAGATTTTCCGGCGGCAAAAGGCTGTGGATGTGGTCGTCGGGCCGCAAAGCTACCATCGCCTGCCGGAGCTTTTGCGCCGCGCCGAGTCCTCGCGCGCCGTTTTGGACACGGATTTTCCTGCCGTCAGCAAATTCGACCATCTCGTTGCGCCAGCGCCCGCCGCCATCCGCAAGCGCGGGGTCACTGCCTTCGTCACGGTGCAAGAAGGCTGCGACAAATTCTGCACGTTTTGCGTTGTGCCTTATACGCGCGGTGCCGAGGACTCGCGGCCAGTTGAAGACATTGCCGCCGAAGTCGAAATGCTCGCCGCTGCGGGTGTCCGCGAAGTCAATCTCATCGGCCAAAACGTCAATGCCTATCATGGCCAGATGCAGGGAGGCGCCGCCGCCTCCCTTGCCGCGCTCATGGCCCGGATCGGCAGCGTGCCCGGCATCGCCCGCATCCGCTACACGACAAGCCATCCAGGCGACATGGATGCCAGTCTCATAAGGGCGCATCGTGATCAACCGAAGCTGATGCCGTTCCTGCATTTGCCGGTGCAATCCGGTTCGAATGCCATACTCGCCAGAATGAACCGCAAGCACACCCGCGCCGATTACATCGCGCTTGCCGGTGAAATCCGGGCCGCGCGGCCGGACATCGCTTTATCGTCGGATTTCATCGTTGGCTTTCCCGGCGAGACGGAAGAGGATTTCGGCGCGACTCTGGAATTGATCGAACACATTGTGTTCGCCAGCGCATTCTCTTTCAAATATTCGCCGCGTCCCGGCACTCCCGCAGCCGAGCTGGACGATCAAATCCCCGAAGCCGTGAAGGTAGAACGGTTGTCGCGGCTGCAAACGCTCCTCGACCAGCAACGGTATGCGTTCAATCGCAAAATGGTTGGCCGCGTGCTCGATGTGCTGATTGAAAAGCCCGGCCGCCACAAGGGTCAGATCGCTGGCAAATCACCCTATCTGCAGCCGGTGCTCATGGACGGCAGCGCCGAACGCATCGGCGAAATTGTCTCCGTGGAGATCGTCTCCGCGGAGGGCAATTCGCTTTTCGGACGGCCATTGCCGGAGCAGCCCGCACGCGAGGCGCTTCGTTGAAACCATCGGATCGTACGGCGCCCATCGCGCGCCAAGCATTGAGGCCTCCATTGAACGAGAGCGGCACGTCTGAAATCACCTTGGCGTTCGACGACAACCGGCACGCCTCCCTTCTCTTTGGCCAATACGATCAGAATCTTGCGAAACTTGAACGCAGGCTGGGCGTGCAAGCCAATGCGAATGGCAATCATGTGACCCTCAAGGGCAAGCCGGAGGCTTGTGAACAGGCGCGGCTCGTCCTTGAAAATCTTTATTCGCGGGTCGAACTCGGCCAGCCGATTGGTCTTGGCGATGTCGATGGGGCGATCGAGGAAGGCGCGATGCAAGGCAGCCTGTTTCCGAAGGACGAGGAGACGGGGCGCGCTGTGTTTGAGCAAATTGGCACCCGCAGACGCGGAAGCGTACGCGCCCGCAATACGGCGCAAGACCTCTATCTGCGAGCCATGAAGCGCCATGAGCTGGTGTTTGCGGAAGGCCCCGCTGGCACCGGCAAGACGTGGCTTGCGGTTGGCTTCGCGGTTCTTCTGCTGGAACAGGGTGCGATCGAGCGGATCATCCTGTCGCGGCCGGCGCTTGAAGCCGGCGAGCGGCTTGGCTTCCTGCCGGGTGATATGCGTGACAAGGTCGATCCTTATCTGCGGCCGATCTACGACGCGCTGGCCGATTTCATGGATGCCCGCATGCTTGAACGCGGGATGCAAACTGGCATGATCGAGGTGGCACCCCTTGCGTTCATGCGCGGCCGCACCTTGAGCAATGCCTGCGTTCTGCTCGACGAGGCGCAAAATGCAACGTCAATGCAAATGAAAATGTTTTTGACCCGCCTCGGTGAAGGCTCGCGCATGATCGTCACGGGCGATCCGTCGCAAACCGATCTGCCGCCCGGTCAGAAATCCGGATTGAGCGAAGCCATCGGACTCCTTTCCGGGCTTGAGGGCATTGGCCATGTCGTCTTCAAGGAAGGCGATGTCGTCCGCCATGATCTCGTGCGCCGGATCGTCGGCGCTTATGAGGCATCGGCGCGCAGAGTTGCGAGCCATGAGGCTCGCAAATGAGCCAGATGATCGACATCTCGATCGAATTCCCGGATTGGCATTCCCTCGGAAATCCTTCTCAGCTTGTCGAAGACGCGATTCTCGCGGCGGTCTCGGAAAGCCGCGCCGTGCTGGCGGCGAATGCCGAAATCAGCGTCGTTCTCTGTGGCGATGCGTTCATCCGCGAGCTCAACCGCAAATGGCGCGGCCGCGATGAACCAACCAATGTGCTCTCATTTCCGGCGGCCGGTGATCTTGCTTCGGCGCCGCTCCTCGGCGACATCATCATCGCATTCGAGACCACCGCGCGGGAAGCGGCCGAAGCCGGCAAGCCGCTGCGCGATCACCTCGCGCATCTTGTGGTGCATGGATTTTTGCATCTTATCGGTCACGACCATGCCGAGACGGCCGAAGCGGTGGCGATGGAGACGCTCGAGCGCGCCATCCTGGCGAAGCTTGGGATCGCCGACCCTTATGGGGCCGCGTTGATCGAGGAAGCGGCAGCCGCCCATGAGTGATCATGACCTTTCCGCCGCCACGGAGGCGGCCAATGGCAAGCCAGCTTCTGGCGTAAAGCCAAGCCTGTTCGACCGGTTGCGCTCGCTCTTTGGTCTTGGTGGCGCGTCGATCCGCGACGACCTTGAAGAGGCGCTCGCGGATACATCGACCGAGGACGATGTCTCGCCGCAAGAACGCGCCTTGTTGAAAAACGTCCTCGCTTTGCATGAAGTGCGTGTCGGCGATGTCATGGTTCCGCGCGCCGATATTATCGCCGTGTCCTTGCAAACCAAACTTGCCGACGTCCTGGAGGTGTTTCGCGACGCCGGTCATTCGCGGCTGCCAGTGCATGGCGATACGCTCGACGATCCGCGCGGGATGGTGCATATCCGCGATTTTGTCGGCTATCTTTCCGCCGCCTCGAAGCCGCCGCCCGCCCCCGCCGGAGCAACCCGCGGATCGAGCGGCGAAGCGGGGCCGGTTTGCGGCTTCGCGCCTGGCGGGCTAGACGCCGCGTTGTCGCAGGCAAATATTTTGCGCCCCGTCCTCTTCGTTCCCGCATCGATGCCGGCCCTTGATCTTCTCGTCAAA
Organism: Methylocapsa sp. D3K7; assembly: GCF_029855125.1. GTDB lineage: Bacteria > Pseudomonadota > Alphaproteobacteria > Rhizobiales > Beijerinckiaceae > Methylocapsa. The sequence goes on from NZ_CP123229.1 coordinate 3,991,518, forward strand.
ATGCAAGCGACGCGAACCCATATGGCGCTCGTCATCGATGAATACGGCGGCACCGAAGGTCTCGCGTCGATCGAGGATATCGTCGAAATGATCGTCGGTGACATCGAGGATGAACATGATCAGAATGAGAGCCCGAAAATCGAAGCCGCCGCCGGCGGCGGTTTTATCGTTGATGCGCGGGCGGATCTCGGCGATGTCTCCGAGGTGATCGGGTTTGATCTGCGGGCGATCACCGATGCCGAGGAAGTCGATACCTTGGGAGGCTTGATCACCGCCCTGGCTGGGCACGTTCCTGTCCGCGGTGAAATTATCGCCGAGGACAACATCGAATTCGAGGTGACCGACGCCGATCCGCGCCGCGTCAAGCGGGTCAAGATCCGCTTGAGCGAGTCCCCGTTGCCTTCCGAACAGAGTGAGGGGAGTTCCGGTTCGGGCAGCCGCGAGGGACAAGGCGATCCACGGGAAAGGTGACAGCGGATCATGTTTGGTCTTGCATATTCTCGAATAGGTTGCGCGACTCTTCTGGTCTAGGCATGCTGCATGTCCCTTCGTCGCGGCGATTTGTGCCGCGGGCATTTTCGTAATCCCCTTGCTTCCATATTTCCGTTGCAAAGCTGGTTTCTTGTGGCGGGCCGGGCGATCACACTGCGAGGCCGACGATTGAGCTTGAGAGTGCCCGCCATTCCGGCCATCGCCATGGCGATCAAACATGCGTCTAGCTGGCGCCGGTGGCTCATCGCCTTTGCCGCCGGAGCCACGGGGGCGCTCGCCATGGCGCCGTTCAATTTTTTCCCCGCTTTGATGATACCGATGACCGTCGCCATCTGGCTCATCGATGGCGAAGCCCAGGGAGCAGGGCGGATTGAGATCAGCGTATCCGCCGCGCGGCGGGTGTTCGCGGACGGCTGGTGGTGGGGCTTTGGGTATTTCGTTGCCAGCTTTTGGTGGCTCGGCGCGGCGTTTCTTGTCGAAGCCGACGAATTCGCCTGGGCCATGCCGCTGGGGGTGGCGGGTCTTCCGGCCATGCTCGCGTTTTTCCCTGGGCTTGGGTTTCTGCTGGCGCGGCTGCTGTGGTCGCCCGGCGCGGGGCGGCTGTTCGCCTTTGCCGCCGCTCTCAGCTTTACGGAATGGCTGCGCGGCCATGTCTTGACGGGATTTCCCTGGAATAGCTTCGGCATGGCGCTCGGCGGCAATCTCGTGACGGCGCAACTCGCCTCGCTCATTGGTCTTTATGGATTGACCGTTCTTTCCATCCTTATGTTTTCCGCTCCCGCCATGCTCGGCGAAAAACCTCTGCCAATCGGGGTAACGCGCCGGCTGCCGCCGGCCGTCCTTGCTGCAATTCTGGCCTTTGGCGGAATTTGCGGATTTGGCGTTTGGCGTCTCTCGCAGGCGACGGCGCCGCCGGTCGCCGGGATTAGATTGCGGATTATGCAGCCGAATTTGCCCCAGGACGCGAAATTCCGGCCGGAAAACAAAGCCTGGATCTTGAACCATTACCTCGACTTGTCGATCCGCGAGTCAGCCGCTCACCTTGGCCTTGACGGCGTTACCGCGCTGATCTGGCCGGAGTCCGCTTTTCCTTTCATTTTGTCGCACGATCCAAGAGCGCTCGCGGTTATTGGCGCGGTTTTGCCCCAGGATACGGTTCTCGTCACGGGCGCAGCGCGCGAGGAGGACGGCTTGCGGGGTCTACCGTCCTACTTCAACGCGATCCAGATCGTGGCGAGCGGCGGCCATATTCTTGAGAGTTACGACAAAATCCATCTTGTGCCGTTCGGAGAATATTTACCATTCCAATCGATTTTTGATCGCTTGGGCCTGCATCAGTTTGTGCATGTGCCGGGTGGATTCGACTCAGGGTCCGGGCCGCGCTTCTTGCTCATTCCGGGCATGCCCGCCGCCGCGCCGCTGATCTGCTACGAGGCGATTTTTCCGGGCGAGGCAGTTTCAGCGGGACTCTCAGGGGAACGGCCCGGGTTCATCCTCAATGTGACCAACGATGGCTGGTTTGGGATGACAGCTGGCCCTTACCAGCATTTCGCGCAAGTGCGGCTTCGCGCGATCGAGGAGGGACTTCCCTTGATCCGTGCCGCCAACACGGGAATTTCGGCAATTGTCGATCCTTATGGCCGTATCGAGGGGGAGATGCCGCTAGGGACCGAAGGCATCCTCGATGGCAGTCTGCCGCAGGCCTTGACCCCGCCGTTTTTCGCGAACTTTCCGTTCGCAGGCGCGTTCGCGATTTGGGTTGGTGTCCTTAGCTTGGCCTTGACTATACGGTTCCGTTATTGACAACAGTAATCGGATGGCCGACATCTTGATTAGGATTGTTAGTACTCAATATTTAGTATAGGCTTTGTCCCGCGTCATTTTGTGACGTATATATTGAAGCGCCGTCTGGTTCGCCGAGGCGAGGATCAAACATGCCACCGGTTTCTTATCGCCATTCGTTAGAACATACCCTTGATTTCATTCGGGATCTTGATCGCGCCCGGAATGCTGAAGATGTTTCGGCCAAGGTCATGCATCATCTATCGCAATTCGGCGTCGAGCACATGGTTGCCGCAACCATTCCAACGCCTGACCAGAACCGGCGTTCACAGTTGGGACATTTGTTGCTCAACCGCTGGCCCGAAGAATGGGCCACCCGCTACGCGGCACGCCGTTACGTCGCCCACGATGCGACGATACGGCGGGTTATGTCGTCGCCGGAACCATTTCTTTGGAACGAACTGGTGCCGTTTGTTGAGGGCGACCCTTTGGCCCGCCGCGTTATGGATGAGGCAACGGAGTTTGATCTAAACGAAGGATTTACCCTGTCATTACAAACCCTCGATAAACAAGTTGTCTTGTTTTCCGTTGGTGGCCGACACATCGAAATGAGCCCCGACACGAAGGGCATGTTAACGCTGGTAGCAAATTACGCGATTGGCCGGGCAATCATGTTAAAGCAGGAAGCTGCTTCCAACGGACCAATCATGCTGTCCGCGCGGGAGCGCGAGGCGTTACAGTGGGCGGCAGAAGGAAAGGCGGACTGGGAAATTGGCGCCGTTATGAGGATTTCCGAACACGGAGCTGATAAACATATGCGGTCCGCGCGTGCAAAACTCGGAGCGATGAATCGCACGCAGGCGGTAGCTGAAGCGATCCGCCGCGGATTGATCGCGTAAAAAAGGTACGGGAACGCGTACTAGCACCAAACCTCTGCCACAGGCATTTTCTAGCTATGATTTTAGCTGGAAAATAGCCCGTCCCACAACGAGACCGGCATTTTCCAGAAACTAGATCTGGAGATTGTCAGTGATTCACATTGTCACCGCCGAAAATGAATTCCAATATCGAAATGAATTGGAACAAGCGTATCGCTTGCGCTACCAAGTATTTGTAAAGGAAATGGGCTGGTCCGAACTTGATAAGCCGGACGGACGCGAGATCGATCAATTCGACAACAAATACGCCGTACATTTGCTTTATATTGAAAAAGGTAAAGTGTTAGGTTATCAACGGATGCTTCCTTCAACGCGCCCGCATCTTTTGTCGGAAATTATGCCGCAATTGTGCGAAGTCGAGAGGCCGGTTGGACCCCATATTTGGGAATGCACCCGTCATTGCGTCGCGCCGGGCCATCGGGAGCGGGGCCGTTTTGCAGCTCCAATTGCCAACGCGCTTTTATCCGGCATGGTTGAATGGGGCTTAGAAAGCGGGATCTCGACCGCGATCATCGAGATCGACCCCATTCTATTGTTGCGTCTCGTCCAGCTTCATTTCCGAATGTTGCCGCTAGGTTTGCCCCAAAGGATCGGAACGCAAGACGTTGTCGCTGTCACAGCTACTTTCGACTGGAGGACGCTCAACCGCTTGCGCGAAACGCGGGGCGACAGAAAGAGGGTCCTCACCGAAAAGTTGCAGGCGCCAACTCTCCTCCACGCCTGAGAGGGACTGGGCTAGCTCTCGGCTTGTGCCAACGCCTTCTTAACGGTTTGGCACCGTGTTTTGAAATCGTCATGACCCGGGCCCCTGGAAAAATGCGGGCCGCCGATATGCGGCGGGCCGCATTTGCGCTATAAGAATCCGACGCCATATTGACGTTCCGGCATCCCGGTCCTCGAGAGACGCGGCGGAACCGTGGTGATTGGAACGGAATTCGTGAAAAAAATACCGAACCCGATCGACCGGCACGTTGGCAGCCGCGTCCGTATGCGGCGGGTGATGCTTGGCATGAGCCAGGAAAAATTGGGCGACGCTTTGGGCCTGACCTTTCAACAAGTCCAAAAATACGAAAAGGGCACCAACAGAATCGGCGCCAGCAGGCTTCAGCAAATTTCCAGAACCCTCGATGTGCCTCCGGCATTTTTTTTCGAGGGGGCGCCGTCCTTTGAAGCCGTGGCAAATCCGCCGCCGGGCCCGCTGGGGTTTTCGGAAGATGCGCCGGCGGCCTATGCCGCTGATTTTCTGTCCACACCGGAGGCTTTGCATTTGAACCTTGCTTTCGCGAGAATCCATGACCCAAAAGTCCGTAAGCGGATCGTCGATCTCGTGTCTTCCCTCGCTGGGGAAGATGAGAGGCCCGCGCCATTGGCGAGCGGCACGCCGGACCCGAGCGAAAAACCGGCTGAGTGAATTCGCCGCGTTCGTTTTAGCAAACGTGATGGGCCGAATGGCTTGACAAACCGAACATCCTGCCAAAAGCTTTGTCGCTACGTTATGTACCGATTTTGGAGATAGGCATTGGTGCGCGAAAATTATCTGTTTACGAGTGAATCCGTTGCGGAAGGCCATCCGGACAAGGTTTGCGACAGGATTTCTGATGAAATCGTGGACCTTTTCTTCCGGGAAGGCGCGAAGGCTGGGATCGATCCCTATCAAACGCGGGTTGCGTGCGAGACCCTGGCGACCACCAACCGCGTCGTCATCGCGGGGGAAGTGCGCGGCGCCAAGATTGGCCTAGACGCGATCGAAGCCGCGGCACGCGGCGCCATCAAGAATATTGGTTATGAGCAAGAGGGATTTCACTGGCAGCACGCGAAGGTCGAGGTGTTGCTGCACGCCCAATCGGCCGACATCGCGCAAGGCGTCGATGCGGCCGGCAATAAGGACGAAGGGGCGGGCGACCAGGGTATCATGTTCGGCTACGCGTGCCGCGAGACACCGGAACTGATGCCCGCACCACTCTACTATGCCCACAAAATCCTCGAGGATCTGGCTTTCGCGCGAAAGAAGGCAGCTGATGACGCTGGTAAACTCGGTCCGGACGCCAAAAGCCAAGTGACGGTCAAATATGTTCAAGGCAAACCTGTAGGCGTCACCCAGATCGTTTTGTCGACCCAGCATCTCGACGCGAATTTGAGTTCGTCCGATGTGCGGCGGATCGTCGAACCCTACATCCGGAAAACCCTGCCGGAGAGCTGGATCACGCCGGAGACCGTTTGGCATGTCAATCCAACCGGCAAGTTCGTAATTGGCGGCCCCGACGGTGATACGGGCTTGACGGGCCGGAAGATCATTGTCGATACCTATGGGGGGGCCGCGCCGCATGGCGGCGGTGCATTCTCTGGCAAGGACCCGACAAAAGTCGATCGCTCGGCCGCTTATGCCGCTCGCTATCTGGCAAAGAATGTCGTTGCCGCCGGGCTCGCGGACCGCTGTACCATCCAGCTTGCCTATGCAATCGGAGTTGCCGAGCCTTTGTCGATCTACGTCGATACGCATGGGACGGGAAATGTTCCGGAAGCAAAACTCGAGGAAACCCTTTTCGAGGCGATGCGCCTTTCACCGCGCGGTATCCGGGAACATCTCAAACTTAACCATCCCATCTACGCCCGCACGTCCGCCTATGGGCATTTCGGCCGCGCTCCGGACAAGGAGGGCGGTTTTTCCTGGGAAAAAACCGATTTGGCGGAGAAGCTGAAGGCGCATCTTACCTGATTTGCCCATTTGACTTGCATCGCGGCGGGTGATGGCCCGCGAAGTTCAAACCGGAAGCCAAAGCGGGGTGCAGCACGAGCATCTGCCCCCGCCTTGCGCCATAGACGGGCCAGAAAAGCCGGCGGATTCTGTCCGTCTGCACGGGCGGCGGCGCGGCAAAAAACTGCGAGTTCATCAGGCATCGCTTTTGAGCACGGCATTGCCGCAGCTTTCACTCGACGCATCGCGGCCGATGTCCGATCCCGCCGGCCTGTTCCCCAAGAGAGCTTCCGCGCTTTGGCTCGAAATTGGCTTTGGCGGCGGCGAGCATCTCGCCGCCGAGGCGCTGGCGAATCGAGACATTGGCTACATCGGCTGCGAAGCGTTTTTAAACGGCATCGCCAAAGCCCTGGCACTTATTGAAACTGCTTCCTTGACCAATGTGCGTCTCTACAATGGCGACGCCCGGGCGGTCATCGAAGCGCTGCCGCCAGCAAGCTTGGATGGCGTCTATCTCCTTTACCCCGATCCCTGGCCAAAACGCCGCCACCACGGACGACGCTTCCTGTCCAGCGAAGGGCTGGCGCGTCTTGCCCGCGTCATGCGTCCGGGCGCGGAGCTGCGCTTCGCAACGGATGTCGATAGCAACGGCGGCTGGACCTTGGCGCATGTCCTCTCCTCGCCGGATTTTGAATGGAATGCAGCGGAAGCCGCGGATTGGCGGCGGCCTTGGCCGGGTTGGACGTCCACGCGTTATGAGACGAAAGCACTTCGCGCCGATCGAAAGCCTATTTATCTCACCTTCCGGCGCAAATGAGCCGGATCGTTCAAATGGAACCAAATGGTGCAACGCCACGTTTAAATGAGCATGATTACTCTCGCACTGCAGCAGAACTTCTTTGGCTATACCTTAGCCCCTGGTTAAATGTGTAGATTGATCAAAAAACAGGCTTTACTTTGTTGATTAACAGGTATTTAACGATGTTAAGTAACGTAAACTACAGCGGCACTTTAATGCTGCGATTAGGTGGAGACGTCTCGTGACCATCCTCATCGTCGGAGTCGTCCTTTTGGGGGCGGTGCTGGGCCGGTTTTTTCGGGTTTGGATTCTAATCCCGACCGGAGCGGCGGCCGTTGTTGCGGCGCTTGCCGGTTCCATCTTGCATGGCGCGGGTATTTTTGGTGTGTTGTCCGAATGCGCCGTGGTCCTGACCTGCTTGCAAATAGGCTATGCCACCGGAGTGTTTTCTCGTCCCTTGCACAGCGCAGTGAAACAGGGCGAAAAGTGCCGTGCCGTGCCGCCTGCCGGCATCGCGGCCTCCAGACATCGGCATTTTTTTTAAAGTGCTGGGCGAGAGACGAATAATATCCAATTTTCCATATCTCCTGCCTGATTTTTGACGAACATTAATATCTAAATCCAGTCAACCCAGCCAAGCTTACGACGAGTTTGGCGTTTTGGATTCCTGGATTTGCGTCAAACCAGCGCCATCATTGCCGCTCCCCTCCGGCCCCTGACCGGCAGACCTCCTGCGCTTGCCGCAACGGCGCTCGCCCGGCTCCCTCTCAACTTACCCGCCAGCCTGGCTTTTCTCCCCGCCTATGGTGTCGACCCCTTGCTGCTGCTGGCTGCGGCCGAGGAAGCGCGGGCGCAAGCCGTCGCGCCGGAGGCCGCCTTGCTTGCGAGCGGAAACCTCCAGGAGCGTTTCTTTTATCAATGTCTCGCCGATCACCTCGGCGCCGCCTTCGTGGAAGGAGACGCCGCGCTCGCAGCGGAGGCACGCTATCCTTTTTCTATACATAGCGGCATAGCGCCCCTTGAGGGAGCGGATGGCAGGCGCTGGCTGTCGGCGCCGCGCGGCGCGATGCTTGTCGAGCTTTTGGCCAGGGCAGGGCAGGGAGAAGACTTTTCGGCGGATCTTGCGATCACCACCCCTTCGCATATGTCCCGCCTTGTGCGCGCGAGGGCGGCTGCGACGGTTCTGTGGGAGGCAAGTCTGGGTCTTGCCAATCTCGATCCGAGTCTTTCGGCGAAGGCTGGCGCGAGCCGGGCGCAATGCGTTTTCGCGACGGTCGCCGTTGGTGCCGCAAGTTTCGCCTTTGGCATGGCACCCATCACGGCCCTCACCGTCATTTCGCTATCGATGACCTGTTTCTTTCTGGCCTCGATTTGGCTGCGCCTGTTTGCCGGAGCTGCGAGCACCGCCTCCATCCAGGAACCATACCGGCCCGATGTCGGCGACCGTTGGCTGCCGGTGTATTCGGTCGTCGTCGCGCTGCATAAGGAGGCGCGCGTCGTCCCGCAACTCGTCGCCGCGCTTGATGCCATCGACTACCCGCGCGGAAAACTCGATATCAAGCTCGTGATCGAACACGACGATCACGCAACGCGGCTCGCCATCGAGGCCTTGAACCTGCCGCCCACCTATGAAACCATCGTTGCGCCGGCGGGCTGGCCCAGAACGAAACCCCGCGCCCTCAACATCGCGCTGCCACTGGCGCGCGGCGAATTGCTCGTTATCTTCGATGCCGAGGACATGCCCGCCCCAGGCCAATTGCGCCAGGCGGCGGAGCGTTTTCTGCGCGCCCCGCGGGAACTCGCTTGCCTGCAGGCGCGGCTCGCCATCGACAACATCGAGGATTCCTGGCTGACCCGACTGTTCGCCATTGAATATGCGGTGCTGTTCGATGTCTTGAACCCTGGCCTTGCCGGGCTCGGTCTGCCGCTGCCGCTTGGCGGTTCGTCCAATCATTTTCGCACAAGCGTGCTGCGCGAGATTTGCGGCTGGGATGCGTGGAACGTGACGGAAGATGCTGATCTTGGTTTGCGTCTGGCGCGGCAAGGATATCGTGTCGATATATTGCGCTCCTGCACGCAGGAAGAGGCTCCGGCCCGGCTTGATGCTTGGCTGACACAACGGCGGAGGTGGTCAAAAGGCTGGATGCAAACATTTATCACACTCACACGCGACCCGCGCAGGGTCGCCCTCGAACTTGGTGCCGCCAACGCGGTGGCGCTTGTCCTGACGTTGACGGGCCTGGTGATCGCGCCGCCGCTCTGGCCCTTTTTCGCGGCGCTTGCCGTGCATGATCTTCATGCCGGTCTGCCTGCGCCAGAGTCGGCCTTGCCGCTGGTCGAAACAGTGCTGTGGATGTCGGCGGCACTCTTTGGCGCGGGATCGATCCTCTGGCTCGCGCTGCTCGGCATGAAGCGGCGCAAGCTGCTCGGTCTGTGGCCCTTTCTGCCGCTGATGTTCGTCTATTATCTGATGACGTCCGCCGCCGCCTGGCTGGCGCTCTATGATCTGATTTTACGGCCCTATCATTGGCATAAGACGGAGCATGGCCTCGCCAAAACCTCGCGGCAAGCCGTGCTGTCGATCGCCGCCCGCGCGGCGGCGGCGAAAGCCGGATTGTTGTGAGGGCAATCCCACAAGCAGGGTCTGTGTTGCGGCGAAATCAATCGTACCAAAGTGTTTCACGTGAAACGATTTGGTACGATTGGGAAGCAAAACCTTACAAGGCGGAGGACAGAGGTTTCTTCTGCATTCGAGTAAGAACGGCCAAAATCTTGCGGCAATTTCAGGAAGGCTCGGTTTCCGCCGCTATGATTTTTGATGCCGCTGAAGAGGATCATGAATGTATGATTGACTAAGGGAATTAAGACCGCCGTTTCGATTTATCCGTCACCCGCGTTCGCGATTGTCGCGGGTGATCCAGTGAGAGGCCACATGAATCAAACGGTAAAATGTCCGGTTTGCGATGAAGCCGGGTGTTCTAAAGCAACGTCAACGAAGACCGATCGTCATGGCCATGCAAGGGCCTATGAGTGCCCGAGATGTGGGTACTTCATTCTCACGGATTTCTTAAATCTCTCGGATTTCATAGAAGATGGCAAATCAGCAGGCTTGTCCCCTAGGCAGCGGGCTATCCTGAGTCATCGTCTCAGGCGCCAACAGCGTGATGTAGGTGTGCCTCCTGCGGTCGATAAAGATAAGTTGCCGCAGGTTGACGATCCGCTCCCAACTCCGGCGGAACAGGCCGACAATCTGATCTTGTGGATCGGCGATCGTCGGCTGCCGCCGCCAGAATACGTTAGAATTTCGGTTCCAGAAGTGTCTGCTTGGATTGGCGCGGCGATTACGCTGACAAATAAACATGATGACGCGTTGACATGGTTATTAAACCAAGAATCAGTGAAGAGCCTTGTGGAAATTGGGCCACTTGGTCGGTATAAGTTTCTCCGGCTCACGATGGTGGGCTGGCAACGATACGAAGCCCTTAAGCATGCTCAGGTCGAAAGCCGCACGGCGTTCATGGCGATGAAGTTTGGCGACGAGGAACTCAATCGAGTGGTCAAAGACTGTTTTAAACCAGCGGTCGAAGCAACAGATTTCAATTTACGTGTTCTCACCGATAGCCAGCCCGCAGGTCTGATCGACGACCAGCTTCGCGTAGCACTTCGGACCGCACGCTTTGTGATCGCCGACCTGACTCATGGGAACAACGGCGCCTATTGGGAGGCGGGGTACGCCGAAGGCTTGGGGCGCCCGGTCATCTACACTTGCCGCAAAAAGGAGTGGGATGAGCGTGACCTGCCTAGCGAGCAAAAGGTGCATTTTGATACTAACCACCATCTTACTGTCATATGGGACCCTGACAAACTAGTAGAAGCTGCCACCCAGTTGAAAGCGACGATCCGGAATACTTTGCCCGCCGAGGCGAAGATGACGGATTGATCGTCTATTGGCTGAAGTCAGATTTCGCCATTCATCTCACGGCGAGCATTATCGGCGAGGCGGAGTCTATTCTGTCAAGGATGCGGAGCACCGGCTTCGCCGGCGCGAGCGGAGCTCGCGTCCTTGACAGAATTGATCCGCTCGCCAAACTCGCCGCCAAGAGATGAAAGGGTAGTTCTGATTTTCTGCGACAATGACCGAATCTCGAATCCAAACTCTGGCCGCTCTTGAGATGAGTTTTGGAACTAACCCCGTCATCGCCGATAAAGCCTATTCGCCTTAGCCGTTTCAGCGCCCCTACCACGGCCAAAGAAACCACCGCTTTCGTAGGACGTGGGTAGGCTGACGCGCGGCCGTTCCAACCGTCATAGGGCCGCCCAAGTGGCGCACAAAACTTAGGTTTCTCCAATGCTCGCAAGCAGCCGCCGCGCTTTGCTAAGATGCGGCACATCGAGCATCTCGCCCTCATAATTGATGACACCCGCATGCGGCTCGGCCGCGAAGGCGGCGACGATGGCGCGGGCCTTGGCGACGGACTCTGCGGAGGGCGAAAAAACCTCGTTGATGATGTCGATCTGCCCTGGATGGATCGCCATCTTGCCGGCAAAACCGTCGCGTTTTGCCTCCTCGCATTCGAGGCGCAGGCGGGCGAGATCGCGAAAATTCCCATGCACGGCGTCGATCGGCAACACGCCGGCGGAGGACGCCGCGAAAAGTGTCAGACTTCGCGCCAGCAAAAACGGCAAGGTATAGCCGCCGTCAGTGCCGCGATTGGTCTCAGCGCCGAGCGCCGCCGCGAGATCCTCGGCGCCCCAGGTCAGGCCCTCAAGCCGTTGGCTGGCGCCCGCGTAAGAGCCCATGTTGAAAATCGCGGCCGGGGTTTCGGTGACGATCGCCATGATCTTTGTCGCGCCATCGGCGATGTCATTCTCAGCTTCCTTGACCGCGAGCAGCGCGCCAAGGTGCTGGAGCGAGGCGCCATTGACGCTTTTGGGCAGAAGGATTCCATCCGGCGGCGCTTGCATCACTATGCTAAGATCGTCTTCGGTCAGTCCGGAATTAAGCCCATTGACGCGCACGTAAAGACGCGGGCGTTGATGTTCGCGCAAGGCCGAGGCAAGAAAGGCGTAGGCTTGCTCGCGGGCCAACTGTTTTGCCTCGGGTGCAATGGAATCCTCCAAGTCTAGGATGAGACAATCGGCGCCGCTCGCCAAACCTTTGGCGAGTTTTTTTTCGCTGTCGGCGGGAATGAAAAGCAATGAGCGCATGCGATGGCTTCTCTATCTGTTGACGCATGATCTTTTCCAAAAAGTCTGCAAGTTTTTGGGATCATGTTTTAAACTTCAATCGTTCGGGTTTTCATCATCGTCTGGCGGCGGCACTCGGCGACGAGTTTTTCCTCTTGGCTGTAGGCGCGATGGAGGAATTCGACAATGCCCGCGTCGCGGCGCGAATGCGACAGGCGCTTGCTCAAAATTTCGGTGGTGACATGGATGCTGTCGCCTTCGAACAAGGGCGCCGGAAAGCGCACCTCGGTCATGCCGAGATTGGCGATGGTGGTGCCGACCGTGAGATCGTTGACGGAAATCCCGATCATCAAGCCGAGCGTAAAAAGCGAGTTCATGAGCGGGCGCCCCCATTCGGTTTCCGTCGCGCAATAATGGGCATCAATGTGGAGCGGCGCCGGATTGAGCGTCATGTTGGAGAACAGCATATTGTCCATTTGGGTGACGGTCCGCGTCAGCCGGTGCTCGATCACAGCGCCGGTTTCGAAATCCTCGAAATAGAGGCCGCCGCGCTTGTGACGCTCGCCTTGGTTATTGCTCATGCGCTGCTCCCCAATCTTGTCCCGGGCTGGTGATGTCGCGGGAGGATTTAAGTTTTCTTTACCATGCCGGACAAAACTCATTTTGTAAGATGTTTTTGGATTCGCAAACCATGCCGGCCCGGAAATTCTTGGAATGGGAGAAGACCGCTTCACCGGTTGCGCGAGCCAGCGCCGCCGTGGCGCTCGCGCGTGCCTTTCTTTATGGGGGCCTTGTGGCATGCGAAGCTGACCAAGTCCGGCTTGTCTTGACGGGGCTGCTCGATGATCCCTCACCCCTCGTTCGCGGCGCCCTCGCCGAGACGCTCGCAAGCGATGCGCATGTGCCGCATTACATGGTTCTCACCCTTGCGGGAGACAGTTCAGATATTGCCGCGATCGTGCTGGGGCGCTCGCCGCTGTTTTCGGATACGGAGCTTATCGATTTTGCCGCCACCGCGAATGGCTTCGTTCAAACGGCCATTGCGCTCCGGCCTCTTGTTTCGGCGCCGGTGGCGGCGGCGCTGGCCGAAACCGGCGCTTGCGCGGCCTTGCGGGCGCTCGCCACCAACCCGGGCGCCAAGCTTTTGGATTTTTCCATCCGGCGGATGATCGGGCGGCACGGCCATGATGCCGGTTTGCGGGCGGCGCTCTTAACGCGGCCGGATCTGCCGGCGGCGCTGCGTTCGGATCTCGCGGGCGGGGCGGCCAAGGCACTCGCGATGCGGCTGACCGGAGCCGCCGGACTGCCGCCGGAAGAAGCCGCGCGTCTGACGCGCGATGCCCGTGAGAAAGCCAATGTTCAAATCGCCGCCGAATGCGCTTGCGAAGTCAATGGCCTCCCGGCCTTCGTCGCGCATCTGCGCGGCACGGGACAATTGACCGCCGGGCTTTTGCTGCGCGGCTTGCTTTGCGGCAACAAGCGACTGCTTGAGGCAGCGCTCGCCGATCTGACGGGGGTGCCCATCGCCCGCGTCGCTATTCTGGCGGCGAAGAGCAAAAGTTCCAAATTCGCGGCGCTTTATCGAAGAGCGCGAATGCCGGAGCGGTTGCTGCCGGCTTTTGCCGCGGGGCTGGAGGCGGTTGTTACAGCAAGGTTACGCGGGCCGGTGTCGGCGCGTCTGCAGGGGGCTATTGTGGCAAGCGTTCTGGGCGCCTGCGTGTCGATCAATCGCGGTGAACTGGATCAATTGATTGCAAGACTGCGGCGTTTGGAAGCCGAAGCCGTGCGGGACGAGGCCCGGAATTTTCGCCATGGAGTATTGTCAGCACCGCGAAGGTTCGATGCGCCCCGCCGCTTGCTCGCGGCAACAGGGCCTCGACACGTGCCGGAAAAAGCCGGAACTGCCGCAAAGCCCACGTGCGTCACGATTGATCTTGCCGCATTCGAGGCCGCGCTCGCGGCGGCATGAGCCCCGCCAGCTGTGTCAGCGGGGCGCAAGCATGAGACCGGCGCGGTCGGCATAGTGCAAGAGCAAAATGGTCTTGGCGTCGACGATCTCGCCGCTGCCGATCATGGCGAGCGCTTCGTCGAGCGTTGGCTCAAGGATTTCGATATCCTCGTCTTCCTCATGAAGACCGCCACCCTTTCCCGTTCGATCTTCCTGCGTATATTGGGCGGTGAAGAAAGTGAGCTTTTCGGAAAATGTTCCAGGGCTCATATAGGCCTCGAAAAGACGGCAGGGATTTCGCACGACAATTCCGGTTTCTTCCTCCGCTTCCTTGATGATGCGGGTCTCGGCGTCCGCGCCCTCGAGTCTGCCCGCGCAGACCTCGATCAGGCTTTCGCGGCCCTCCCGCAAATATGCGGTCATACGAAACTGCCGGACGAGAATGACCCGCGAGCGGCTCGGGTCGTAGAGCAAAATCGCGACACCATTGCCGGTGTCATAGATCTCGCGGTCGAAGGTTTGTTCGGGCCCGGCGAAGCGCTTGCGCGAGACCGTGAATTTTTCCAAGAGTCCATTCCCGCGCGAAAGAACGCGCCGGGCGAGGATGCGAATGCCGCTGGTCATCCCTCTAATACCCAAATTGTTCGCGCAGGATCCGTTCGTCAAGCGAATGACCGGGATCGTGAAGAAGAATGAGATCGGTCGCATGGTCCATCGCAACCGCGACCTTGACGACGTCTTTGACCTCGAAATGATCGGCGACAGCGGCGACGGGACGCTTATCCGCTTCAAGAATATCGATCGTCACATGGGCCGTATCGGGCAAGAGAGCGCTGGTCCAGCGGCGTGGCCGGAACGGGGCGATCGGCGTCAGCGACATCAAGGTCGCATCGAGGGGCAATATCGGTCCATGCGCCGAGAGATTATAGGCGGTCGAGCCGACGGGCGTGGCAACGAGCAGCCCATCGGCGATCAATTCGGCGAGCCGTTCCTTGCCATCGATCGAAATGCGCATTTTCGCCGCTTGATAGGACTGCCGGAGGACCGAGACTTCATTGATCGCCCGCGCCTTGATGGTTTCTCCTTGGGCGCTGGTGGCTTCCATGAGCAGCGGATGGACGATTGAGGCTTCGGCTTGGTCGAGGCGCTCCTCGAGATCAGGCCCATGAAATTCATTCATGAGAAAGCCTACGGAGCCTTGCTTCATGCCGTAGATCGGTTTGTTTTTCCCAATAAAGCGGTGCAGCGTTTGCAGCATGAGGCCATCACCGCCGAGCGCGACCACGACGTCGGCCGTTTCGGGATCCACATTTCCATAAAGGGCGAGGAAGTCGGCCTGTGCCGCATCCGCTTCGGGTGCGCCAGAGGACAAGAAAGCAATCCGTTCGAAGCGGCGTTTGGCGCTTTTTCTTGGTTGCATACGGTGCTGCTCCGGCCATGCAAGTGTGTGTTCTTGCCGCGAGCCCCGCCCGCTGTAAAGACAGCTCTCAATCGATCACATCAGGCCGGTCACCGGCAAGCAGAAGTTGAGGAACCTGGGTGAGGGTCCAGATTTCCGCGAGCCGGTCAAACACCCAAACGAGATCGAAGCGGTTTATAGGCCAATGCTGTGGCGCGGCCGTTGTGTTTCCCAGAATGGCATTGGCGACGACATGCATGGTTCTATGTTTCCAGGCAATCAAAACCGTTCCGTTCGATGCGAGCACTTTGGGGACGAGGTCCTCCTCCTCCCCTTCGTAATAGTCGCGATTGATTTTGACATGGATAAATTCGGCCAGGGGCAACAAACTGTGCTGCGGCCGGAGGCTTGGCGCGGCCTTGCCTGCCTTGCAGGCGAACAAGCTGGCTGGTCTTGCGAGGGCAGGGTGGACGAAATGATCGTCACGCGGTGCAAAAAAAGGAACAAGCGCGCCGGCCCTTTGCCAGCCGCGCACCGAGAGCTCTTCCTTGTCCTTGACGCCCGACTGTGACACTCCGAAGACCGACTTATCGGCGCTCGGCCGTTCCGTATGCCGGATCAGCATGATTTTTGCGCAACTCATCGCACCGGCTCCCGGCCGATGCCCACCGCGGGTTCAGAAACTTGCGTGTGTTCCCTTGTTGCTCCTCGCGGGAGTCGAAGCGGATTGGTCCACGTTGCTATATCGAGAGCGATATTTTTCATAATAATAATTGTTACGATAACGTTCGTAACGTCCTATCGAGGCCATATCGACTTTGTTCAGGATGACCCCGAGAAGCCGTTCATATATCTCCGGAGCGTTCAAGAGACCATGTCTCACAAGGTCAACTTTGGTGGTCCCCCATTCGATCGTGTAGATATAGGCATCGATGAAGTTTGTTGACGCGCGCGCGTCAACGACCGGGATCAGCGGCGGCAGATCGACGATAACATAATCGTACGTCTCCTGGAGGAGCGTGATCAGTTTTTTCATCGCGTCGGATGCAAGCAATTCGTTGGTATGGGGCATATTTGACTTTGGACCCGCCGGAAGCATCCGCAACCCGCTTCGCGGATCGAGCAGCAGACTTTCATCGAGCGATTTCCAGCCCGCCAGGACGTCGATCAGTCCTGGACCGTCATAAGCGAGCTGGCGCGACAGGGTTGGATTGCGGAGGTCGGCGTCGATCAAGATCGCGCGGCTGCCGCCATGCGCAATCAGTTGGGCGTAATTGGCGGCGATCGTGGATTTGCCTTCGCTGGGCAGGGTAGAAAGTACCCCTGTGACTCTCTTGGCTTTCAAAATACCGCTGAGATCATTCGAGACCTTGACGGTGCGCAGCGCTTCACTGAACTGGGAGAAAGGCTGATCGAGAACGAGATCAAGCATGGCTTGCGGGCGGATGAGCAGGGGTGGCGCAGGGAGCGGCGGCAGCGCCTCCACAATGGCGGGGTCTGCCGCGCTCTTCGCCGCCGTGGATTTGATAAGCGGCAGCATCGCAAGACAGCTGACTTGCAATTCTTCTTCAACTTGATCGCTTGAGCGGAAGACCCGGTCAAAGGCTTCGCGCAACGCCCCGACCCCAAAGCTGAGCATGCTGCCGCCGAAGAGCGCAAGAAGCATCACGAGCGATGTTTTCGGATAGCTCTTTGATAAGGGAGCATCGGCGGCGCCAACGAGGCGTGCCTCGGTGATCGGAAAGGATTGCTGTTGGACCGCCTCAAGGTAGCGTTGCAGGAAATTGTCGTGGAGCGACTTTGAAGTCTGGGCGGCGCTCTCCAGTTCCCGTAACTGAACCTGAGCCTGATTGGTAACCTGGCTTTTGGATACGGCGGAGCCGAGGTTCTTGTTCAAGCTTTGCTCCCGGGCGAGCGCGATTTCATAGTCGTTTTTGTAGCTTTGCTCGATCTTCAACATTTCATCATGGATTGACTTCTGAAGTTCGCGCATTTGCGTTTGCTGCGCGATAACGGACAAATGATTGGGTCCGTACTTCTGCGACCAGACCGAGACGCGGGCGGCCATGGTGAGGTAATCCTGCCGCAACTTGACGATGATGGGATTGTTCAGCGCATCGGTGATCGAAGAGTCTGGAACATCTTGTTTTATAACATCTTGAATACGGTCGTAGCGGGCTTTGGCTTCCGCCGTCGCAGCCTGAGAGAGAATGAGCTGGCTGTTGACTTCCGAAAGCTGCTGGTCATTCATCAATTGGCCGTTGGCACCGCCGGTATCGATGATGTTGTGCTGCTGGCGGAAATTGACGACGGCCTGTTGCTGGGCCGAGGTTTGCGCGCGAAGCTCCTTCAGACGGTCCTGCAACCAGACGCTTGCCCGCCGTGTCTCCTGATATTTGGCTTCGAGTTCGTCGTCGATATAGGCCTCCGCGATCGCATTCGCGATTTTCGCTGCTTTCTGCGGATCGACCGATTGAACGCTGATCTCCATCACATAGCTTTGACCGACTCGGGTGACCGTCCGTTTGCTCCCGAAGGTCCCAAGCACCCCTTTCGCCAGTTGCGTGCGCGCCAGGTTCTCATCCTTCACCGGTGGCGTTCCAAAAAGGTTGAATATACTGAAGGCACGGTCGATCAGGGAGCCAATAAATCCACGCGGACCGCCGGCGAATTCCGGATCCTTGGTCAGATTGAGCTGGTTGATGACCGCACGGCTGACATTGTCGGATTTCAGAAGTTCGATCTCGGTTTGCACCATGCTGGTGTCGACATTGATTTCACCTCGCGACGCGGATTGCGGGTTGAGCAATTGCGCCTTCCGGGCGTCGATCACGATCGATGCGGTGGCGACATAGGTGGGCACGGTGGTAAATACAAAGAGCGCGGCGAGCGCCATGCTCAGAATCAAGAATACAATCATAATTGGCAGTTGGTGCCGGATAACCCGCATATAAAAATTGCGGGGTCCCGAATCCAAAGGACTCGGAGCGGGTGCACCAGATTCATCCGAGATAAGACGCTTATCGACTTTAAGCATGCGATTCATGTCGCTCTTTGAACTTCCATATTGCCATGCTTCTGAGATGCCTTGGTGCCGCGATCAGCTCCGCCAGGCGGCGTTGGTCTAACTGGCGTATCCAGCATTCCTCCGGATGACAAGCGGACAGAGTTACTCGGCTTGAAACGCCGCCCATTCATGATCTCGATAATCGTTACAAGATGCGTCTATTTCAAGATGCGGCCAATTATTGAGAAGCCGGTCAACGAACCAGCAAGAACTGTGCCTATGGTATTCGAATATTTTGGCGAGAACATGGGGGCACCCCAGGAACGCAGAAAGGCATTTGTCTGGGTACGGCCTCCGGTCGGAGGAGACGGATGTGTATCGCCACGAATCACAGAGGCCATGAAGGCTCCCCCATCACGCCACGCTGATCAATTGTGAGCATATATTAGATAAACGTATGGTTCTATAATTATTAGCATTTTTCGTCGCGGCTTTTGGCCGCCCGGCTCAGGCTGGCCGAGGATTGAGTGACATCAAGAGGTTGAGGTACAATTGAGCACTTTTGGTCCATGAAAAACGTGACGCTTGACGGCGTCCTTCAGCCCGCATGGCGGCCGCAAGGTCTGGATCGTGGCGTAGGCGTTTGATTTGATCGAGCCAGGCACGAGGCGATTTCGGATCGACATAGAGGGCGGCGTTGCCACAAACTTCCGGCAGACTCGCGCATTCGGACGCGATCACCGGACAACCGAGGGCCATGGCTTCGAGAGCCGGCAAACCGAACCCCTCCGTCAGCGACGGAAACGCGAAACAAAATGCGTTTTGATACAGAGCCGCGAGATCGTCGTCCGTGACAAATCCAAGCATATGAACATTTGATGCGACGGAATGCTCAACGGGGGAAAAGTACCGGTTCGATGCTCCGGCAACCAGGAGATCGAGGCCCATGGCGTCGAGTTCCTTCGCGATCTCAAACAATATCTCGACGTTCTTGTGCCGCGCGCGGCTGCCGAGCACAAACACAAAAGGGCGTCTGGCCGGCAGGCTCGACGCATAAGTCGAACGCTCCGGCCGCCAGCGGTTGATATGCTCGTGACCGTTGGGAATGACAGTGATTTTCTCAAGCGGGCAAAGTTTGAATTCGTCCAGCATGCGGGCCGAAAAATTCGAAACTGTAACGAGGCGGGCCGCGCGCTTGGCCAAAATAGGCAGGATGGTCCGGTAATAAATCCGAAACGCTGGGCTGTAGCTTTCCGGCGCGAGGTATGTATTGGCGTCGTGAATGCAAATGACGTGGTTGGACGAAAGGATGGGTCCAATATTGCCAAGACTTAGCAAAATACCCCGCGACATCAGGGGCAAAACGCACTGGGTCCACATGGGACCGCCGATGCGGCCGAAGGTTGGTTGAACGCCGATCGTGTGGAGAGCAAGCTTGTTGGCACCAGCTGAAGGGACGATGATCTTGGCTTTTAGGGACGCGCTCCATTTCTCGTCTTCGAGGAGTGTGTCCAAGGCGGAAACGATCTCGCCGGCATATCTTTGAACGCCTGTGAGGTTTTGAGTGAGGAACCGGCCATTAATCGTTAGCTGCTGCAAATGCTGCAACCTTGCAGGCGAGTCCGGAGCATTGGGACGATCGATACATTCGCCAATTGATGTCCGGGTGACCGCTGGCGCCGCGTAGCCAGAATACTCTTGCTGCTTGGGCACCGCGATCTGTGGCAAAGGGTCGTCAATGGTCGCCTCCGTGCGGCGGCAGGAAAAGTCTGCCCGCGCGTGAAAGAAGGAGGTTCCGTTATCCGGTCTTTCGTGACGCTGAATGGGCATGAAATACAAAATCCTGAAATATTGATAATAACATTTGTAACACAATCCGCCAAAAATATCACAAAATTTACCTTGCTCCGATGACCCAGCCGCTCCACCCTTCGAACCGGCCGATGGCGACGTTTCGATAATATTGAACGTGTTTAATTTTACCGCGAACAAAAAACAGCAGCGAGCCAAACATAGGACGCCCGATCCATTTTAAAGCTGATAAAAATCCATATTTGTGAACCCGTAAAACGTGCCCTACGCCCCGCCCGTACTTCCGGCCTTTTCCCTGAATACCAGACTCCGCTTCAATATCGAACGAGTCATGGTGACCGTAAATCGACGGATCGTAATATCCATGCAACCGCTGAGAGAGTGCCCGGAGCATAATATCCTGCCCTTCGCACGATTGCCATGGCGTTGATGCACCGATGCCAATTTCCGGGTTGAATCCACCGACCTTCGCCAATGCGGCTCTCTTGAAAAAGATCGTCCATTCGATCCCGGTCGTCCAAACATTGTCCCGGTCGATGGGTTGAGGCACCTTCTCGAACCGTCCATTGATGCTATTCCCCTCTTGGTCGGCGGCGCGGCCAGACAAAAAATCTGCGCCTGTCGCCTCCAGTTGCGCGATGCCGCGCGCAAGGAACCAACTTGGATACCAGCAGTCGTCGTCCGGAAATACGATCATCTCGCCTTGCGCGTATTGCCATCCTTTGTTGCGCCCGCGGCTCAGGCCAGATTCCTGGGGAGTCCGAATGCGCCGCAAGGGAAACGGCCATCGCTGCCCCGCGAACAGTGGATCGAGGCAGTTGTCAAGATTCTGATCCACCACGATCACTTCGAAATTCTTGTATTCTTGCGCCACGAAGCTTTCGAACAGTCTCTCCAGTGGCGTCGTCCGCCCTCGCGTGGAAACAATAAGTGAAATCAATATTTCGTTACCAGCCAAAGTAGATACTCCGCAAATGAAGCGATCTTAGCGAAATAAATAAAGCATTCTACATTTTTTAATCGACACTTTTTAATATCCATTCTTGCAGCAATAAAATAACACAAATAATTCATCAGAAATAAGTTATTGTGATAGCATAATTAAGTATTTTCTTTCTTGATTTTAGATATTTTAGAGAAGCTCTATAGTTACAAAAGACGTGAAAACAATACCGCAGTCAATCACAGCTGGGGTCGAGCCTTGCCACGATCCGATGATGGATGTTTGCATCATCGTCTCCTGAATCTGTTTTCACCCGGCCCTCCTGCGTGCCTGTCTTGAACCTATGGGCTGGACCTATGGCGTTTGACATCGGGCCGCACACGGGAAATGTGCGTCCAGCGACGTCCGCTTTCAGATAAACAGCAAACGCACGCCCGCGCTTCCCCCATTTGGTTTAAGGGCGGCGGCTTTTTGTGCTTGAGGGAAACTGAAATCATCCACATGGCATGGCGTAACTCCTTGCCAGGGCGGCGAGTCGTCCATGCGTTCGCGCTGATGTGGGAGCCGCCGGGGTCGAGGCTCGTTTTCAACCGGCCATCCGCCCGGTGGGAACAAGTACAGTCAGGCTTTAGATTGGGCAATGGCGCGAGGCCGTTACCCAGGCTAGAGCTTGAGGATCCGCCTTGGATCGAGGCGGCCGCGAAAAAAATCGGCGAGGCCGAGGAGATTGCCGAGGGCGCGTCCTCGGCGGTCGATCCAAGGCTCCGGCCTGATCGATTTTATGATATTTACCAGAACATTACGAACCAATTGAGAGAGAGCCCCACCGCCGCGTGTGGTGCCTTTGCGCCAAAGATAATAGGGATTGGCGATCTGCGAATAGCCAAACCGGATCCCGGAGGTGCGGCCTCCTTTGATGCCGAGATGAACACCAGTCATCCGCCGATTCTTGACGATCCGGCCATAGGCTGCAAGCTGGCGGGAGAAGTCGACGTCCTCCGCCCAGCCATAGAGGGGCAGGTTTTCGTCGAAGCGCAGACCATGCGTGCGGACCGGGTCCAAGCGCACGGCCATGTTGCAGCCATAGCCGGCATAGTGGTCGGTCAAAGGCAATGCTTCGTCTGACGGAACGAAAGACGCAATAATAGTCCTTGCTTCACCGGCCTGAAGCCCGGGCCCCTTGATGTCGTCGGCGAGCGTTCTGCCAGTCGCAACCACGACTGATGGATTTGCCGCGAAGCAGGCTTCAAGCTCGGCGAGATAAGTCGGCGCGGCGAAGAAATCGTCATCGAAGAACATGACAATATCAAATTGCTGTGCGGCGTCGAGAATTGCATTGCGCTGAGCGGAGGAACCGCGCGAACCTGTGACGACCTTGACGCCGAAGGGCAGTTTCGGGGTCTGGGACGTATCAAAATCGTCCGCCGCCGCCGGACAAATCAAAACCGCCTCGGGCAACCGTGTTTGACGCGTCAGCTCGAGCAAGGTTTCCGCGAGAATCACGCGGCGGCCGGCTGTCGCGATTCCCACCGCGATCCTCAATCCTGAGCGCATCAAATCAGCCCGGCTAAAGCTTTAGAGGATAGGGGGGCTGCGTAGCACCCGCCAGGTGCGGAATCAAGGTTCTCATAGGCGGCATAATTGACACATTTTAAACGCGTTGATGTTGCTTTATAGTGAAGTTATCTATGCGGCAAAATGGGTTAATGCCGTTGTGTGATATGTCACGGTTGGTGCGGCGCGGCAAAAGAATCATTGACGAGCTATTATAGATGATTATAGTCAACAATCATCATGCTGGTCTCATGATTTGTCGGTGCGTGAATTCCGGTTCAGGCGGAGGACAAGCAGTTTGACGGATCGCATTCTCATCATCACGGGGCACGATTATCGCAGTCCGCGCAGAACGACCATCCATTTCGTAGCCCAGGAACTGGCCAAAACCGCTTCGGTGCGATTTCTCTCGGTCGGCTTTAGCTATCTTTCCCTCCTTAAGGGCGATCCGAGGTCGGAACTTGCCGCTCAGGCCAATACGGTCAGCTATGTGAACGGCGTTGAATGTTTCCTTTGGAAGACCTTGGTCCATCCCTTTAATACAAAGGTCCGCGCGCTCCGCTGGCTTGAGCACGCATATTTTAAATATTACAGATTGCTGCTTCCCAAGCTGACGGCCCGCTGGATGGCTGAAGCCCAGACAATTATTGTCGAAACGGGTCTTGGAATCATCTTTATAGAGATGATCCGCAATACGAACCCTAATGCGACCATTATCTATTTTGCGTCGGACGATCTCGCCGTTATCGGCTGCTCCCCTTATATCGGCTCGGAACTCAACCGCGTGGCAAAATGTGTAAACTGGTCGCGGGTGGCATCCCCCGCGCTGGCTGGCCGGTGTGTGCCAGACGTTCCAGTCTATTATATTCCCCATGGCGTCGATCACCGCATTACAGGGCAAGACGAAGCCTCGCCCTATAGTGCAGGAACTCACGCGGTTTCGGTCGGGTCCATGCTGTTTGATGAGAGCTTTTTCGTGCTGGCCGCGGATCAGTTTCCGGAAGTCCAGTTCCACGTTATAGGTTCAGGTAAAACGAGCAACGCGCTATTGCGCCCAAATATTCATGTTTATGGCGAGATGAAATTCGCCGAAACCGTTAAATACATCAAACATGCGAAGTTTTGCATAGCTCCTTACCGCCGTAATAGTGCCGCTGCTTATTTGGCTGATACCTCCGCGAAACTGCTGCAATATGAATTTTTGGGGCTGCCCGCTGTGTGTCCTTCTTTCGCGGCCGGAGGCCGCCCCCACCGGTTCGGCTATGAACCCGGTGACGGCGACTCGATCGCACAGGCCATTCGAGCGGCAATGCGCCAGGAAAAACATAAGCCAGGCCATTATCTGAGCTGGGCGGATGTCGCCAACCGTGTCGTGAACCCAGGGGCCTATCCCGACACGCCGCTGCTGCCAACCGACGGAAGCAGAGTGCTTTCACGGGCGGTCGCCTAGCCACTCCCGGATACGCTCTCGTTGTCGTCTGCTGCTTGGGGCCGAGCGCCTGATACCGGGCCTCGAGATACCTCCCTTGGCGTTTGCGAGAAAGCCGCCTTCCCACGGTGGACGGCAATCCATACCGATTGATTATCCCGGGCGGTCTGTGTACTGACGAAGGGGAAATCCAGCCGATGAAATCCAAGCTCGGCGCCTCTCGCGGAGTTTGCAATGCAAACAGTGACCATCTCTGCATCAAAGTTCAGCAAAGCGTGTTTTTCGGCGGCCATTTTCCTCGCCGCGTTAGGCTTGGCCGCTTGTAATCAGACAGCAAATTCGCCAGGGCCGGTTGCGTCAACCGATCCACGTGCCCCGGCGCCCCCAAACTGGCCGAAGCTGCCCGACGGTGCCGCTTGCACTGGGGAGCTTACCCATTATCAGACCGTTCTTGATGCCGACGTCAGCACCGGAAATGTCAACCGGTCGGTTTATGATCAGATAGAAACCGAGTTGGTTCCTGCCGCGAATGCTTGCGCCGCGGGCAAAGACAGCGAAGCGCGCGCCATGATCCGGTCGGCGAAAGTGAAGCACGGCTATCGAGCGTGATCGCGCTTACCGCGCGAACTCATAATCCCGGCGCATTTGCATAGCCGCTTTGCGCCGGTGGCCGTGAAGCTCTAAAATTGGGCCTGGGTGCCAAGCATCGATGCCAGGCCGATCTCAGCGGAGTTTGGTCTTGATATCGCGGCGGTGGCGATGTTCCGCCACTCAGCCGTTTCCTGCCGTTTCTGTTCGCCGTTCCGGCAAAACTTTCCAGGTACAATTGATGGCTTCGCCACGCCGGTCTCCCAACATCCATCGTCCGGACTCGAAGGGCGGCCGCTTCCTGGTTGTTGAGGCGGGATTTTACGAGAATATTGCGGGGATGCTGCGGGAAGGCGCGCAGCGGGCGTTTGGCAGTGCCGGGGCTTTGGTTGATGTCGTCGCAGTCCCCGGCGCGCTCGAAATTCCGATTGCCATGGCGCTCGCGCTCGAGCATGCTGAATCCCGCCAGCAGCCATTCGATGGCGCGGTCGCGCTGGGTTGCGTCATTCGCGGTGAAACCTATCATTTTGAGATCGTCGCCAATGAATGCGCGCGCGCCCTGACGCAGCTTGCCATGTCCCGCAGGCTTGCCTTCGGCAATGGCGTATTGAGCGTCGAGAACGAGGAGCAAGCATTGTCGCGTGCCAATCCCGCGCAAGGCGACAAGGGCGGTGACGCGGCGCGGGCGGCGCTCTCGCTTTACCGGTTGAGGCTTGAGTTGAAACCCGTGCCAAACCTCAACACCGGAGCACTTTGATGGCCAATGCCGATAAGCGTTCCGCAGCGCGCCTCGCCGCCGTTCAGGCGCTCTATCAAATGGATGTCACCGGCAATGGTCTCAAGGAGACTCGCAACGAGTTCGAGTCGTTTTGGATCGGCCATGAAATCGAGGGCGAGCGCTACAAGGACGCGGAAATCGCCTTTTTTGATGATATTCTCGCGGGTGTCGTCGCGGGCCAGGGGCCAATCGACCGGGTGATCGACAAAACCTTGGCGTCGGGCTGGCCCTTGGCACGGATCGATTCCGTGATGCGGGCGATTTTGCGTGCGGGTGCCTATGAATTGCGGCAGCGCGCCGATGTTCCAGCGCGTGTCTCCATCAAGGAATATGTCGATGTCGCAGGCGCGTTTTTTGGCGCGGAGGAATCGGGCATGGTCAATGCGGTACTGGACGCCGTGGCCCGGCAGTGCCGCGCGGCGGAATTCGAACCGCGCGGTTAGTCGATGCCGCGTCCGTCCGAAGACGCTTTGATCGCGACTTATTTCGCGCCGATCGCGGGTGCTGGCTCCTTTGGCCTCCGGGACGATGCGGCGGTTCTGACGTATGAGCCCGGCCAAGACCTTGTCGCCACCAAGGATATGCTGGTCGCCGGTGTCCATTTTTTTGCTGACGATCCGCCCGGCGCTGTCGCCCGCAAAGCCCTGAGGGTCAATCTCTCCGATCTCGCGGCCAAGGGCGCGGAACCGCGCGGCTTTCTCCTCGGCCTCGCTCTGCCTGAAGATTGGACGCCCGAATGGCTCGCCGGCTTCGCGCAAGGGCTTAGCGAGGACGCCGCTGATTACGCCTGTCCCCTACTCGGCGGCGACACCGTCAAAAGCAACGGGTCGCTTGTCGTATCGATTACCGCGCTCGGCGCGGTCCCAGAGCACAAAATGATTTTGCGCGAGGGCGCCGCTGCGGGCGACCTCCTGTATGTGACCGGCACCATCGGCGACGCGGCCTTGGGCTTACGATTGAGGACCAGTGCGGCAGAGGACATGGAATGGACCAAATCGATTGGCCAAATGGATGCGGCCTTTCTCGCTGGCCGCTATTTGCTGCCGCAGCCGCGTCTTTTTCTGGGGGCCGCGCTGCGCGCCCATGCTCACGCCGCCATGGATATTTCCGACGGACTTGCGGGCGATCTCGCAAAACTCTTGCAGCTCACTGGAATGACAGCCGAGATAAAAGCCGCCTCTGTTCCGCTGTCCAAAGCGGCGCTGAAGCTTGCGCGGGAATGGCCCTTTCTGCTCGAAACGATTCTTACGGGGGGCGACGATTATGAACTGCTTTGCGCGGTGCCTGCCTCAGAGGGCACCGCGTTCGAAGCCAGCGCCAAGGCTGAAGGGATAGCTGTGCATAAGATCGGCACGGCCAAGCCCGGTGATGGGCCGCCGGTGTTCAAAGATAAACGAGGGCAAAATATGGTTTTCGCACAGCCGTCGTTCCGGCATTTTTAACGGCTAAGTTCTGCTTTTCCCCTCTTTGGCCGCCGTGGCCTGCTCCAACTCTTTGATTTTGAGCGATTCCTTTTCCATCAGGCAATTCCTTGCGATGCGAGCGGCTCGAGGCCGCCGCCCAACGTACAATTGCGCGATGAAGCGGTTTCTGTATAGGTCATGTACCCGGGACGCGAGCCCGTGGCTTCGATGGTTCTTCAAATCAACATTCAAGGTGGCAACACATGAATTCCCTCTGGGTTGTGATTTTCGCCGGTCTTTTATCTGTGGTGTACGGTGTAACGACATCATTAAAATTGTTGGCGGCCGATCCCGGTTCGGCAAAAATGCAAGAGATCGCGGGGGCGATCGCGGAAGGCGCGCAAGCCTATTTGAAGCGCCAATACACGACCATCGCAGCGGTTGGTCTCGTCATCTTCCTGGCCTTTGGGTTCTTTGTGGCGTGGCCGCTCGCCGCCGGATTTTTGATCGGTGCGGTTTTGTCGGGGGCTGCCGGATTCATCGGCATGAATGTCTCGGTGCGCGCCAATGTCCGCACCGCGCAGGCCGCCTCGCAATCGCTTGCCGCCGGGCTTGACATTTCATTCAAGGCGGGCGCCGTCACCGGGCTTTTGGTCGCTGGTCTCGCTCTCCTTGGCGTCTCGGTATATTTTTATATTCTCACCGGGCCGCTCGGCCATGCACCTGAGAGCCGCCAGACGATCGACGCGCTCGTCGCGCTTGGGTTTGGCGCCTCGCTCATCTCGATCTTTGCTCGTCTTGGCGGCGGCATTTTCACCAAGGGCGCCGATGTCGGCGCCGATCTCGTTGGCAAGGTCGAAGCCGGGATTCCCGAGGACGATCCGCGCAACCCCGCGACAATTGCCGACAATGTCGGCGACAATGTCGGCGATTGCGCCGGCATGGCCGCTGATCTGTTCGAAACCTATGTGGTGACGGTCGTTGCCACCATGGTGCTCGCGGCGATTTTCTTCACCGGCCAGCCGGTGCTCGGTGCTGCTATGCTTTATCCGCTGGCGATTTGCGCGGCCTGCATTGTCACCTCCATTGCCGGAACATATTTCGTCAAACTCGGTCCCAGCAATTCGATCATGGGCGCACTTTACAAAGGCCTGATCGCTGCCGGGCTCTTGTCGATCGTGGGTCTGGCCATCGCGACCTTTCTCACGGTGGGCTTTGGGACGATAGGCACGGCGGACGGCGGCGTTCCAGTGAATGGCTTCCGTTTATTCCTCTGCGGTCTTGTCGGGCTTGCGGTGACGGGTCTCATCGTCGTCATCACCGAATATTACACCGGCACCGGAAAGCGTCCGGTGGTCTCTATCGCGCAGGCCTCGGTCACGGGACATGGCACCAATGTTATTCAGGGCCTCGCCGTTTCGCTGGAATCGACGGCGCTCCCGGCTCTGGTCATCATCGGCGGCATTGTCTTTACCAGCCAGCTCGCTGGATTGTTTGGCACCGCGATCGCCGTGACCACCATGCTTGGCCTTGCGGGCATGATCGTCGCCCTCGATGCTTTCGGGCCGGTGACCGACAATGCCGGCGGCATCGCCGAGATGGCGGGTCTGCCCAAGGACGTCCGGCATGTGACCGACGCGCTCGACGCGGTCGGCAACACAACGAAGGCTGTCACCAAGGGTTACGCGATTGGCTCCGCTGGTCTCGGCGCCTTGGTGCTCTTCAATGCCTATAGCCATGATCTCAGTTTTTTCGCCGCGAACCCCGATCAATTTCCCTATTTCAAGGGAATGGGCGCGGTGTCCTTCGACATCTCGAACCCGTATGTCGTAGCTGGATTGATATTCGGCGGCATGATCCCCTACCTCTTCAGCGGCATCGCGATGACCGCCGTCGGCCGGGCCGCCGGCTCCGTCGTCGAGGAAGTGCGGCGCCAGTTCCGCGAGAAGCCCGGCATCATGCAAGGAACAGAGCGTCCTGACTATGGCCGCGCAGTCGACATGCTGACCAAGGCGGCGATCAAGGAAATGATCGTGCCATCGCTGCTGCCGGTACTCGCGCCCCTGGTCGTCTATTATACCGTTCTGTTGATTTCCGGCTCGAAAGCGTCGGCCTTCGCAGCCTTGGGCGCATCATTGCTTGGGGTCATCGTCAATGGGCTTTTCGTCGCCATTTCGATGACATCTGGCGGCGGCGCCTGGGACAATGCCAAGAAAAGTTTTGAAGACGGTTTCGACGACAAGGATGGTATCCGGCATTTCAAAGGCGGCGACGCGCACAAGGCGTCGGTGACTGGCGATACCGTCGGCGATCCCTACAAGGATACTGCGGGCCCCGCCGTCAATCCGGCGATCAAGATCACCAACATCGTTGCGCTCTTGCTGCTCGCCATTCTGGCCCATTGAGATTGCCGCTGGCCGCGCACTTTGAACCATGAACGCTTCACGCCGAAGCGTTCATGGTGGGATGAGCCACGGCCAGATGCCAGGCGTTGTGGCAATGAATCACCCGTCCGGCGGCGATCCATATAGGCAGGGCTGGGAGGCCGGTACCCGGTTAAAAAT
This sequence comes from Methylocapsa sp. D3K7, assembly GCF_029855125.1. GTDB lineage: Bacteria > Pseudomonadota > Alphaproteobacteria > Rhizobiales > Beijerinckiaceae > Methylocapsa. The sequence goes on from NZ_CP123229.1 coordinate 4,020,836, forward strand.
GCAGAAGGTTGATGAACATGCCTTTGAGGAAGGTCGATTCGGCGCCGGCCGTCGGCGTGGTACGCGACACGAAATCGATGACCTTGCCATCCTCCATGCCATAATTGGCGACACGCTGGACTTTCTTATCCTTCGTGAAATAGACCGCGAAGACCCGCTGGTCGGTGACCTTTTGCGGCATGAATCCCAGGCTGCGATCGGTGACTTGACTCACGTAATACCAGGCGTCGCCGCCAACCGTCGACGTTGTGGTTGGCGACCCCAATAGAACGAGAATTTGCTCTGCGGAAGAGCCGATTTTGACCTGTTCCGCGGTTTTGGAATTGAGCTGGTAACCGTGGACAACCGTTCCGTCATAGCCAAGACACCCGCCAAGACCCAGCGCAAGCGCCGTTGCTAAAGCCAGTTTCGCGCGGCCCGGCGCCCGCCGGCCGTCCCCTCTTCGCGCCCTCACGACCGTCATCCTTCAAAGCCTCCAGGTTACGCAGTTGGCGGGGCACGTCCCCGGAAAATTCCACGTGGCGTGAAATTTCCCTAAAATGAATGAAGAAATTGCTTTACGCGCTTTTGGGATTGGCTTCACCGTAACGTCGTGCCCGGTCGCGGGACAAGCCTCACGGCGAGATCCCTAGACCATGAGCGGTTTTGATGGAAACAATATGATATTCCAGCTCTTCCGGCGTCCCGCCAACCACGATCTGATCGACCGGCTTCGTGGCGAGATCGTGGCGGCGGCCCGCGATCCCGTGCTTTATACGGACTATGGCATCGAGGATGGTTTGGAGGGTCGGTTCGAGACGCTCACCCTCCATGCGGCGCTTGTCCTGCGCCGCCTCAACCGGATGCCGCCACCGGCGCCCGAGATGGCCCAGGACCTCACCGACTCCTTGTTCCGCTATTTTGACAGCGCCATCCGGGAAACGGGAGTTGGCGACAGCGGCTTGCGCAAGAGCATGAGATCGATCGCGGAGGCCTTTCTCGGCCGCGCCGCGGCCTATGACAAAGCCCTCAATACGGGAATGCCGGAGATTGCCGCCGCGCTTGCACGCAACGTCTATGACGGCCGTGGAGAGCCCGGCAGGCTCGCGCGCTATCTGGCGGCCGCAAGCCACCAATTGGATCATACGTCGCTCGAGGATTTCACGTACGGCCCGGTTCCGTTTCCCCGGCCCGCTGCCATTGTTTAGAGAATTTAGTATGCTTGTGTGATACATTAATAATACTTCTTAAATTATTGTAATTATTATGTTTTATTTTGTTTTAGTGGGGCGTGCCGCAGTTCGGAAGCGCCTTTCGTTTTTTTTCGACGAGGCCAAATTCGATTGCCTTATTGAAACCGGTTCGTCTCCGTGAAATATTTCCAAGTGCCGGGGGATTCTCAATGATCCGCTAAAGGTGGCATGGATGGCGACGAAGAGCGTTTCCCCTTCCAAATCTGGCTCATCCAGCAAAATGGAGCCTGCTCTTACCAGCGGAGTTTTTAGCTGCGTTCTCGCGGTCGATACGGTGCCGGACACAGGTCTTGAGATCGCTTTGCGTGCCAGCGAGGCGGAATGTGACGCCCTCGCGCAGACAGGCGGCCTGGCCGCGATTTTGGATTTTGAGGCGAATTTCGATGTGCGTAAACAAAGCCGCACAAGATTCAAGGTTGTGGGACGTCTGTGCGCCCGTGTGACGCAAACCTGTATCGTCAGTCTCGAGCCGTTCGAGACGTTGATCCATGCAGATATCGACGTGGATTTCGCGCCTCCAAGCGGGGCTGCCGGCCACGCCTCCAAGCCAGCGGCTTTTCTTGGCGGAGAAGATCCGCCCGATCCGATCATCGATGGGAAGATTGATCTTGGCGCCTTGGCGGCGGAGTTTCTGATGCTGAACCTCGATGATTATCCGCGCAAGCCGGGCGCTGCGTTCGAAGGGGCGGCGGCCGGCGGCGATTCTCCCGAGGCAAAATCTCCTTTCGCCGTCTTAAGGCAGAGGTCTTTGGACAATTGATGCTGTCTTGAGAGGGACTTCTCCTCAGCCTCGACAACAATCTTATGCCGGGATACGCTGTGGTGTGGGCGGCCAGGTTCGGTTCGCTCGCTAATATATAAACGGGAGGTATCCAATGCGACCTTTGCTAGCGTTAGTGTTTGCGGTCTTTGCGTTGTCGGTAGGAGCGTGCAGTATACCCGCTCAAGAATCGCCGTCCGACCAAAAAAATGCAGGCAAATCGGCAACCAATCTCGTGCAGCCCCAATGACTTCTGGTCCCATCTGACCTTTGATGTGGTTCGGTTTTCGTGAGTTGTAAGTTCTTAAAGGTTGTCCATCCGGTTCGGATTTAGAAACCTGAGGTGACAAAGCTTCAGTGTTTCAAAAGAGGAACCGGATGTGGCAGTTGCGGTGTTCAAATACCGGAACTCGTCAATCGATCTTTGATGTCTTAAGTGCGATCAGGCCCGTCGCGGACACACCCATCGCCATAGAGCAAGGCATCAGGTCCATTCCGGTGGGCGCCGGCCGCTATCCAACGGCCAGAATAACGCCAAAATTCCTTGCGATCGACTGTCACGGGATTTTCAGTTTCGCCTGCCCGCTGCCTTGTTTGTTCAAGTCCCATTCAGCGCCCGGCTGTAGCATGGGGCTCGCAATTGCCTCTTTCAGCACAAAGATCAACATGAACATCACTTCCAAATTGCGGCTTGCTTGCATCACCGTCCTTTCGCTTATCATGGCTCTGGTTTCCACTTCGCCGACACGCGCAGAGACCGAAAAACGCATCGCCTTCGTTGTCGGCAACGCAGCTTACCAGGCAAGTCCGCTCGCTACGGCGGCCAATGATGCGGGCCTCATCGCCCAAACCCTGCAGGCGGCCGGCTTCGATGTTTCCGGCGCCCGTGATCTCGACGGCGAATCTCTGCGCGCGGCGTTTCGGGATTTCCTCGACAAGGCGCAAGCCTCTGGTCCTGGCACGGTGGCGTTTGTATATCTTGCCGGTTACGGGCTGCAACTCGAAGGTGAAAACTACTTCGTGCCAGTGGATGCGAAGATCGCGTCGGCTCAGGACGTCGCGGTCGAGGCGTTGCGCGTCTCCGATTATGCGAAGCGGCTCGCCGGTCTGCCGCTCAAAGCGAGTTTTATCGTTCTCGACGCGGCGCGGGAATCGCCCTTTGCGAAATCTGGTCCGCCCTTGGCTGGTGGCTTGGCGCTTGCCGACACGGAACCAAACATACTCCTCGCGTTCAATGCCACGCCGGGCACGGTGGCGCCCAGCGAACCCGGTCCTTATGGCGCCTATTCACGGGCACTCACCGAAATGATCCGGCAAGGCGGCTTGCAGCCAGCTGAGCTTTTCGATGGCGTGCGGCTACGCGTCAACGAAGAGACCAAGGGCGCGCAAGTTCCGTGGGACACGTCGCGGATCGCGGCTCCTTTCGTCTTTTTCGAGCGGGCTGCGGACGCGCCAGCACCGGCGCTCGCGGCGGACCGGATTGACGCCATGCGGTCACGGCCGCTCCAGGATCTTGGTTCCCATGACGCCTACGCCGCCGCAATCGAGCGCGATACACTGCAAGGCTATCAAGACTTTCTTACAGCCTATCCGAATGATCCGCTGGCAGGGCGCGTGCGTGCGCTTTTGGCCGCCCGCCGCGAGGCGTTGACTTGGCGGCGCACCTATAGCGTCGATACGCCGGACGCTTATTGGTCCTATCTCGACCGTTATCCGCGCGGCCCGCACGCCTCCGATGCGCGGCGCCGCCTGTCGACTTTGGCGGCTGCCGACACGCCACCTCCGTCCTATGCGCCGATTGTCTACGACATCCCGCCGCCGCCGCCGCCAGAAATCGTTTACGTCGATCGACCTGTGCTTGTTTTCAGCGATCCGGTATTTGATTTCCCGCTGCCGCCACCGCTTGTCTTCTTAAATCCACCGCCGCCTTATCTTGTCTTCGCGCCCCCGCCGCCACCCGTCGAGCTGTTTGTGCTGCCGGTACCCGTGTTCGTGCCGGTTCCGGTTTGGATCAATCCGCCCGTCTATGTCGCCGCGCCAGCAAACAATGTCATCTTCAACAACATTCACAACACCACGATCATCAACAATAGCCCCAACGTCCTCAATCCGGGGGGGCCGGGCAGAGCCGGGGTTGGCGCCGGCGTGGCGGCTGGGGTGGCGGCGGGAGCCATCGCGGGTGCCGCCGCCGCGCGAGTCGCCCTACCGCCATCGGTGGCGCGGCGGGCGGCAACATTTGGCGGCCCGGGAGCGCAACAATTGAGGCCCGGCCAGCCGGGGGAGCCTGGAGCTATCCCTCCGGGAGCCGCGCCAGCCGCGCGTCTGCCCGGCCATAATTTGCCAGCTCACGAACTGCCCGGCACAATGGGCAAGCGGACGCCAGGATTCGGCCAGAGGCCCGGAACGGCTCCTGCGGGTCCGCAGGGCACGGTGCCTTCCCCAGCCGCACCTGTGGGGCAGGCGTTGCCAAGCGCCGACAAACCGGTGCATGGGCCCGGTCGTCATCCGCAAAACCAACCGGGCCCACTGCCGGGAGCGCACGCTCTGCCGGGTGGTCAGCAGATCCCAGCGGAAGGCAGCGCACCAAAAGGGCGCAAGCCGGGAGCAAACACTCTGCCCGCGTTGGGACAGGGGCCCATGAACAGGCGGCCAGCCGGCCAGTTTGCGCCCCGCAACCCGGCCGTTGCGCCCGGTGTGAATGGCAGACCCTGGACTCCTCCAGGTCCCGCCATGGCACCCAAATCGCAACAACTGCCGCAACATGCGCCGCCGCAGTTTCAGCAGCAGCGGGCGCCGCAGCCAGCCTTTCAGCAGCAGCGCGCACCGCAGTTTCAGCAGCAACGTCCGCCGCAACAGATTCAGCAACAGCAACAACGTCCGCCGCAACCGGCCTTTCAGCCGCAACGTCCGCCGCAGGCTCAACAGCAGCGGCCGATACCAAAAGCACTTTGTGGCGTTCCTGGAGCGCCGCCTTGCCATTGACTCTATGCCGGTGGGCGCCCGGGGAAAGGACGAAATTTAAATCGGCGGCACTCGGATTTCGTACCCTGATGTTTTGCGTGAAATATCTTGGTATGCGACGGCCGCCGGAACTAAATTCATAAATCTAAACATGAATATTTTTCTATAAGTAATTAGAAACGCTTAAATTTTTTGATCTTTTGTTTCCAAGGTTATCACCGCCTATGGAATGTTCCGAAAAAGTTGACCGGCTTTTTCGGTCGGAACAGGCTCCAAATCTTTGAATTTGAACGCTTCCTTCCGATCAGATGAGTCGATCTGATCGGTCAGCACTGAGCGGTGCTGAAAGTGTCGCGGACGCTGAGCGCCGCGACCGCCATGCGGCCGAGATCGGTGGCCAGCTTCTCGATGAAATGCTTGTCAATCTTCAGGTTCATGGGCGGTTTTGACAGCGTGTCGTAATGGCGGATGAAAGGGGTCGCCTGCGCCGTGAGCCAGATCGTCGCGACGGCAATTTCCGCCCGGCCGGCGGTCTCGGGAAGGAAGCGGCGAACGATCTTTTCGGCCTGGTCCAGGATCGGAAGTTTTTCAGTGGCGATGAAATTGCTATAGGCGGCGGTAGGTGCCAGCGTCTCCCACGCCAAAATACGCAAATAGCGGCTGATCTGGCCATGTTTCAGCAGCGGCGTCACCTGCTGGCGGATAAAAAGCCGAACCGCCTCATCGCGGGATATGTTGCCCATTGTGTCGTCGTCAAGCGGAGATTCATCGCTGAGCGCGGCGATGGCCAAGCGGAGGACCTCACGGTAAAGCGCCTCCTTGCCGCCGAAATGATAATTGATCGACGCCTGATTGGCCATGGCGCGGCGGGTAATTTCACGCACCGATGCGCCCTCATAACCCAGTTCGGCGAACACGTCTGTAGCGTGATCGAGGAGGGCGTTTCGGGTTATCTCGGTTATTTTCACGTTACAATTTCTTGGCAAGAGAGGTCAGCGTATCGCCCACGGTCGCGACGCTTTGGACCACATGTGTTTGCGAGACGGAGATGATGGTTCCGAGGTTGCTGACAAGGTGCATGCCGTATTGGAGGGGAGCCACCAGTAAGATCTCGGCTTTCACGGGCGCTGGCGCAACGGCAGGCTCAAGGACTGCGGGAACTTGTCCAGCGGCGGGCTCGGCCATCGCGACCTGCGGTGCCGGTACAATCTTTGCCGTATTGGTGGCGGCCCGCACTTTGCTGCCGGTCCGCTCACGCCGGGACGCCGCGGCGGGCGATGGCGGGAGAGGAGCTTCCATGTCTGTCGCGGGTTCGTTCACTGCAGCAATCGCCTCTTGGCTCTCGACTTGTTGCGAGGCTTTCGGACCGGAAATATGGGACAGCGCGACGCGCTCCAGGAAGTCGTCGAGAGAGCTGCTGGAGTCTTCCTTCGCGAGCCCTTTGTGAGATGACGTGATCTGGGCGCCGTCTTGCGAAAAGAGATAGATAGGCTTTGTCAAATTGGGAAAAAGCGCCATGACGACGAGCGTTGCAAGACTCGAGACAAGGATCTCGGTGACAAATTTCCGCGTCAACGCATGTATCCACTTGCGGACCGTCTGGGAAATAGGCGCCTGCATAAAGGCCTCCTGCGAAGGTTTAAAACGACTGTTTGAAATTCAAACGCTTGTTAGAGGCAAAATTATGTCGCAACTCACGCCCCGAAGGCTCAGCCAGGGCTGATGTTTGCGGCATACCGGTAAATCGGGAGATTCCACGCGCCTGTTGCCGGATAGTGACGCGGACGAGGTTCTCTTAAACGCAATTCTTGACGATGTCAGCGAGCGCTCAGCTATTGGCTTAGCAGATCAATCTTCAATTGGACTAACCGCATCCCTATGCCACGTTGCGGGCGATGCCTGTCGGATACGGTCTGGACAGGGACTGTCAACCGTCGCGGCGCGCGCGGGCGCTCACTGCGCGGCCGGAATGCCTAGCGTCATGCGGTCAGCAATTTGCGGCTGATCGATCGGCAAGTGGCGCGTGGCGGCGGGGGGCGAACTGTTCGGCGGGCCGCCGATGAATTTCCCAAATGCGACGGGACTGTCGCCTGCGGGAATCGTGGCGACAACAGTTTCGCTCGCGGTGTCGATCACCGAAACGGTGCCGGCGCTCTCTTGATGCGCGGCATATATCTTGGAGCCATCTGGAGTGACCGCGACACCAAACGGGAAGGAACCGCGGATTGTGCCGACAACTATATTGCTCGCGGTGTCAATCACCGAGACCGTGCCAGAGTGCGGGCTGGTGACGAAGACCTTTGCGCCATCCTGACTGACCGCGACACCTAACGGGACGGAGTTAAGAGGAATCGTGGCGGTGACCTTATCTTCGGATGCATTGATCACCGAAACCGTGTCGTCATACTCGTTCGCGACATACACCGAGGTTCCATCCGGGGTCACCGCGACGCCAATTGGGAGGCTGCCCACCGTGATTGTGGCGGCAAGGGAATCCGTAGCCGTGTCGATGACCGAGACCGACCCGAAGAATTCGTCGTTCGCGACATAGACTTTGCGTCCATCGGGGGTGACCGCCACCCCATAGGGGCGGTTGCCGACCGGTATCGTTCTGATGATGCGATTGGCCGCCGTGTCGATCACCGAGACGGTGCCCTCCTGGTTCGTGACATACAGCTTGGCGCCATTCGGCGTGACCGCCACGCCATAGGGATGGCTGCCAACCCGTATCGTGGCGGCGACAGTATTGGTCGCCGTGTCGATCACCGAGACAGTGCCCTCTTGATTCGTGACATACACTTTGGCTGCGTCCGCCGTTGCTGTGACGCCAAAGGGACGCGAACCAACCGGAATCGTGGCGGAGACCTTATTGGTCAACGTATCGATCACCGAGACCGTGTTGCCGCCGTTGTTCGTGATGTATGCATATTGCGCATTGGCGGTGACCGGCAATATGAGCATGAGAGCCAGCGTGAGAGTCGGCCAAAGTGCCTGGCCGCCAACAGATATTGTCACGCCGCCAGAATCCGAGGTGTTGGCTCCCGTAATAGGCCACGAAAGCTTTGGAGGAAACTTGAGAATGCCGAGCAGAATTTGGAACATTGTTAGCCCCCTTCGCAAGCAATTCCCGGCTTGGAGACACTGGCCTTGAAAGGCCCCGTGCGAAGGTCGGGTCAGGAGGCATCAACTTAACCGTTTTAAATCATGCGCGGCATGACCCATCCGGGTCTTCCGCCCCATGGCAGCATGACCCGTCCGGGTTTTGCCAGACATGCCCGGACGCTGCCTCCTCCGTCGCAACTCTGCCAACGATCCCATTGAGGGCGATTGTCTCAACTGCCGCGCGTTCAGGGAGTTTCGGGCGGCGGCGCTTCCTTGGCGAGCACTTCGACATCTCTCTCGGTTGCCGACACGACTTTGAACGTCGTCTGATAGGTTTTGCCGCTATGTCTGGCAATCGCGACATACTCGCCTTCGGCGAGGGTGGCGGCCGGAAACGCGCCAATCATTTCGCGGATGATGTCGCCGCCGGGAGTTAGAATTGTGAACGCCGTGTTGGCGAGAGCTTCGCCACCGGGGCTGTTGACGAGTTTCAAGGTCATGGTGGCGGCGCGATGACGCAGAGTTGCATCGGTCAACTTGCCGGCTTGCACGCGCAGATCCGCGCTTATCACAGAGTTGGTTGGACTCGACGAGCCATTTGTGGCCGCGTCGAGCAATGTCGATACGATATGATAATTGCCTTCCGGAAGGCCGATTGTATCGCCTGCTTTGGCATTTGGAACAACGAGCTTTGCTTCGGGATTGCCGCGTTCAGGAACATAGATCGATATCGATAATTTCGCTGGGTTTACGGGCGAGTCGCCTAGCTGGCCGGCAATACGTAAGCCGCCGGCATTGAGCACGAGCGTTTCGTTCAACAAGCCGCCGTTAATGGTGACACGCTTTGTCGCGCCCGCCAGCCCCAGGGAAGCATGAACAACAAAATTGCCATCGGGAAGCGGCAAGTTTGGCGTTGCTTCGGAGGATTGTGCGACGAGTTTGTGGTTGCCGTCCGGGCCAGCTGTTTCCTCGAAGATTCTCCATTGCACGCCTTCATGCACGGGTTGCGAATCGGTCGCGGCAAACAGCGCCGAAAGCTTGATGGCGCCGCGAACCGTTTCAACTGGCGTTGGTGGGGATGCGGCGGGCAGACGCAATGGCGGAACGCCAGGATTTCCAGATGCGGGGGATTGAGCCAACGCCGGCACGCAAGGCAGACCCGCGGCCAGTGCCACAATCAACGGCCCGAACGAAGCATTGCGGGCAATTGTTTCCGATCCTATCAGCCTTATCGCCAGTCTTGCACGCGCGCGCCAACTCAAAATTTATTCCTCTTGGCTGTGCAAAACGCTGGAAGCCGCTGCAGTGAGATTGGTCAACGACAATGGGCGGAACGCAAAAATGATGTGGTGGTGACCCGCCGAAACCTCGACACCACGAAACAGAATATTGGCGCGAAGGACCGGTTGCTTACGCCCGTCAACCCGAACTTCCCAGCCCGGATAAAATAAATCGTGCAAAACGACAATTCCCGCCTTTGGGGCGTTGGCATCGATTTCGACCATATTGTCCGTGTAATTGACGATCGCGGTGCGCTGATCTTGCATATCACTGCTCTCGGCTCTCGCGGCGCGGCCGGTTGCCTGTCCGACTGTTTGATCATTGCCAAGGCCGGCGGTTTGGATGGGTTCTTGACTGAGGCTCTGGGGATAGGGTCCACCGTGCAGATCGGCGAGGCTTGCCTGCTCGATTAAAACTTCGCTCTTGTAATCGAAATCTGGAAGCACTTGTTCATCAAGCACGTCATCACTTTCGACGGGCTTGACAGATGCGGAAAAATAAACGCGCGGCGCGGTTTTGCCAAGCTTATAGATATACAAGCCTTCGCTCGCGTAGACTTCGTCGGCTTTTGGCCGCGGTATCTCGCGCGGAAGCTCCGTCAAGGGGCGGTCCAGAACCAGATATTGGAGTCCGAGCAACGCCGCAAGACGGCTATTGTAGCCGCGAAACGTGCCTGGGTAGTGGCGCAGGGCAAAATCCTCGGCATCCTGCCCAGGGCCAACCGCGCGCCCATAATCGTCGATGCGCAAGGGATTGTAGCCGAGCGTATTTTCGAACTTGAAGACCATCGACGCATTCTGCCATGGTCCCTTGAGTCCGAGGATCTCAAGGCGGGGACGATCGCCGCCGCCTGTTTCCGCAGCGATGCCATGGCGTAACACCGCGATGCCGGCGGCGTCGGAGGCCTTCATTCCGGCATACACGCTATAGCGCTCGACAGGTTCTGCGTTAAGCGGCGAGGCGGCATTGCGCCAAAGGATTTCGGCCCCGCTCACGAGCACGAAAGCACTGGCGGCGAGTGCTCGCCGACGGCGGTCCTCAAACGGCCATAAGAGAATGGCACCAGCTCCCGCCAGAGCCATTGCGATGGCAAGCGCGCCGAGCGAGCTTCGCAACCGGTCCTCCTGCAAGGCAAAAGCGAGACCGGAGCCGATCAGAACCGCAAGCGAAAGCGCTGTTGCCGCGATGAGCGCGAGCGCCAGCCATTTCGGCAACGTCCGGAATGGCCGTGGCAGGCCGTCCTCGATGTAACGATGCAATAGAAATCCAGCGGCCAAGGCCAGTGCGATATTCAGAAGAAAAGTTGCATCGGCGGGACGCCGGTAGAGCGAGACCCCAGGCAGGCGATCAAATGCGAAGGCAAAAAAGGGCGTATAGCGCCCCAGGGCGTAAGCGAGCGACAGCCCCAACAAAATGAGAATAAACCGCCCCCGCCGCGCGAACAACCGCCCAGAGCCAAATCCATGCCAGGCGATCAGCAGGAACGGCAGTGTACCGATAAAAAGATAATCGACGGCGCGGTCGGTCCAATCGGCGCGCGGCATGGTGTCATAGTCAGGCCCCCAATAGTCATAGAGATGGTCAAGTGAGCCAAAGAAATTCGGCACAAAAAGCGTGATCAGATTAACCGGCGCGAGCGAACCTACTGCCGCGACCCCGAATGGGAAGCCTGGACGATTCGAATCGGCGAGAAATTGCATGGTCAGGAGCGCGGGTATGGTCAAAATCGCGAGAATAAGCGCGCCGCCCGAAGCCAGCACGCCCGCCCTGGTGCGCAAGTAGTGGAGCGCGTTTCCCGATTGAAGAGCGGAAAAGACAACATAACCGAACAGTACCGCGCAAAGCAGGAAGGCGACCTGATCGCGGCCGAGCGCCATCAAGGCTGACGAGAGGCCAAACGCGAGCCCGAAACGAATGGAGCGGCGCTCCAGCGCGATATCGAGACACCACAAGGCAGCGGGAAAAAAGGAATAGGAAATAATGATGCCGGTGTGCTGAAGCCGCGCCGAAGCGGCGCCGCCCAGCATGAAAACGATCGCTGCGAGGACGGCGCCAGCCGGATGCCAGCGCCAGCGCCGCGCGAGGCCAACCATGCAAACCCCGCCGGCAAAAAGATGCGCGAGGATAACGGCGTCGAACACTTGCATCGATGCATGCGGCGCGATCCAGGCGAAGAGCAGCATGGTCGGCGTGAAGATCAGGGATTGCGGATCGGCGATCGCCGGATGGCCGCCGAAGTGATAGGGATTCCACAAGGGAATTTCGCCATTGTGCAAAGCGTCCCCAAGAAAACGGAACATTGCATAAAAATGGTTTTTCGAATCCCACGGCACCACCGTGCCGGTGAGGAGCCAAGACGCCAGAGCGAGCCCGTAAAAGAGGACGAGACTTAAGACCGCGAACCGGAAGGCATTGGTGGACCAGGCGCGCGCGGAATTTTGGGATTCTGCTTCGAACGGGCGCAAATCCCGCGCCAGCAGACCGTGAGGGGGATGGGTGGAAGGAGCGGCGGTGTCGAAAAGCGACATAAAAATATCCAATGAGGGGCCGATAGAGGGCTAGCGCAAGAAAGGCAATTCGATGCAATTGGGTATAGCACGGCTAAGCTTACGCCGGGCTCGTGTAGAGCATGCCGCAAAGGGGCAGGTTACACCACCAGGAAAGCTATAGCTTGTGGAGCGTGACTTGTTTTTCCGCATCCTTGGCCAATTCAGAAGATAATCAATGCGCGGAAGGCTCACTTTGATCGGTTCGCAAATTGACGTTTTCGTGGCAATTGACGCTTCTTTTAAACTGGGATCAACTTGGGGGAAACGTTTGTTTGGGCTACGCCTCGCCAAACTTCCTCCCTCCATGTGTCTCTTGGTCACAGGCAGCAGGCGCCGCGCTGTGATTGAGTCTGCGGAATTGTTGTTAATCGGGAAAGCATGAACTATCGATGAACGACACGATTGCATTGCTGCGGGCGCGACGTTCGGCACCTCCGGCGGCGATGTCCGGGCCTAGCCCAACGCCAGAGGAAATCCAAACACTCCTGTCGCTCGCTTCACGGGTGCCCGATCACGGGAAGCTTGCGCCCTGGCGTTTCATCCTCTTCGAGGGCGACGGGCGCGCGCGGGCTGGCGCGATCTTTGCTGACATCTATAGCAGGGCGCATCCTGGCGAGGACGAGGCGCGAGTGATGGCCGAGAACAACCGTTTTACGCTTGCGCCGCTCGTCGTCGGCGTCATTTCGCGTGCGGCGCCGCATCAAAAAATCCCCGAGTGGGAACAGGTGCTCTCGGCGGGGGCTGTCTGCATGAACCTGCTGGTGGCCGCGAACGCGCTTGGCTATGCTGCCGTGTGGCTTACCGAATGGGTCGCCTATGACCGGGGTGTTCTGGCGCGTCTTGGCGTCGCCGAGCATGAAAGAGTCGCGGGATTTATCCATATCGGGCGGGCGGACGGTCCGCGCGAGGACCGCGTCCGGCCGCGCATAACAGATATCGTCACGCAATTTTGAGCTTATGATGACGCGCGGCTGGCAGCGGATGCGGGCCAATGGAGACAAGCAGAATGGGGAATATTTGGATCCGCAAGTCGATCGCGGAGCTTCAGGCCGAAGCGAAGGCAGGCGAATACGGGTCGGTGCCGGGAGAACCGGGGTTGCGCCGCACCCTTTCGCTGACAAGCATTGTCGCGCTTGGCATCGGCTGCGTCATCGGCGCGGGCATCTTTGTCCTGACGGGCCATGCGGCCGCCGCTTACGCAGGGCCGGCGGTGAGTCTTTCCTTCGTTCTCGCGGGGCTTGTCTGCGCCCTTGCCGGCCTCTGCTATGCGGAAATGGCATCGACTGTGCCAGTCGCCGGCAGCGCCTATACCTACGCCTATGCGACCATGGGGGAATTCATCGCTTGGATCATTGGCTGGGACTTGATCCTCGAATACGCCTTTGGCGCGACGACGGTCGCGATCGGCTGGTCCGGCTATGTCACAAGTTTTCTGCGCGATTTTGGCTTGGCGATCCCCAGTCGGTATTCGGTCGCGCCGCTCGCCTATGACCCGGCGACAGGGGTCTGGTCGGCGACCGGCGCACTGATCAATTTGCCAGCAATCTTCATCATCGTCGCGGTTTCGATCTTGCTTGTCATCGGAATCAAGGAATCGGCCAAGGTGAACAATGCCATTGTTGCCGTAAAACTGGTGATCATCGTGGCTTTCATCCTTGCCGGAGTCTGGCTCGTCAAAGCCTCGAACTGGGTGACCCCGACCAATCCCGCGGGCGCGTTCATTCCCCCCAATATCGGCCCCGGCCAATTTGGCTGGAGCGGGATCGTCCGCGGCGCCGCGGTGGTTTTCTTTGCCTATATCGGGTTCGACGCCGTCTCGACAGCCGCGCAGGAAGCCCGCGACCCGCAAAAGGACATGCCGATCGGCATCCTCGGATCACTCGGGATCTGCACGGTTCTCTATGTGCTCGTCAGCATTGTCATTACCGGGATCGTGCCTTTCAACCAGCTAAACGTGCCAGATCCGATCGCTTTGGGTGCCGATGTAATAGGAATCCCGGGCTTCGCTTCCCTTATCAAGCTCGGTGCGATCTTGGGGTTAAGTTCGGTCGTTTTGGTGCTGTTGCTCGGCCAGTCGCGGATTTTGTATTCGATGGGACGCGATGGTTTGCTGCCGCCTTTCGCGGCCATCATCCACCGGAGATTTCGCACGCCTTATGTCACGACGCTGATCACGGGCACGGTCGTCGCTGTTCTTTCGGGTCTGTTGCCGATTGGTCTCGTCGGCGAACTGGTGAGTATCGGCACCTTATTTGCCTTTGTGGTGGTGTGCGCCGGGGTTGTGGTTTTGCGGATCACCCACCCGGAGATTCATCGCCCCTTCAAGACACCGGCGGTCTTTATCGTGGCGCCGCTCGGGGCGGCTTCGGCAATTTTTTTGATGTTCGGTCTGCCTGGCGATACGTGGCTGCGGCTCGCCATCTGGCTTGTCATCGGTCTTGCTATTTATTTCTTCTATGGCCGCAACCATAGCCGCTTGGACGAGGCGTTAAAGGCCGAGGAAGCCCGGCTCTGACAGAACACCGGCGGGCCCGCTTCGGCGGGGCCCGATTGTCTATCGTTTGTTCCCGCTGTATGTTGAGCCATACGGGCGTGCGGGTTTCGTCGGCCCGCGGACTTGCTGCCACCCTTTAAACCTTGGTTTGAGGAGGCGCTGAACATGTCACATGGAACGATTTCAACGCAGAGGCCCGGTCAGCCGGTCAGGCCGCTGCATTGGGGCATACGAGTGCTCCTCCTTCTTGTCCCGCTTGTCATGCTGTTAGCGCCGTGCCCTGCCGATGCGCAACAGATCAGCCGTCTCATTGTCGACGTCCGGACCCAAGACGTAACTTTTGCCGGGACCGACGACGACATCCATTTGCAAATCGGCGGCCGCGATTTCTATCTCGATGCTCCCAACCGTGACGACTTCGAACGGGGCCACACGGACCGCTTCGAATTCGACCTTTCAAATGAGCCGCTCAGCATCGAACTCATCCGGGGCGTTGGGCAGATCTCGGTCACCAAGATCCAGGACAGTTTTTTTGGCGGCGGTTGGGATTTCGGTGCCCTCACGATCTGGGCCGACTCAACTGCGACCGACCCCCTTTACAGCAATTCCTCGATCAATGTCTCATTGGACGGCGATGATCTGGAATGGACGACAATGCTTGGTGATCCGGGCTGGAATGTCCCAGAGCCGCCAGCCTTTCCTGCATGCTCGACGGTCATCATTTTGGCGCGGCCCAACGCAGCCCGTATTGCCAAAGCTGCCGATCCGACGACCACCGACTCGGACTGTGATGGAATTCCCGATGCGTCCGATCCGACCTTCGATCAACCAGTCGATTCCGATGGCGATGGTCTGCCGGATCTTTACGAGACCCAGACCGGGACCAATCCAAACGACCCCGACACGGATCATGATGGATGGGCCGACGGCCGCAACCGCCGGAGCTATCTGGTTTTGACGAATATCCATTGCATCGATGAGCAGGAGGATATTGGCAGCGACGAACTTTATTTAACGGCGGAAGATGTGCGCTATCCGGCATCCTTCGATCTCGACGGCTACTGGTCGATGAATGATGGCACGCGCCGCTCTCCTGGCGTCGTCATCGATGTCCGGGCGCTTCCGGCAACCGCGCCGCCGGGGAGCTACCGCACGCGATTGCAGCTCCGCGAATCGGATTTCACGATCTTTGAGAGTCCCACCGACGACACCTTTGAGAGCTTCGAACTCGAATGGAACGAGGATGGGACGGCGACACACACATATCAGTCGGATGATGCACACTATGTTCTCACATTCCGCTGGTTCACCGTCAATTTCCGTGACCCGAACCCGACAGAAAATGCCGATAGCGATCGCGACGGGTTTAAGGAGGATGTTGAAGCCCACTTGTCGATCCAGGATCCCACTGTTCAGCCGCAAGACGCTGCTGGAAATCTCATCCGGGTGCCGGGTTATGATGGGCTGGCGGATCCCGGACGGCGGGAACTTTGGGTGGAGATCGATGCTTCTGGGTCAGATCAGGCATTCCTCTTTGATGCCAAACAAATGGCGGCGAGTCAGTTCGCCTACCACGGCGTCGCGCCCCGCTTTGATGATGGCTATCTCGGCGGAGGACAGATTCTCGATTATGTCGAGACCTGGACCCCGAACGATCTTGACGCCAATCGCAACAACGATGCGAGGTTCTCGCCACATCGGCGCGGCCTTGGTCATTTCCGCTATGCTTTGCTGGTTTCCGTTCTTGAGAACGGGGAAGGCTTTTTTGGCGAAGGAAGTTTCAACTGCCCGCCGTGCGATTTCATCTTTAGAGGCGTTCCAGTTCTTGGCCAGACTCTGATCGCGCAGGCTCAGCCGATCTTCTTTATGCATGAGTTGGGACACACCCTAGGTCTCTGCCACCGTGTCGGCGATGTTGGCCGGACCTGTTCGACCTGCCCAACGCCTGCCAGCTTCGATGGCTGCAAACAGTATTGCGGCGTGGACCAGAGTTCGACGACCGCCATGGGGTCTGAAACGACGGCGGACCGGCTCACCGATTTTGCCGGCCCGACACTGGCTGGGATCGGAGCCGGTATCGTGGTTGGCGGCCTCATCGGCGGGACGCCTGGCGCCATCGTCGGAGGGATCATTGGAGGAATCGCCGGCCTCTTTGCCGGTGCGACCACGGCCGATTTTTATGAACGCGTGGTCAATTATCACGACAATGAGTGGCAAGTCATCAGACTCTAAAGGAGATAAGCCATACAGCGGGCCAGCGTTTCACTGTTTGCCCTTCACCGCCTCGATCAATTGTTTCAGGCTGAAGGGTTTCGGTAAAAAGCTGAAATCTTCTCCCTCCGGCAAATTTTTCGCGAATGCGTCTTCGGCATAGCCGGAGACGAAAATGACCTTCGCCTTGACGCCGCGTTTTCGCAATTCGCCGAACATGGTTGGGCCATCCATCTCCGGCATGACGACATCTGATACGACAAGATCGATCTTGCCGCCATTTTCTTCGACGATTTGCAGAGCTTCGATGCCGGATGCCGCTTGCAAGACCGTGTAGCCGCGTGACGCAAGCGCACGGGCGCCGAAAGCCCGGACCGCCTCTTCATCTTCGACAAGCAGAATCGTGCCGTGGCCGGTCAGATCGGGAGACGGTAATGCCGCCTGTTCGAGGGAACGGGAAGCTTGGGTCTCGTTTGGAATGTAACGGGGCAGAAGGATCGTAAAAACGGTTCCCTTGCCGACCGTGCTCGAACAGAAAACATAACCGCCGGTTTGTTTGACGATGCCATAAACCATGGCGAGGCCAAGACCCGTGCCCTTGCCGACTTCCTTGGTGGTGAAAAATGGCTCGAAGATTTTGTCTCGCACGTCTGGCGGGATACCATGCCCGAAATCCTCGACCTCGATGGCCACATAGTCGGCGTCGGCTAGCGACGGCTCGTTGTAACTTGCACATTCGGCGGCTGTGACATTGCGGGTGTGCAGAATAATCTTGCCGCCTTGCGGCATCGCATCGCGGGCATTGACGATCAAATTGACGAGGACATGCTCGAATTGGTTGACGTCGGCTTCGACGAGCCAAAGATCGCGGCCGTGGCGCAGTTCGAGATCGATCTTTTCGCCGACGAGCCGCCGCATCAGCATTTGCAGATCGGACAAAACATCGCCCAGCTGAAGAACCTGCGGCAGCAAGGTTTGGCGGCGTGAAAAGGCCAGGAGCTGCCGGACGAGCGAGGCTGCGCGGTTGGCGTTTTGTTTGATTTGGTTGATGTCTTGAAACGACGGATCGGTCGGCCGGTGATTGGCAAGCAGCAAGTCGGAATAACCGATGATCGCGGTCAAGACATTGTTGAAATCATGTGCCACGCCACCCGCCAGTTGTCCGATTGCCTGCATCTTTTGCGATTGCGCGAAGTTGTTTTGCAGCGTGCGCTGCTCGGTCGTATCGAGCGCATAGACCGTCGCACCAGTGCCGTGGTGCTCTTCCACCGCCGAGATAAACAGTCTCGCTGAACGGTCGCCGTCTCCCGTGAGGCCAACATCGACCGGTGGAATATCTGGCGCCGATTGGAAGGCCGCGCCAATGGCAGATTCGAGCGCCGCGTGGTCGCGATCGAGAATGCTCGCGAAAATCGACCGCGCGGCTCCGCCATTTTGTTTTAAAGACTCCGGCATGAGCCGCGCGAAGGCCGCATTCGAACGGGTGATCCGTCCGTTTTTGTCGAGTATCGCGATCGCCATTGGCGTCGCATCGAAGGCTTGGGTGAAGCGCATGCTGGCGCCAGCCGTGCCCGGATCCGCCGCGGCGTCTTTGGCAAGTGTCCGATTGAGGACGAGGGTGCGCGATGGGCCGGGCACGCCATCTTCACCATAGACGACGCTGTGAAGCACGTGAGCGGGAAATGTTTGCCCATCGCGGCGTTTAAGCTCGACGTCAAACTCTTCGGTGCATGCGGCGCCATCTTTCGCGGGAGCCATGGCCGTAAGAGCGCCAGCGCCGCGGACCACGAAGTCGGTCAGTTTAAGACCTCCGGACGCACTCTCGGCCTGATCATGGCCGAGCCAGCCCGCGAGGGTCGCATTCATATAGGGAACATCGCCGTTCCAACGGCAGGAAAAAAAGCCGGCGGGCGCATGATCGAGAAAATCAATGGCATCCCGCAATTCCTGAAAAACGTGCTCCTGTCTTTCCCGCCCGCGCGTGACATCCGCGACGGACCACAGGCAGGCTTGCCCTGCTTGCCGCTTGGAGGCCAATGCGAGCGGACGGACCTTGATTTTGTACCAGCCGGCCTCGTCGCCGGGGGCAAGCGGCGGCGACAAACGCACGTCCTCCACGGCCGCGCGGCAAGTGCGCGCGGCCTGCGCGAGCCGGTAGACCGCCTCGGCAATTTCCGAAGAACCGGAAAACAGCCGCTCGACCGGGCGGCAGTCCGCCAAGCGGCGGACACCGGCCAAGCTTAAATAGGCTTCGTTTGCATAAAGAATCTTGCCGTTAGGGCTGGTCAGGAGCAGCCCGTCCGTGCTGGCATCGCAGATGAGCTTGGCGAGATCATTGCGTGAAACTTGCCCGGGAAACTGGAGCAGTCCCGCTGCCAAGGCAAAGGACACGCCGATCCCCGCGATGGCCAAGAGGACGAGCCCTAAAATCACCGAGCTGGCGCCTTCATCATTGGTCGCTAACGAAAACACCGTGACCGTACCAGCCAGGCCGATAAAAAAAGCCAGGGCCAAGGTGGGGTTGATGAACCGTCCCCGGCGGCCGCCAAAGATGGATGTGATTTGCTCGCTCATGATATAGTTTCTGAGGAAAGATAGCCGCGCTGCTGAACTTCTCTGCGCGTTGTGCGTTGAGACACGCTGACTATCGGGTCAATCGCGCAGAATGGCAGCTTCAGCAGTCTGGTACGGAGATATTCAGTGCAATCTTTTTGGAAATTCGCCGCCACCGCCACGATCTCGATTTTGGTCTCTGGTGGCGCCATTGCGCAAACCCCCTATTATGACTATGGGCCGCTGCCTCCAAATCCCCCCGGAAGCTGGCTCGCGGAAGGCCGTTCTGTCCAGGATTGGGACCGTTTCCGCTATGATTATTCAGGCACTCGCGGCCGGATGGGCCTCGGTGCCAGCCCATTTCACCCTGAGGGTCCCGGTAATTTTTCATCTCCAGGCCGATAGTCGCGCGCGATTCCATCGAATCGAGTTTTATGAATTTCGTTAACTATTTGTTATCTTACACCGGCATGGCGTAGCTGAACATGCTACGCTAAAAAGACATCCACCGCTATTTTTTCCGCGAGCGAGCCGCCATATGCCGGGCTTAAGTGAAAGTTTTTTCGCGAACAAAAGTCTCACGCTTGTCGCAACGGCGCTGGCGTTTTTGGGCGCCGCGATTTTGATTTCGATGATTGTCCGGCTGGCGTTAGGGCGCGGACTTAGGGTGCCGCGCAATGGACGCGCCCGGCTGCCACGGCTTGGGACGGTCGATGCCTTTGATCTCGACCGGCAACGCCAGCTCGTCATTATCCGGCGGGACAATGTCGAACATCTTGTGATGATCGGCGGCCCCAACGATC
Organism: Methylocapsa sp. D3K7; assembly: GCF_029855125.1. Lineage (GTDB taxonomy): Bacteria > Pseudomonadota > Alphaproteobacteria > Rhizobiales > Beijerinckiaceae > Methylocapsa. The sequence goes on from NZ_CP123229.1 coordinate 4,040,782, forward strand.
TTCTCATCGAATCGCAAATTATCCGGGCTGAAAGCCGCGAACCGCGTGACCTCCGTGACACCCGAGTACGCGAAAAAGAAGTGCCACTGCCGGCCGGCGTGGCTTGGCCGGCTTCGGCCGAATCGCCACTCTCCGTGCCGCCGCAACGCAAGATACCGTTTCCCGCTGCCGCGTTTGAGCCAGAGACTGGTGGCCGCGCCGGGGAACCTGCGGGAGTCTCCCCGCCGGCGGGCGTATCCGCTCCAAGACCGCCCGGATTTCCAATCCCGCCGAGACGTGTTGCTCCTCTGGCTGCGCCGTCCAATCAGAGAATTTCCCCTCCCCGCGAGTCTTTTCAGGGACGCGCCGAAGCTCCGCCAAGACCAGAACCTGTGACAACCACGGCCAAGGATTTCCGGCGAGCATCGGTTGCCACCCCTTTTTTACGGCCCGCACCGCATCGCGCGACGGAAACACCGGCTGTCAGGCTGGCCCCCCCAGGTGAGGAGGGCGAGGCGCCGGCCGAGGTGCCGACTTTCCCCGATTTACTCCAAGGAAACGGTGAAATTCCCGCGCTTCCCGAAATGAACACGGCCGTCGAGACAAGAGTGGAACCGGTGTTGCCGGCGGCGGATGCACTCAATGTCATCGAGGATAATTTGGAGGCCGGCGTTCCAGCGGCTGTGACCGCACAAACGGACGCCGATACTTTGGAAATCGAGATGGCCAAACTGCTCGGACGTCGGCCTGGTTAGTTCGCGTCTGACCGGATAACCGGAACATTGCCGCCTGTGCTACCGAGTCCGGACTGCACTCATGCGGCAGGGAGTGGCCGTATAATCATCTCGAAATTTTCTGTGTCACAAAACTTACGTCTCGCGATAGGTCCGTTCACGCCGCTCATGGCGTTCCTGAGCTTCCACAGAAAGTGTTGCGATGGGCCGCGCATCCAGCCGCTTCAGGCTGATCGGTTCGCCGGTTTCTTCACAGTAGCCATAGGTTCCATCGTCGAGCCGGGCCAGCGCAGCGTCAATCTTCGAGATCAGTTTGCGCTGCCGGTCTCGCGCCCGCAACTCTATAGAGCGGTCCGTTTCGAAAGAGGCGCGATCGGCGAGATCGGGATGATTTTCGTTTTCGCTCTGAAGGACAACCAATGTCTCCTGGCTCTCCTTTAGAATATCGTCCTTCCATGCAATTAGTTTGCGCCGGAAATAATCCCTCTGGCGCTCATTCATGAAGGCTTCGTCTTCGGCCGGTTTGTAGCCGCCTTCGATCTGCTCGACAGCCAATTGCGAGACTCCATGTGCCAAACCGCTGCCCTTATAGCGATTGCCTCTGCCATATACAATCGCGCTTGCGATGGCTTGTGACCGGGACGTCTTCCGCACCGCGGCGAAAGCGCGCGGTCCGGTCGCTCAATCCTGTTGACATCTTTTGTTGAATGGTCGTGGTGGAGTTTTCTGCGGTCGTTCGGGCAAATTTTGGCAAAGGCTTTTGTGCTTCTGCCATTGGATGATTCGCGAAAAAGCGGTGCGTCGGGCGTCCAATCTCAAGACGGCAAAACAAAAAAGTGACCCCGGTGCACGGCACGCACCGGGGCCGGGTCTTCGTTTGTGCCGAGCGGGAGACTTTCCCGGCATAAAAAGAATATGACTCAAAACTTGTGCCAGCCTGGCGCTACGAAACGCGCCGCGAATCACCAGTAATATCTTTGACCCCACGGGCCTCCCCAGCCCCAAATGGCGTAGCCTGGTCCCCATCCGTAGCTGCCACCCCATCTTGAAGGGGGACCCCATGTGTAAGCGGGGCCCCATCCATTATGGTGTCTCCGCCATCCGTGGTGCCGCCAGCCAGGGACCTGTTGGCAGTCTCCGTAAGAGTCGCAAATCCAGCGGACAGCTTGGAAACGTTCTGTGCGATCCGCCGCCGTGGCGAGGGCCGGATCGAGACCGCTCAGCGGCATGGCCGAGGCGGGCAGGGCGGCTGCGCCGAGGCCGAAGAAACCAATCCCGGCCGCCATAACGAGCTTCCTATGTGTCTTCATGAAGTCCTCCAGCTTTGGGCCGGAGTTCCGGCCACATGAATGATACACTTAAAGCTATAATTTTGGAGCTGAACCTCGCGTGAAGAAGGGCCGCTGTCCCTTTTGTCCCGCAGTCAGTTTTCCTTTTTCCGCAGATTTGTTTCGCTCGTGAGTTTCAAGAGAAGATGAACGAGTTCAGCCTGCCGGTGCGTGCCGGTCTTTTCAAAAATGCTGGAGAGTTGCGAGCGGGCCGTCGCGACTGAGATGCCACGCCGCCGCGCCGCCGCCTCCCGACCGTCACCCTTGACGATTTCGGCGGCGAGCCCCGCCTCGGCCGCGGTCAAGCCAAAACGTTTGTGCAGATCCTGGACGAACCGCTGCAGCTTGATCTCAGGATCGGTGATCGTGATGAGCGCCGCCGGCAAGCGTAATCCGAGCCATGGAATTTCCACACCAAGTTTTAGGGTACGGAATGGAGTTACCACAAGCGTGAGAGGGGCGCGCCGCGGTCCGCGCGGCACCTCGACGCGCCCGCCGAGCGGCCCGCAAAGGGCTCCAATGCTAAAACCGCAGGAGGCGATCAATTGCTGAAGTGCGCTGGAACCATCTGTGGTCTCGAGACGCCCACCCTTGAGAGCGATGCTTTCTTCCGCCTCGAGCGCCTTCCGCGCCGGCGCATTGATGTAGAGCGCATATGCCGAGACGTCGACAAGGATGGCTCCCTTGGGTAAGCTTTCAAGTTGCTCGGGTGCGGCGAAGGGCTGATGTTTGAATGTCCACAGTTGGCGATAAATCCGCAGGGCGCGAGCGATGTGGCGCACCGCCATCTTGAATATCCGGGTTTGCTCCTCGGTGACCCCGTCTTTGCCTGGCGCGTTGACAAGGCAAATTACTGACGATAGCCGATCGTCATTTTGCAAACAGGCGCCCAGCATGGCGAGGCTGTAATCGGCCGGTTTCCACCATTCATTGTAAATCGCTGTCTTGGAGAAGTCCTGCCGCGGCATGAGGCTGTCGAGCGAGAACAACGTCCCCGATGGCAAAGCAGCGGCTTGAGCCCAGAGAGGGTTGTGAAACGCCCAGTATTTTTTGTAACTGGCGTCCAATTCTTCAATTGTTCGCCGCGAAATGGAATCGAAGTTTTGTGTACGCCTGTCCATGGTCGCGATGATCACCTGCATCGTTCCCGTGGCGTCGGCCAGCTTCGCTAGCACCGCTGGCCAGAGGGCACCGTCGAGCACTGCCGCATAAACAAAATCTATGAAGTCGATAAGCTCGTCATCTTTGCTCATATTCCCGCTCCCCCCGAAGCGGATAGCGCTGATCGAGTTCTTTTTTGATCATCAGCAGCAGTTGGAAAGTCCGCAATCAGGATGCCTCAGGTCACGGTTCGCGGTCATTTGCGCAGCTGGCGATAAGCCAACGGCCGATTTTGTCCCTCTTTCCACATTATTTCATTTGGCATTTGAAATTAAACCGGCCCGTGAGGCGTGGCAATCTGCTGTTTTAGGTCATATGTCCGATGCGCAACGGCACGTTTGCTGCATAGTGTGACTCACCAAACGGGTACGCGTTCTCCCAAGTCTCGTCCCGCGCGCTTTAATCACGAAATCATTTTTGACGTGTTTGCCGCCGCTCCACCGGATTGACCGGTGGGCCGGCGGCATTACTTGCGGCGCCGGCTCGAATCAGTTGTCTTCGCGGTGTTGGCCGCACATTGATGATATCAATGTTGGGGAGCAGGAGTTTCGGCCAGCAACAATGCCGCGGGCGGGGTCGCGGGCTGGCCGCCCGCAAGCCAGCTGGCTAAAAAAGCGCTTGACCAGCGCGCGATGGTGCGATCATGCCGGAGCCAGCCTTCGACATGACGATGACGCGGTCTGGCGCCTGGCTCGGCCATACGTTCCCGTGTCAGCAGCGACCAGCGGCACATGATGGCGAAATTCACCTCCGGGTGGAATTGGAAGCCATAGGCCTTCTCCTGATAGCGGAACGCCTGCGCCTCAAAATCCTGACCCTTGGCCAGGAGGGTAGCTCCGCATGGCAACTCGAAACCTTCACGGTGCCACTGGTAAACGTGGTCCGGGAAGCGGCAATCGCAAATGCGATGCCCGTGTTCGGTTGGCTGGATTCGGTAGTAACCGACTTCCACGCGCCCTTGCGCATGCGGGCGGACGCGATGACCGAGATGGCGCGCGAGCATCTGGGCACCGAGACAAATCCCCAGAAATGGGGTACCTTCCTTAAGAGGAATCCCGATCCAGTCGATCTCCCGGCGTATCCAGGCGTCTCCATCATTGACGCTCATAGGACCCCCGAACACGATCACTCCGGCGTAACCGTGCAATGTGTCCGGAAGCGGATCACCGTAACGGGGGCAGCGGCAATCAAGCTCACATCCCTGCGCACGCAAGAGCCGCCCGAGCCGCCCGGGCGTCGAATGTTTTTGGTGCAGGATGATCAGGATCCTGCGCCGCAAAGGGGAGCAAGCTGGCATTATCCGCAATGAAAAAAAATCTCACTGGACCTTAACGCGGACGCACCCGATTTTGCTGCAACCGCGAAATAATGATCAAAACTACGGATTTTGGCAGAAATGGCAAGAGCAAAACGCTGACTTTGTTGAAGAATCCCGGTACGATTTCCTGCTTCCCGGCCATGAGCCCGGTATAGCCTGCTTCGGCGACCGAGATTGCCGCCGTCCCCGGAAATCGTGTGAGGCCCAAGCCTGGACCGAAACCGGCCCGGGCCTGAAACCCGGTCTTTGTGTAGCCAGGACACAGTGCCGACACCGTGACGCCTTGCGGCCGCAATTCTTGTGAAAGAGCGAGCGAAAACGAGAGCAGGAATGATTTTGAGGCGTAATACGCCGCCATTCCAGGACCGCCGGGAAAGTAGGATGCCACCGACGCGACGTTGAGGATTTTGCCGCGCGCGGCGCAAATCGCTGGCAGAAAGCGCAAGGTCATTTCCACGGCGGCACGGATGTTGAGATCAATGAGCGCCAGTTGCTCGGCCGTATCGAGGGAGGCGGCGGGACCAAGAAGGCCAAATCCCGCATTATTGACCAAGATATCCGGCGAAACCCCAGCGGTTCTAAGTGCCGCAGCGATTTGATCAATGGCCCCAGGCGCGAGCAAATCCAGCACCAGCACCAAAGGCGGAGACCTGCCGGGCACCGCGATTTCGCTGGCTAGACTTTCCAGTGCCGCGCCGCTTCGCGCGATCAGAACGAGATCATGACCTTGGCGGGCGAAGACACGGGCCAAATCGGCGCCGATCCCGCCAGAGGCGCCTGTAATGACCGTGACGCGGCGCGCTCCGGTGCCCTCGCCTTCAGCTATTGCGCCGCTCATGCTTTGTCCTTGGCGGCGGCAGGTGCGGCCCAGGGGCCTCGGGTGGGAGCGGGGGCGGGTGCGCGGCCGGCGACACGCTGGCGGAGCAAGACCCTGTCGCGTGTCGAAACGCCGAGAAGCTCGGCGATCCGCCAGATCGTATTTTCCTCGAATTCATCGGCCACGCCATCGGCGTAGGCGATGTCCCACAGCATCTCCACGATCTTCTGACGCCCATCGTCATCGAGCGCGCGCTTCAGCACACTGGTGAAACGGTAGAAATCCACGGCCTCGCGGTCGCTTTCCTCTGCCGTCGCGATCAATTCCGCGGTGGCGCCGGCGTCGAGGCCGAACCGCTCGCCAATGATTGCTTTCAGGCGCCGCTGCTCGGCGAGGTCTGTGGTGCCGTCGACATTGGCGATGTGAACGAGCAAAGCGACGGCCGCGAGACGATAATCCTCCTCGTCGAAGCGCCGGGCGGTTTGATCCGTGCCGCTGACCTCAGCGATAAAATTTTTCAACGCAGCGAACATTGCGGCTCTCCAATCCCGGGTTGTGGATATAAAACATAAAATATCAGAGTGCCGAACGCGAACTGTTCAGCGAAGCAGCAGACACGTCCAATAGCCTTCCGGCCGGTGATAGTCCTGGCGCAGTTCGCGAACCCAAGCTTGGCATTGCCGCCGTTCCGGAAAACAGAATTTTTCGTCACGCCAATCGATAAGGGTATGGCCATAGCCATCGGAATAGGGGCGGCCGCCGGAAAAATGCCCAAGCCAAACGGAGCGCCAGGGAAGTTCCGCAGCCGTGACCGCTGGCGGTGCCCATATCGGCGCGCCGATCGAGCAGGGGACGCCGGGGCCTTGCGAATATTCGCTAGAGGGCTGACCAGGGGGGCCGGAATCCCAGTCCGCTGCCAAGCCGAGGCTTGCAAAGCTGAAACTTGCCGCGACCGGCATCAATGCGGCGATTGTCCGTAAGCCGTTGCTCCCCCGTCTTGCTATTTCAATCGCTTTGTTCATTTCATCAAAACCTCAAGCGCCGGAGCAATGCTTTGTGTCTTCTCCATTACCTGCAACCGGGAGGGGGCTCAAGCCGCCAGGCCCTCGAATGGGAACGTCTGGCGGATTTGGGAAAAAACCAACACACGTTCCCCACGCCTTCAAAAAACACTAGAGACACAAATCCCTCGATCGAATAGGCAGATGCAATCACCGGCCAGGGGCCAGCCGCCTTTCATCGCAAGGCTTGCCCGGCGCTTTTTGGAACCGCAATGAAATTCACGCTTTCCTGGCTCAAGGATCATCTTGAGACCGATGCCACCCTCGACGAAATCATCGCCGCGCTGACCAAGACCGGTCTTGAGGTCGAGCATGCCGAGGACAAAGCCGCCGCCCTCAAGGATTTTGTCATCGCCCGCGTCATCGAGGCGAAACCCCACCCCAATGCCGACCGGCTGCGTGTCTGCCTTGTCGATACGGGAGGCAGCACCCCCGTACAGGTCGTTTGCGGCGCGCCAAACGCGCGAGCGGGCATGACATCGGTATTTTCTCCGCCCGGAACCTATATCCCTGGAAAGAAGATCACGCTCGGCAAGGGCGTGATCCGGGGGGTCGAGTCGCACGGCATGCTGTGTTCGGGCGCCGAACTCGAACTCTCCCAGGACCATGATGGCATTCTCGATTTACCCGAGGCGGCGCCGGTCGGCGCGGCTTATGCGGCCTGGGCTCAACTCGATGACCCGGTCGTCGAGATCAATCTTTTGCCGAACCGGCCCGATGCGGCGGGCATCCACGGCATTGCCCGCGACCTTGCGGCGGCGGGGCTGGGCAAGCTCAAGAACCGAGCCATAAAACCGGTCGAAATCAGTTTTCCGTGCCCGGCTGGGATCCGCCTCGATTTCGCGCCGCAAGACGCGCATCTGGCGCCAGCCTTCGCGTTGCGCCTCGTCACAGGAGTCCGCAATGGGCAAAGCCCGGCGTGGATGCAGAGGCGACTCAAGGCGATCGGGCTGCGGCCGATCAATGCGCTCGTCGATATCACCAATTATTTGACCTTCGACCGGGCCAGGCCGCTGCATGTTTTCGATGCCCAAAAAATCAAGGGAAACATCACCGTCCGCCGCAGCGCGCCGGGCGAGGAATTGATCGCGCTGGATGGCAAAACCTACCGGCTCGACGCGGACAATGTGGTCATCGCCGACGAGGCTGGGGTTGAATCGCTTGCCGGAATCATGGGCGGGCAAGCCTCGGGCTGCGACGAGACAACGACCGATGTGCTTATCGAATCGGCATTGTGGGATCCGGTGAATATCGCGCGCAGCGGGCGGCGTCTTGGCATAAATTCGGACGCGCGCTACCGGTTTGAACGGGGTGTCGATCCGGCGTTCTGCTTGCCTGGACTTGAGCTTGCGACGCGGCTTGTTATCGAGCTTTGCGGCGGCTCTGCCTCGCAAATCACGCTTGCCGGGAGGATTCCGCAGCCCGACAAGCGGATTGTATTTCCCTGGAGTGAGGTCAAACGGCTGACGGGTCTCGAACTCGACAGCTCGGAAATGGCCGGTATTCTCGAAAGCCTTGGATTCGAACTCGCCAATTTGGCTGGGAATGCTGGCGAGGTGGTGGTTAAGGTGCCCTCGTTCCGCCCCGACATCGAGGGCAAGGCCGATCTCGTCGAGGAAATCCTGCGTATCGCCGGGCTTGACCGCGTTCAGCCGGTGCCATTGCCGCGTGCATCGGCGCAGGTTGCGGCGGCGGTGCTGACATTGCCGCAAAAGCGGGCCAAGAGCGCCAAACGGGCGCTCGCCGCCAATGGCCTTGTCGAAGCGGTGACGTGGTCGTTTGTGTCGCGCCAGCGTGCGGAGATGTTTGGCGGCGGCGCAACGTCGCTCGCGCTTGCCAATCCGATTGCGCCAGAACTATCGGACATGCGGCCGAGTCTGTTGCCAGGGCTGATCGCGGCGGGCCAACGCAATGCCGACCGCGGCCATGGCGACGTCGCGCTTTTCGAAGTCGGCCAGATCTTTCTCGGCGACGGGGAAGCAGATCAAAAGATCGCCGTGAGCGGGATAAGGCGCGGCCTTGCGAAAGAGACCGGCCGCGGAAAAAATTGGTCGATGGCCGCCGCCAATGTCGACCCGTTCGACGCCAAGGCGGATGTTCTCGCGCTTCTCTCGGGGCTTGGTGTGGCGGCGGCCGCCGTGCAGATCGTTGCTGGCGGACCTGCCTGGTTTCATCCCGGCCGCTCCGCGACGCTTCAATTTGGGCCAAAAAATGTCATTGGCGCGTTCGGCGAGATCCATCCGGGCACCCTGGAAGCCATGGGTGCCGAGGGGCCAGTCGCCGGTTTTGAGTTGCTTCTCGATGACATACCAGCGCCGAAATTGAGGCTCACAAGAACCAAACCGAAACTCGAACTTCCGGAGTTCATGCCTGTGCAACGCGACTTCGCCTTCCTCGTCGACCGGCCGGTGAACGCCGCCGACATCGTGAAGGCGGCCATGGCCGGCGAACGTGCCCTCGTCACCGAGGTTGGCGTGTTCGACGTCTATGAAGGCGAGACCATTCCGGAAGGTAAGAAATCGGTCGCCATATCCGTCACCTTGCAACCGCGCGAAAAAACCCTAACCGAAGCTGAGATTGATGCCGCTGCCGGCAAAATCGTCGCCGAGGTCGTCAAGAAAACCGGCGCGTGCCTTAGAGGATGAAACCTTGCGATTGACCTTGCTTAGTGTTTTCACCGCCGCAGTGATTGCGGCTCCCGCTTGCTCCAACGCCGCTCCGCGCAGCATTGATGAGTGCGAAAAAATCCAGGCGGCAGATGCCTATAACCAATGTTTGGCCTTGTTTGGGCCGGTGGCACGCAATCATGGCGCCGTGCGTGATGCGGCGGAGACCAACAATCAGGACGAGGGGGTCGCAGCCGTGGACGCCGATACCAAGGTCGCGGCCGCCCCTGATGACGAGCCGGACCATCGTCATGGCCGCCGTCACGGTTCAACGAGGCATCGTTGGGCAAGACACGGCGGCGGACACGGCTATGCGCATCATAGTCATGCGCGGCACTCGACCGCGTCGGTGCATACGCATGGCAAGCGGACGGCCGTCGCGTTCAACACGGTTTCAAGCCGCGGGCACCACTTGCATTAGCGTACTTAACCACCAAAATATATGGTCAAACGGGACGCGATCCGATCTATCTTCCTAAAGCGATGATGGATGAGATTTATCAGTCAAGCGTTTCGGGCTGTGTAGATTAAATCTATTCTCCTGGCGCCTTGGCCTCGATGGCCAAGGCATGCAGACCGCCTTCGAATTCAGTCTCCAACAGCTGATGAATCGCGCGGTGGCGCTCGATCCGGCTTTTGCCTCTAAATATTTCGGCAATCACTTTAACCCGAAAATGGGTTTCGCCCGTCGTCCCGGCCGTGCCTGGCCGTGCCACGGCGTGGGCGTGGCCCGCGTGTTTGTGAGACTCGTCGATGATTTCGACAAAGACAGGGGTTAGAGCCGCCTGCAATTTTGCCTTGATGCGATCGCTGGCAGCCAAGTCACTTTGCGCGCGCATGTCAAAACCTGAGTTAAAGTTTACGGGACTTACGACATTTCTAGCCGATCCATTCACGGACCAGACGCGGAAAAATTATTTTACCGCATCGAACTGCTTGCGGCTATCTCAAAGACATTCATAATGGGGCCGCCATGAATTTGAGATCACGTCTTTTCGACCGCATCAGGGTCAAGTCCGCGTTGAAGGAGGAACCGCGCGCGGACCAAACCTTGTGCCAGCATCCAGGCTGTAACGAAGCAGGTCCATTCCGGGCTCCCATGGGACGTCTGCGGGAGGGCCAATATTTTTGCTTCTGCCTCGACCATGTCCGCGAATACAACGCATCTTATAATTATTTCAATGGCATGAGCAATGAAGCCATGGCCGATTATCAGCGCGAGGCCTTGGTTGGTCACCGGCCGACCTGGTCCATGGGAGTGAAACGCGGCGGCAAGAAATTTCGCGAGGAGAGCGACGATCCGCCGCGCCCTGGCGAGGGCCAAGAAGTGTCGCAAGCAGGCACGCGGCGCTATTCTTACGAAACACCCCGGAAACCGCGTTATGGTCTGGCGGCCTTGAGAGCCCTCGACCAATTGGGTCTTGATGATACCGTGGACATGGTCGTGATCAAGGCCCGCTACAAGGATTTGGTCAAGCGCTTGCATCCGGACGCCAATGCGGGGGACCGGTCGAATGAAGACAAATTGCGTGAGATAATCCGCGCCTATAATTATTTGAGGTCTGTCAAGGAGGCTTGAGCCTCTCGGTGGCGTGGCGACTGCCATCCGTTGGCTCTCCTTATAAGTTGGACAGCATGGAAGCGGTCAAGCGGCATCAGACAACTGTCGCGGCCGCCGGTACAAAGGACGAATGCAACGCATGATAATGGACGAAAGCGCCGCGCCTGGCGGCCTGCCCGACATGAAGATCTCGGTGCGGCAAGTCTTTGGTATCGACAGCGACATGGAAGCTCCCGCTTATTCCAGCGTCGATCCGCATGTTCCAGATCTTGATCCCGATTATCTCTTCGATCGCGATACGACGCTCGCCATTCTCGCGGGCTTCGCCAAGAACCGCCGCGTGATGATCACCGGTTATCACGGCACCGGCAAGTCGACGCATATCGAACAGGTCGCGGCGCGGCTGAACTGGCCCTGTGTCCGGATCAACCTCGACAGTCACGTGTCCCGCATCGATCTCATCGGCAAGGATGCGATCGTCATCAAGGACGGTCTGCAAGTGACCGAGTTCCGGGATGGCATTCTGCCATGGGCGCTGCAAAACAATGTCGCCTTGTGTTTCGACGAATATGACGCGGGCCGCCCGGATGTGATGTTCGTCATTCAGCGTGTGCTCGAAATGTCGGGCCGTCTTACCCTTCTCGATCAGAGCCGGGTGATCCGGCCACATCCCGCCTTCCGGCTGTTCTCAACGACGAACACGATCGGTCTTGGCGATACGTCGGGCCTTTATCATGGCACCCAGCAAATCAACCAGGGGCAGATGGACCGCTGGTCGATCGTTGCCACGCTGAACTATCTGCCGCACGACAAGGAAGTCGAGATTGTCCTCTCCAAGGTAAAGAAATTTCAGGCAACCAAGGAAGGCCGCGATACGATCAACAAAATGGTGCGCGTCGCCGATCTGACCCGCAACGCATTCATCGGCGGCGATCTTTCGACCGTGATGAGCCCGCGCACCGTGATCACCTGGGCCGAGAACACGGAAATTTTCAGCGACACAGGGTTCGCGTTCCGGCTGACCTTTCTCAACAAATGCGACGAATTGGAACGCGCGCTTGTTGCGGAATTCTACCAGCGGAGTTTTGGCAAGGATCTTCCAGAAAGCGCGATCAATGTCGTCATGAGCTGAAGCGCATCGCATGGCGGTGAAGACATCGCGCGGTCAACGATATAACCCGGAAACGGCGGGAATGAGTTCCAACCAGAAGCCGCATGGAAAGATGGAAGCGCCGCGAGAGCCGTTTAAGCGGGCGGTCGCCTCGTGCATGCGCGCCATGGCAAAAATGCCGCAGATCGAGGTGGCTTTCGCGGCCGAGCGGCCGAGTCTGGTCTCGACGGGGGACAGCGCCAAGGCGCGGTTGCCGGAACCCTCGCGCAAGCTCGACGCGCGGGAAGCGGCGATTTTGCGCGGTCACGCCGATTCCATGGCGCTCCGGCTCACCTGTCACAACATGGATATGCACCGGCGGCTGACTCCCCAAGCCACCGCCGCGCGGGCGGTTTTCGATGCGGTCGAACAAGCGCGCGTCGAGGCGATCGGATCGCGGCGGATGCAGGGTGTCGCGGGCAATCTCGATGCCATGCTCGATGACCGGTTTCAACGCGCCCGCTATGCGGACATTACGGCGCGCAGCGACGCGCCGCTCGAGGACGCGCTCGCGATGATCGTGCGTGAGCGCCTGACTGGGCTGAGGCCTCCCAAAAACGCGGAAAAGATTGTCGAACTTTGGCGGCCTTGGATCGAGGAGCGTGCGGCGGCTGAACTCGACCGGCTGTCCTTTCAAATCGAGGATCAGCGGGCCTTCGCGATCGCCTTCCATAAAGTCTTGACCGCGCTCGAAATGGTCGATGAGGGCAGCCTTGACAGCACCCTGGAAGACGAGGAGGACGCCGATGGCGAACCCGACGGGGCCGCCGACGATGAAGCGGCGGACGGCGCCGAGGATCATACAGGCGATGCCAGCCGGAGCGAAACCGCCGAGGCTTCTTCGGAAGGGATGGAAGAAAGCGAGATCGATGCCGCCGACGCGCCGGCCGGCGAATTCGAGGAGGAGGCCGAGCTTGGCTCTTCCGATGAGCCCGGCGATCCACGGCCGCCGTTGCCGCAGGCGCGCGCGGAACCGCGTGCCTCCGATTACAAGGCTTTCACCAGCAAATATGACGAGGTTGTCGCGGCGCAGGATCTTTGCGATGCCGAGGAACTCGACCGGCTTCGCTCCTACCTCGACAAGCAATTGAACAATCTCTCCTCGATCGTCGCGCGGCTAGCCAACCGGCTGCAAAGGCGTCTGCTGGCGCAGCAGAACCGGTCCTGGGAGTTCGACCTCGAGGAAGGCATCCTCGATCCCGCCCGGCTGCCGCGGGTGATCGCCGATCCGCGCCAGCCGCTCTCGTTCAAGCGCGAGAAGGATATGGCGTTCCGCGATACGGTCGTGACCTTGCTCATCGACAACTCGGGATCAATGCGCGGCCGCCCGATCACGGTCGCCGCCACCTGCGCCGATATTTTGGCCCGCACCTTGGAGCGCTGCGGCGTCAAGGTCGAAATCCTCGGTTTCACGACGCGCGCATGGAAGGGCGGTCAATCGCGGGAAGGGTGGCTGCAGGCGAACAGGCCAGCATCGCCCGGCCGCCTCAACGACCTTCGCCACATCATTTATAAATCGGCGGACGCGCCTTGGCGGCGGTCGCGCAAACATCTCGGGCTCATGATGCGCGAGGGTCTGCTCAAGGAAAATATCGACGGCGAGGCGCTCGATTGGGCGCACCGGCGGCTTCTCGCGCGGCCAGAGCAGCGCCGCATCTTGATGATGATTTCCGATGGCGCGCCGGTCGATGATTCGACACTTTCGGTCAATCCCGGCAATTATCTTGAAAAGCATTTGCGCTTCATGATCGAGGAGATCGAAACACGCTCTCCCGTCGAACTGATTGCGATCGGCATCGGCCATGACGTGACGCGTTACTACCGCCGCGCGGTGACGATCGTCGACGCCGAGGAACTTGGCGGCGCCATGACGGAAAAATTGGCGGAGCTGTTCGATGAAACGTCGGCGGAGCCGCGGGCGCCCGTAAGGTACAAGCTGCACCACGGTTCGCCAGTCGGGAGCACCGTCCATTAGGTGTCCCCGCCGGCCATCGCCGGACCGGTCCATTTGCTTGACCGGAAAGTTGAAGCATGGTTAGCGTGCGGGCATCGCCCGGATGATTTGCACGTCCATGCTAGAGGTTCAGGTTATGCCGACACCTGTTGATATGCAAATGTTGTCCAGCGCCGAGAACCTGGGGCAGGTGTTGCCGATCCTGAGCGATCCGGACGGGCTTTTCACGCGCAATACCAACCGGCACACATTTGCCTTTCAGCATGGGCTCAAGGATCACGCGCTGTTCCAGCTGCCAAGTCTGATCGAACTTGCGCGGCGACCTTACCACCAAGAGACCTATTGGTCGAATGGCAACGTCAAAGTGACGGATACGTGGGGTGCGAACGGAGAGAGCAAACTGACGCTCATCGACACAATCGCAAATATTGGTCAAAATAATTCGCTCGTCGTCCTCAAACATGTCGAGCAGGATCCTGTCTATGCCCCGGTCCTTCAGCAATTTCTTTCGAAGGTCGTCGAATTTTCCGGCGAGCAAATACGGAAAGATGTGCTGGTCGGCGAGGTGCTGATTTTGATCAGCTCGCCGAACCGGATCACCTCCTATCACATGGATGCGGAGTGCAACTTCCTTGTGCAAGCCGTCGGGGATAAATCGCTTTGGGTCTATGACCAGACGGACCGGACGCTCGCCTCTCATGAACAGCGCGAAGCCTATTATGGCGGCGACATGAACAGCATTCTTTATCAGGAAAGCCGCCTTCCCGACGCGGTTGCCTACGACCTTCGTGCGGGGCAGGGCGTTCACATTCCGGTTTTTGCGCCGCATTGGGTGCGCAACCACGATAATATTTCGGTGGCGCTGAGTGTGAACTATGAACTGCGTTCGGGCCTCCGCGAAAAACGCGTTTACCAGATGAACAGGATGTTGCGAAAATTTGGCATCGCCCCGGCAGCGCCCGGGGCGTCGGCATTGCGCGACCGAGTGAAAATCGCCGCGGCCGAGGGTTTGGCGGCGGCGCGGCATTTCATCAAGTCGAAGCCAGCGCCGTCTTATGCGATTTGGACGCCATCCTCTATTTGATCCCCCACCTCTCCCCGCACGATGTGCCACACGAGCCAGACAATGTCCGTCATCTTACCGGAACCGGGGTTCCGTTAGCCCCGCTTTCGACGCAAGCCTTGGGTCATCCCGCGGACATAAGGGCCCTTCCGGGCTCCGGCGTGGCATTGCGCTGCGGCAGCGCTGCAAGTGACGAAATGAGGATAAAAATCCCCGCCGCAGGCGATCGGTTAGCGTGGAATGACTATTGTAACGGCCTGACGCTCAATATATACACATGCCGGAGTTTTCTGGCTCCATGGCATCGGCGGAGGGGTTCCGCTCGCCTGCAGACAGGGCACCGGCTTTTTCCAGGCCTTGCCTTATGTGAAAACTGGGTTGTTGTGGAATCGACTGTCTTCCCGGTGTCCTGATACGCTGCCGGAGAGAGATGCAACGACAAGGCGCCGGCGCCGCGAGAGCGAGCGTTCAGGCGCCGCGCGCTAGAGTGTCCGGAGGAAATGAATGCGCAAGTTCCTGCTAATGTCCTGTATCGGTGCCGCGGCGGTTCTCGCCAATGGTGCTGCCTTCTCCAATGATGAACTGATCCAACTTTCGAAAGATCCCAAGCAGTGGGCGCTGCCCACGGGTGACTACGCCAATCACCGCTTCTCGCAACTCGACCAGATCAACACCGACAATGTGAAGCGGCTGGTTCCCGTATGGAGTTTTTCGACGGGTGTTTTGCGCGGTCACGAAGGCGGCCCCTTGGTGATTGGCAGTGTGATGTATTTCAGCACGCCATTCCCCAACATTGTCTATGCCCTCGACTTAAATCACGACGGCAGGATTCTTTGGAAATATGAGCCAAAACAGGATCCGAATGTCATTCCGGTCATGTGCTGTGACACCGTCAATCGTGGCGTTGCTTATGGCGAAGGCAAGATCTTCCTGCATCAGGCCGATACGACGCTGGTCGCGCTGAACGCGCAAACCGGTGCTGTCGTGTGGTCGGTGAAGAACGGCGATCCTTCCAGAGGCGAGACGGGCACGTCGGCGCCGCAAGTCGTGAAGGACAAAGTTCTCGTCGGCATTTCAGGCGGCGAATTTGGCGTTCGCGGATCTGTCACGGCTTATGACATCAAGACCGGCAAGCGGGCTTGGCGCGGCTATTCGATGGGACCGGATGCCGACACTCTGATCGATCCGGAACACACGACCAGCCTAGGCAAGCCCGTCGGAGTGGATTCCGGCATCAACACCTGGAAGGGTGACCAGTGGAAGATTGGCGGCGGCGCCACCTGGGGCTGGATCTCCTTCGACCCGCAGCTGAACCTCGTCTATTATGGTTCTGGCAATCCCTCGACGTGGAACCCCAAGCAGCGGCCGGGCGACAATCGCTGGTCGATGACTGTGTGGGCGCGCGACGCGGATAGCGGTGTCGCCAAATGGGTCTATCAGCTGACGCCGCATGATCAGTGGGATTATGATGCGATCAACGAGATGATCCTGGCCAATCAGGAGATGCGCAAGGTTCTCGTCCATTTCGACCGGAACGGCTTCGGCTACACGATCGATCGTGAAACCGGCGAGCCGATCGTCGCGGAAAAATACGATGCGGCGGTCAATTGGGCGACCAAGGTCGATCTTGATAAAAGTTCCCCGACCTATGGACGTCCGCTGGTCGTCAAGGAATTTTCGACCGAGGCCAATGGCGAGGACGTGAATTCGCAGGGCATTTGCCCGGCGGCTCTCGGATCGAAGGATGAACAGCCGGCCGCTTATTCGCCGGTGACCAATCTCTTCTACATTCCCGCCAATCACGTGTGCATGGATTATGAACCCTTCCATGTCAGCTATACGGCGGGGCAGCCTTATGTCGGCGCGACCTTGTCCATGTATCCGCCCAAGGGCGATTCCCATATGGGCAATTTCACTGCCTGGGATGCCAAGACCGGTAAAATCGTATGGCAGAAAAAAGAGCTGTTCTCGGTTTGGTCTGGCGCTCTTGCGACCGCCGGCAATTTGGTCTTCTACGGCACGCTTGAAGGCTATCTGAAAGCTGTCGATGCCCGGACCGGGGACGAGCTTTTCAAGTTCAAGACGCCGTCCGGGATTATCGGGAACGTCATCACCTATCAGAACGGCGGCAAGCAATATGTGGCGGTGCTCTCCGGCGTCGGCGGCTGGGCCGGCATCGGTCTTGCGGCCGGCTTGACGAAGGGAACCGAAGGCCTTGGCGCGGTGGGCGGCTATGCGGCGCTCTCCAACTATACGGCGCTCGGCGGCCAACTGACCGTGTTCGCTCTACCGTCGGGGTACTAATCTCCGGCAGGTCATCAAGGGAAACGCCCGGCGTTTTGCGCCGGGCGTTTTGTTCCGTGTATTCATTACTTGAACAAGGATAGTTTCGTGCAAACCACTCTTCTCGTGCGGGCCTTGTCACTTGCCTTTCTCGTCGCCTGCGGAACCACGGCGATGGCCGAGGCTCCTGGCGACCCCAAGTCGGTCAAGCAAGACGACAAAGGCAAATATGTTGATGGGAAGGGGGATCCCACCTTCAACGTCAAGCCGGATGGAACTGTGGACTGGTACAGCTATTCTGGTTACCGCCGCTACACATCCGAATGCTCGGTCTGCCACGGCCCCGATGGCGAAGGTTCAACTTATGCGCCGGCCCTCAAGAATTCGCTGAAAACGATCAACTACCCCGAATTTTACGGGATTGTCGTTGGCGGCCGGCAAAATCTCGGCGGCGGTGAAAACAAGGTGATGCCGGCGCTCGGCGATAATAAAAACGTCATGTGCTATATCGACGATATTTATGTTTATCTCCGCTCGAGATCGAATGAAGCGGTCCCTCGCGGCAGGCCTCCGGCTCATGACGAGAAACCACCGCAGGCATCCGAAGCGGAGAAGGCATGTCTCGGCGAGTAGAATTAGCCGTAAAACGCATGCGAGCTTGGCGGGCTGCTCTTCAACTCCTCCTCATTTTGCCGGTCGTTTTGATCGCGGCCAGCGTCACGGCGCAAACCCCGGATGAAGGTTCGATCGAGCTTATCGATCCAAAGGTTCTGCGTGTCTGCGCTGACCCCCGCGATTTGCCCTTCTCTAACCAGTCTGGCGAGGGATTCGAGAACAAGCTTGCCGAGTTCCTCGCCCAAAAGCTGGGCAAAACTCTCTCTTATGAGTTTTATCCTGGGGCCACCGGCTTTGTGCGCAACACGTTGAACGCACATAAGTGCGACGTCATCATGGGAATGCCGCAGGGAGACGACATCGTTCAAGGGACAAACCCTTATTACCGGACAACCTACGCGCTGGTCTCGAAACAGGGAAGCGGTCTTGAATCCGTGGACAGCCTGGAAAGCCCGCTGTTGCAAGGCAAGCGGATTGGCATCGTCGCCGGCACACCCCCGGCAACCAATCTCGCGGTCAACGGGCTTTTGGGCAACATCAAATCCTATCCGCTCGTGGTCGATACAAGATTTGACGCGCCCACGTCGGCGATGATCGACGATCTGGACGCGGACCGTATCGACATTGCCATTCTTTGGGGGCCGATCGCGGGGTACCTCGCCAAGCATGCCAAGACACCGATGAAGGTCATGCCGCTGGTCAAGGAAACGTCTGGATCGCATCTCATCTACCGGATCGGCATGGGGGTCCGTCATTCCGATCAGGAATGGAAACGCCTCTTGAACAAGCTCATTGCCGAGAATCAGGACGCGATTACTCATATTCTGGCGGTCTATGGCGTGCCGCTGCTCGATGAGAACAATGCACCCCTGACGCAATAGCCCGCACTGCCGTTCTGGGTGGCTTTTCTCAATCCCAGTTCCGTTGAATGATCTTGGCGAGCGCGAACAATCGCTGCTCGATCAGCGTCGGAGACTCGCAGACATAGGTGAGCGCCTGCCGCCGTTCATCGAAAACCCGCAAGTCCCATTGCAAGTTCTGCGCGACGGTCCTCTTGTCTTGCCCCACCGACTCCAGCGGCTGTGGGTCCGGCGCATCTTTCGGCAAAGCGTTCTCGGCGCGTATTTTGCCGGCAAGTTCCTTTTGCTTCGCCCCGAAGCGCAACAGCCCGTCGATCACTTGCGTGCGTTCCCCATCGAGGGTCTCGAACAGGCCGGCGAAAACGGCGAGCAGCTTTTTCTGCTTTCCGGCGCCTTCTGACGCGGCAAAGGCGTCGATCGCGCGCCCTGCCTCCTCGAGCGGCGTGCGCCGTGCCGCGATCTTCGCGACAAGATTAGCCACCGCGGGATCGCTTCGCCAGGCGACGCCTTCAATCGAAGGGCCGGACCACATGGTGGTGGCCGACAGCCGGCCGACGAGAATCTGCCGGCACGGCCAATCCGGGTTGGAATTGCCGCCGCGCGGCTGCGCCAGGCCCGCCGGAAGGCCCCCAAGCACCCCTAACAGCGTCATCGCACTCCATGCCGCCTTTTCCCATCGGTGGAAGCTGCGCCGGCAAGCCGGCCGTGATCCCGGCATATCTCCTCCGTTTCTGGCTCATCATTCATATTTGGTGGCGGCCCAAACCCGCCCATTTCGTATCATGCCGCATTTCGTATTAGAATTGTTTTCCAGACGAAACTCCGATGGCCAAGCCAACACATGGCAAGCCAGCGGGAAGCATCGCAGCAGATGGGAGTCACGATGAGCGACGCCGCCAAGGAAAGAACCTATAGCGAACCCGAGATATTGGCCCGGCTTCAACAAGAATTGCCGCGCTGGACTTATGAAGGGGGATGGATTCGCCGCACCTACAAAACCGCGAGCTGGAAGAGCACCTTGATGGTGATCAACACGGTCGGTCACCTTGCCGAGGCGGCTTGGCATCATCCCGATCTGACCGCCTCCTACGCGTGGGTTGAGGTCCGGCTGCAAAACCATGCCGCCAAGGGAATTACCGACAAGGATTTCTCGCTGGCAAAGAAAATCGAAGATGTGGTGCTCTGGCAGCCCGCCAAGGAAGGCGGCGGCCTCGAAGGCACGCCCGCCGATCAGCGTTTCGCCTATATCGACTATAAAAAAAGCTAACGATCTCCAAGCGGGCGGGTTAACCCATTTTGCCTTAAATTTGCATGCTTTGGACTTCCTCTTGGTCGAAGGGGCCGGAGATGGGTTTCGTCGAATTGATTCTGACGGTTTGCACCATGTCTCAGCCTGCGTCCTGCGAGGAGCGCCGGCTTTCGTTGATGGACGAAGGCTCGCTCATGCAATGCATGACGCAAGCCCCGCCGGTCATCGCCGAATGGTCGGGCACCCATCCAGGCCGGCAAGTCGTCCGATGGCGGTGCAGTTATCCGGGCAGCGAGGACAGCACCCTTTAAGGGCCGAGCGGCCGCCATGCTGCAGCCGCTCACACAAGCCGGCCGTGCTCGCCGCAGGCACAGGGATAAATGCGGTGGTTTGGTCTCGCGAAGCAAAATGACGTTCAAAGGTTGCCCGGCGGGCGCCAGTTCTCTATATTTTCCAAATTGGCCTTCAGCTATGCCGCCGGACAAGCCGGAAAGGGTGCTAATTCATGGCTGCCCATAGGACTTCCCCGAATGTCTCGAAACCGCGCCGCGCGGCCGCGCCGGTTGGGCTGTTGACAGGGTGTCCCTTTCACGACGTGCGCAGCAAACTCTGCGCCGCGGGGCTGCGGCCAACACGGCAGCGAATTGCCCTCGGCTGGCTGTTGTTCGCCAAAGGGGACCGTCATCTGACCGCTGAAAATCTGCAGGAGGAGGCGCAGGCGTCGCGCGTTTCGATCTCGCTTGCGACTATTTATAACAGCCTCAATCAATTCACCCAAGCAGGTTTGTTGCGGGAGATCGCCATCGACGGATCGAGAACTTATTTCGACACCAATGTTTCGGACCACCATCATTTTCATGTCGAAGGCACGAATGTTTTAATCGATATCCCTCGAGTCGACGTCGATTATAAAGGGCTGCCACAGCCCCCGCCTGGTAAGTCGATCGCCGGCATCGACGTCATCATCCGCTTGCGCGACAAACAGTCACTCTGAGCCCATCGCGTTTTCCACCCCGATTCGCTGCTGAGCGGGTGCGCCTCTCGGGCGCGGCGTGCGGTCATAACGCGCGGCACCGTCATGAAAGAAACACTATGTGAAAACATCAAGCGCGGTGTTGCGGATCCTTCGCGTAAATGCCGTAAGACGAATGCCGCGAACGATGACCTCAAAAGGCGGACGTATCGATAAATGGCAGCCATACTCGCAAATAATGAACCACAGATCGCGCCAGGAAAGATTGGCATTCTGCTAGTCAACCTTGGAACGCCGGATGCCCCTCGCTACTGGTCTGTCCGGACATTTCTGAAGGAGTTTCTGACCGACCGTCGGGTCATTGAACTCCCGCGATTGTTCTGGTGGCCGATTCTGCAGTTTTTCGTCTTGATCTTCCGGCCCGGCCGGATCGCCAAGCAATATGCGGCGATCTGGAACAAGGAGACCAATGAAGGACCGCTGAAGGCCATTACGCGGTCGCAGGCAGAAAAACTCGCGGCTTGGATCGGTGCCGGCGGCCTTGATTCGAAAAGCCACCATGTGGCGCGTGACCGGTTTTTCATCGCGTGGGCGATGCGCTACCGCAAGCCGAGCATCGCGGAGGGCATTACGACCTTAAAGGAGCACGGGTGCTCCAGGATTTTGGTCGTGCCGCTGTATCCGCAATACGCCGCCGCTACGACGGCAAGTGTTCATGACGAAGTTTTCGCGGCCTTAAAAGCGATGCGCTGGCAGCCGGCGGTTCATATCGCTCCACCCTATTTCGATGACCAGACCTATATCGACATTTTGGCGACATCGATTCGCAGCGGCGTTTCGCGTCTTGGTTTCGTCCCCGACACGATCCTGGTTTCGTTCCACAGTCTGCCGAAGGCGATGATCGCCAAGGGCGATCCCTATTACGACCAATGCCTTGTGACGTGGCAGTTGCTCCGGCAAGAACTCGGGCTCGGCGAAGACCGCTGTCCGGTGAGCTTTCAATCGCGCTTTGGCGCGCGCCAATGGCTGCAGCCTTATACGGTGGACAAGGTGAAGGAGCTGGCCCGAGGTGGTCTCAAGAGCTTGGTTGTCGTCGCGCCCGGCTTTGCCGCCGACTGTCTCGAAACGCTCTTCGAACTCGGAATCGAAAACCGCGAGATTTTTGTTAAAAATGGCGGCGCGAATTACGCCGTGATTCCTTGCTTGAACGATAGCGAACTTGGCATGATGCTGATCCACGATCATGTCGCGCGCGAAATCAAGGGCTGGATCTAGAATTTTAGCGGTGCCGCGCGGGCATGAGGCCCGCGCGGGTCAAACATTCTCAGTCCCGTCTCCAACCGATTTGGAGAGGCGCCCAGAGTCTTGCCCCCCGCGACGATGCCGCTTGTATGTCATTCGAGCATCGGCAAAAAAGGCGGCGTTTGCCGAACGCAGGGATTGGGGGCCAAATGAATCGATTTTTGCTTCGCTCGGGCGGTGCCTTGGCGACGGCGGCTTTGATGCAACTGTGCCTTCCGGCGCAGGGCAGGGCGCAACAACCGGACGTGTCCCTTGTTACTTTGCAGCCAGACCCCGCACCAGACGTGGCGCCATTTTACCGCGACTGGACAAGGAGCGATGAGCCGGCGCTCTCAAGGGAACAAATGATCGAACGCCTTCGCGGGGCGATCAAATATGTTTTCGTAATCTTTAACGAAAATGAATCCTTCGATCATTATTTCGGGACATTTCCGGGTGCCAACGGAATTTACTCGGACGGCCAGCACCCGCGTGCGCCTAAGGATACGCCAGGCTTCATTCAGACATATCAAAATGTCCGGAGCGGCGAGGCGGTGAGCGTTGAACCATTTCTGATTGGTCTCGATCAAAACGCCAATGTGATAGACAGCGTCAATCATAGCCATAAGGGCATGGCGCGGAAGATAAACGTTTCCGACAACACCGCCGCGATGGATCGATTCGCGTTCGACGAATATAAGCGCTTAGCCATCGAGGCCAACCCCCCGAACGATGCCCAGGGCACCCAATTCGCGCGTCTCGTCATGTCGCATGTCGATTGCGATACCGTACCGTTCCTATGGCAATACGCCAGCCGGTTTGTTCTGTTCGACAACATCTTTGCGACCGAGAATGCGCCATCGACACCAAATGCGCTTGCCTTGATTGCCGGTCAGGCCGGTGAGACGCAATGGGTGAAGCACGGAATCAACGGCCGCGATTTCAGCGTCGGTACCCATTCTGGAACGACCCACGCTCCGCCTGTCGTAAAGGATTTTCAGCCCTTTTATGGCTCAAACTTCGATGTCACTGAGACGAACCGGCAGCCTGTCGAAGCGAAAGAACGCGATGCCGATAATTTCATTGCCTCGAATCTCACCTTCGCTTCGCTGCCCCTGACGTTTCTCGGACGTGACGTGAGGGCCGCGATGAGCCAGGATCTGAATAAGGACTATGATGAGCCCGATATTCAGCGGGACATCGATTTTATCGCTTCGCTCGACAAAGATCCTGTTGCCTGGCGCTGGTATGAGGAAGGTTACGATCACGAGGCGACGGATGCTGATGCCACGGCGTCGCACGACAGCTACATCAGCCACCACGAGGCGCCCCAATATTTCGGCTATCTCGCGAACAATCCGGCGCTCCGGAGCAATTTCCGCGGTCTCGGTGATTTCTTCACCGATATGGCGGCTGGCGCGATGCCGCTGGAGGGCGGCGTCTTTTATATCCGTGGCGGACGGGACAACATCTTCAAGCAAAAGCCCTATGTGCTTCCGGGCACGCCAGCCGACAAGGCGGCTGCGATCGCCAAAATTCGCGGCGATGACGATCATGGCGGCTATAGCGATCACCAGATCAGCGAAGCCTTGAACGCGCGGATCATCAATGCGATCGCAGCCAATCCCGACATTTGGAAACACAGCGCCATCATCATTACCTATGATGAATCGGATGGTTTTTACGATCATGTACCGCCGCGCATTCTGTCCTACGGACCGGACCATCTTCCGCTTGCGCGCGGGATACGGATTCCGCTTATCGTGATTTCCCCTTATGCGCGCGTGCACGCCGTCTCCCACGCCGAGGGCGACCACAATGCCGTGATCGAGACGATCAATGCGCTGTTCGGGCTTCCCGCGCTCGCCAGTCTGCCCGACGAGGCGGAGGCGCTCGCCGCTGGCCGCGCCGCCGCGTTCAACGGACCCAATGGCTTCGTTCAGAATTATCTTGGGCCGCGCGACATCAATTCGCCCGTCTCGGATGATCTTCTGTCCGCCTTTGATCCCAAACGGCTGCTTGGGCTCGAACCGCCGTTGCTACCCGGCTATGCGCGTATCAGCGAGGACATTGTGGATCGCTTTCCTCATTACGGCGGACAGGGTTGCGTGGCTTTGGGGATAACCACCGAGGACCGGCGGCAAGGCATCGAAAACAAGATCCCGCCCGGCTTCAATGCGTTGCCTTACAGCTACCCGGCTGGCAATCAGTAGCAGCGCCCGGGCCTCATCGTGGCGCTTGACTGATTTCGCGGAACGTAGATTGTTCCTTATGATCGATAGCTTAATCAAGAATGCGGGACTGGACGCGGGAAAAGCGCGGCAAGCGTTGCCGCCGGTGGAGCAATGGCATCCGCCATTTTGCGGTGCCATTGATATGCGGATCTCCCGTGACGGCACGTGGTTTTACAACGGAACACCGATTGCCCGGCCCGCGCTCGTGCGGCTCTTCTCGACCATCTTGCGCAAAGACCCTGACGGCTATGTTCTCGTCACGCCCGTCGAGAAAGTCGGCATAGATGTCGAGGACGCGCCTTTCCTCGCCGTCGAAATGAGTGTCGTGCAACCGCGAGTGTTGCGATTTGCAACTAATGTGGGGGATTGGGTCGAAGCCGGAACCGAGCATCCAATAAGATTCGAAAAATCGGCGCATGGCGGGATCAAGCCCTATATCCATGTGCGGGGCGGTCTGTGGGCGCTCGCCACCCGCACCATGTCTCTCGAACTCGCCGGGCTTTGCGAGACAAGGGAGCATGCGGGCGCTGCCTGTTTCGGCGTGGTTTCGGCGGGCGTTTTTTTCCCGATAGCGGCCGAGGCAGAGGTGGAAGCGTTGGCAGCCGGAGGCTCGGAAAGGAGCGCATGACATCAAACGCATCTGCGGATTGGCGTTTTGCTCCGGCGACCGTCTTTGCCCATGTTCGGGCGCGCCTCACCCTGGCACCAGCTGGCAATGGGCATGACACGCGGCCAGTTCCTCATGTTCCTGGGCGTCTGCGGCCTGCTGCGGTTCTCATTGGGCTCGCCGCCTATCCTGAAGAAGTGAGGCTCATTCTCACCCAGCGGACGGCGGGGCTGCGGGATCACTCAGGGCAGATCGCCTTTCCAGGCGGCAAGATCGAGGCGCGTGATAAAGATCCGGCCGCAGCCGCTCTGCGGGAGGCGCAGGAAGAGATCGGTCTCGACCCGCGTCGCGTCGAGCCGCTTGGATATCTCGAACCCTATGCGACCCGGACGGGCTTTTATATTGTTCCGGTGGTGGCCAAGGTTGCCGCGCCTCTTGCCCTTAAGATCAACCCGGAGGAGGTGGACGAGGCCTTCGAGGTGCCTTTCGCTTTTCTCATGAATGCTGCCAATCACGCTTTGCATCACAAGGAGATCGAAGGGAAAATGCGGCATTTCCATGCGATGCCTTATGGGGCGCGGAATATTTGGGGCGTGACTGCCGACATTTTGCGCAATCTCTACGAAAGGCTTTATGACTGATGTGGCGCGCCATCCTCGATCCCTTGCTGCTGTTTGCCTCCCCTTTCGCGGCCTACGCGGTTTACCTCGTCCTCCGGCAAAAATATCCGTTTACGGTCGAGCACTGGAGCAAAAGCGCGGTCTCGACACTCACCTTGACGGGTCTTGCGATCGCGGTCACCGGCATGCTCGCCTTCGGCATTTTCGCGCCGCGCCATGAGGGCGCCTATATCCCGGCCCATATCGAAAACGGGCGGATTGTGCCGGGGCGGCTGCAATGAGATCTACCGGCGAGCAGGGCATCGCGGCACCCGATGCGCTCACCGCCTTATTCTGTGATGAAGCCTTGCTCAGCGTATTTAGCGCTCTGCAACTTGAGGGCGAGGAAACCCGCATAGTCGGGGGTGCCTTGCGCGATGCGCTTTTCGGCCGACCTCCGCATGAAATCGATCTTGCGACCACGCTTTTTCCGGAGGCGGTCATCACCCGGACAAAAGCCGCCGGCCTTCGCGCGATTCCAACCGGCATTCAGCATGGCACTGTCACCGTGCTGGCGGGACAGGAAACATTTGAAGTCACAACTCTGCGCGAGGACATCGAAACCGATGGCCGTCACGCGGAGGTCCGCTTTGGCCGTGATTTCCGGATCGATGCCCTACGCCGGGATTTTACCATGAACGCACTGTCCTTGGCGCCGGGCGGACGGCTTTTCGATTACACCGGCGGCCTTGCTGATATCGTGGCGCGGAAAGTCCGGTTCATTGGCGAACCCGAACAACGGATTAAGGAAGACTATCTGCGCATCCTGCGCTTCTTTCGCTTCTCGGCCGATTTCGGCGAAGGTTTGCTTGATCGCGCAGGGCGCTTGGCGGCCATCCGGCAAAGAGAGGGCCTCGGCCAGCTCTCGCGCGAAAGAATCCGGGCCGAACTGTTGAAGCTGTTTTGCGCCCGCAAGGCCGTCGAAGTATGCAGCGAAATCTGTGGCGATGGGTTGCTGCATCCGCTTCTCGCCTCGGCGCCGAATCCGGCACGCCTGCGGCGCCTGATCGCCATTGGCGAAGGTGCAGGTCCGGCGGAAAATCCGCTCCTGCGGCTTGCCGCGCTTTGCCTTGCTTTGCCCGAGGATGCCCTGCGCCTGCGTGACCGGTTGCGGCTATCCAACACGGAAGCTGAGCGGCTCGAAGCCGCCGCGCGCGCCCTGATCGGGCTTCATGGCCGCGACGAACCGCCAGGCTTCCATGACTTACAAGCTTTGCTTTTCCGGCATGGGCGCCAAGCGGCTGTCGATGCGGTCCTCTTGGCCGAGGCCGATGCCCGCCCAGGAAATGGCGGCGGCTGGGTGCTGGCGCGAAATTTTCTTTTTGAGGCCACCGAGCCCCGGCTACCGTTCTCGGGCGCCGATGTGATCGCCCTTGGCATCACGGAGGGGCGGGCGATTGGCGAGGCATTGAGAGGTCTGCAAGCGCGCTGGATCGAGGCGGGCTTTCCAACCGATCCCGCCAGTCTGACGCGCTTGCTTGACGAAGTGCCACGGCGGGCGGGATAGTGGCGGCACGGCAGCGCGCCATGGTTATAAAATGCCATCATGCGCCAATCGGGCGCTCGTTGCCCGTCTGCGGAATTGCATCGTGAGCGGTCAACAAAAGACACCTGCGGGGATCGCGCGCCGTCTCGCCAAGCGCGGGCAAAAAGAGCCGCGCGAAAGCGCTTGGCGGCGCGAGACCTATACGCTTCCGCGCAGCGCGGCGCGGGACAAGGCGCGCGATTATTTTCTAAAATTTCCGAAGGCCGCGTATATGACAGAAATCGAATCCTGGCGCGAACTGCCGGACGATTGCATCGAATTCACCATCCGCCGTCTGCCCAGCGCCGATTGACAAATCCGGAAGAGACCTGGGCATGGAGGAGGTTTGATGGACTATCTTGTCATTAGCGCCGTCGCGCTGATCGTATCCGGCCTGACGCTGTTTTCCGGCTTTGGGCTTGGAACAGTTCTCATGCCGGCCTTCGCGCTCTTCTTTCCAGTGCCAGTCGCCATTGCGGCAACAGCAGTCGTGCATCTTGCCAACAATCTTTTCAAATTGGTGCTTTTGGGCCGCAATGCGGATTGGCGCGTCGCGCTGAAATTTAGCCTTCCAGCCGCGATCGCCGCTGGCGCCGGGGCGGCCCTTTTGAAGGTTTTTGCAAATCTCCCTGTGCTCGCGGCTTATGATTTGGGCGGCCGGACACATGAGATCACGGCGCTTGGCGCGGTGATCGGATCGCTGATCGTCCTCTTTGCGCTGCTCGAACTCAGCCCAAAATTTTCCGAACTCAAGTTTCCGCCCCGGTTTCTCATTCTGGGCGGCTTGCTCTCAGGATTTTTCGGCGGTCTCTCCGGCAATCAGGGGGCCTTGCGCGCGGCCTTCCTCATCAAAGCGGGAATGACAAAGGAAGCTTTCATTGCAACGAGCGTTGTCTCGGCAGTGATCGTCGATGTCACGCGTCTGCTGGTGTACGGTCTTGCCTTCGCTCGTCAAAGTTTAGAGCGGCTCCCCGCCGATGTGATGGGCACGGTCGTCGCAGCAGCTTTGGCGGCGTTTCTCGGCGCCTTTTTTGGTGCCCGCCTGATCTCGAAGATAACGCTGCGGACGGTCCAACTCACCGTCGCCGTCAGCATGGTGATTGTTGGATTTTGCTTGGCCGCGGGCCTCATCTAAAGCACGACATCGGGGGTTTGCCAGGCAAGATGCTGACCGGCATCGACGGCAATCATTTGGCCGGTCACATTGCGGGCATTGGCTAGATAGAGCACCGCGTCCGCGACATCGTCCCCCGCGATCGCGCGGGCCAGCGGCACTCCCTTGACTTCCCGCGCGAATCCCGCCTCCCCTTGGTTGAGGTTCGGCGAGACAGGACCGGGGCCGACCGCGTTCACTCTTATGCCCTGCGGCGCGAAGGCTTGCGCCATCGTCCGTGTCGCCGCAAAGAGCGCCGATTTGCTCAGACTATAGGTAAAAAATTGCGGTGTCGGCCGAAGCACCCGCTGATCGATGATGTTGATGATCGCCCCCTCGCTCCCCGTCGGACATTGCTTCGCGAAATCGCGCGAGAGAATGAGGGGCGCTTTTAAATTCACCGAAAAATGCTTCTCCCAAAGGTCGAGATCGAACGAGGTGGCATCATCTGGTTCAAATATCGCGGCGTTGTTGACGAGCAAAACCAGCGGCCCAAAGATCGCTTTGGCTTTTTCGACCAGGGAACACAGGCCGTCAGGGCCAAGCAGATCGCACGGCAATGCGCGCGCGGTGTGCCCGAGCGCGGTTATGCGTGCCGCAGCGGCCTCGGCCTCGCCTCGCGAGGCATTGCTGCAATGCAATACAACCGGATAACCGGCTTGCGCGAGCCGCTCGGCGATGCGCAGCCCGATCCCTTTCGCCGCTCCCGTGACGAGAGCCGCACCGGGGAGCGGCAATTTATCAGCTCCGATATTCATAGTCCCGCTCTCCGCCGCCAATCCCTATGTTTGTAGTCCGATGCGGCCGCGGCCCCAATGAATTCGATGGCATTTCTTGAGCGGCTTGTTAAGGTCATCAAAAGTGGTCCAGGCAGCCGCCCGCCTGCTGCTTTCTGGATGCTCCGCCGCGAGCCGTTTGCCGGAGAAAATGAGGGACTGCACGAACAACGACGCGAAAAGGGAGATGAAGTCATGGGCCTTTTAAGCTTTGCCAAATCGGTCGGCGCTAAGATTTTCGGCGGCAGCGAATCGGCCGCAGCTCCCCCCGATCAATTGAAGAAGGAGGCCGAGAAACACGGT
The DNA here is from genome assembly GCF_029855125.1 of Methylocapsa sp. D3K7. Taxonomy (GTDB): domain Bacteria; phylum Pseudomonadota; class Alphaproteobacteria; order Rhizobiales; family Beijerinckiaceae; genus Methylocapsa. The sequence goes on from NZ_CP123229.1 coordinate 4,070,092, forward strand.
CTCGATGTTTCCAAAGTCGACATCAAGACCGATGGCGACAAAGTCGTGCTTTCGGGCACCGCCGCCTCGACGGAAGAGGCGGAGAAAATCGCTCTCGCCATTGGCAATTCGGTGGGGGTCAGCACGGTGCAGAACAATATCGCCTCCGCCGACAAAGCCCCGGAATCCAAATTTTATACCGTGAAGCCGGGTGATTCTCTCTGGAAGATCGCCGAATCCGAATATGGCCATGGGCATGGCGGCAAATATCCTTTGATCTTTGAAGCAAACAAGCCGCTGCTGACGGACCCCGACAAAATCTACCCGGGCCAAGTTCTGCGGATTCCGCCGCTCCCGTCATGAACCGCGCCAGCTGCCGATTGGTCCGAGTCGAGACTCTTTGAGCGCGTTGCACCCGTGCTTCAAGCGGGAATTTTCTGCCGAGGTGATCCTCGCGCGGTCAGCGGACCGCCGCTGCGAAAAATTTTTACCTTGTCCCGCGGTGCGGCCTGCCGGCGCCATTATTTTTGTTCGAGGCCCGGCAGCAAAGAGGGAAGGCCGCATGAGTCCGGATGCTAGCTAAAACGAGGCAGAGAGCGCCTAAGCGGCCCTCGGCTTCCCCTCAATTCCAAGAACGGCGGCGCGGAGAGTGCGGGAAATGCTTGTCTGCCGCGCCGCAGCGCGATAAGCGAAGAGGACATTTCCTCCGCTTACGGCGATGAATTTTGATTGCACTCTCGAATCGGGACACATTGGCGGATGCCGCCGTCGAGGCCGCGCGCGGGGCGGGCGAACTGGCGCTGGCGTTTTTTCGTCCGGGCGCGGCGACGAGCGCCGGAATTTCCCACAAGCCCGGGGGCTCGCCGGTCACCGAAGCCGATTTCGCCGTGGACCGGTTCTTAAAGCAGCGCCTGGAATCCCTGCTGCCGGAAGCTGGCTGGCTTTCCGAGGAGACCGAGGATACACCCGCGCGCCTTTCGAAGAGTTTGGTTTTTGTGGTCGATCCCATCGACGGCACCCGCGGCTTTGTGGCGGGCCGCAAGGCCTGGTCCATCGCGGTCGCGCTCGTCGAAGACGGACGTCCGCTGTTCGGCATCGTCCATGCGCCCGCGCTCGGGGAAACCTATGTCGCCGTCAAGGGTGCCGGGGCACGCCTCAATGACAGGATAATCGAAGTCTCGAAACTTCGCGCGATCGATGCATCGTCGAGGGTTGCAGCGCCGGTGTTTCTCGCCAAACAACTGCATGCATTGGGTCTTCATTTCGATCTGCAACCGAAGATTTCGTCGCTTGCGTTGCGAATTGCCGCGGTCGCCTCCGGTGCGCTCGACGCTGGCTTTGCCTCGGAAAACGCTCATGACTGGGATATTGCGGCGGCCGATCTCATTCTTCAAGAAGCGGGAGGCCGTTTGACGGGTCTCGACGGCCGCGCGATCGTTTATAACCGCCAGGATACAAGGCATGGCCTGCTAACCGCGGCACCGGCGCAGATTCATGCCGAAGTCAACGCCGTGGCGCGCAACATAAATCGTCTTGCTAAACAATAGCTTTTCTGGCGAGAGTTAGGGGATGTTGAGAATTCTGATGGCGCATGGAAAATGCCCGCGGCAATTGAGGGGAAACTTTTCGGCGGTTTCCGATGCAGTGTGTCCGGGCAGAATTGTCCGCTGCGCCGCCAACACTATTTGGCTGGGGAGCTAAGGATGACGGACGGCAAGCAACTTCTCCATTTTGTTTTCGGCGGCGAACTCAAGGATTTGAACGGCACCGAATTTCGCGATTTGTCCAAACTCGATGTCGTCGGTTTTTTCCCTGACTATGCATCGGCTGTGCAAGCCTGGAAAGCCAAGGCGCAGGCAACCGTCGACAATGCGCATATGCGGTATTTCGTGACGCATATGCATCGCCTGATCGATCCCTCGAAAGACCAGCATTGACGGAGAAACTGGCCGCCTGGCCTTTTGAACGGAGTTCGTTGGGGAGAGCGTGCCGCCGATTGAAATATCCAGATCGCCCGTGAGAACGCCGCCGCTGCTCGCGGCCTATCGCCTGGCAAGCGCGGGCCTTGGCCTTTTTGGCCCCATTTACCTGTGCTGGCGGGGTATGCTCGGCCGCGATGATTTTTCAAGGCGGCGCGAGAGACTTGGCCGGGCTTCTCTAGATAGGCCTGGCGGACCGCTGGCACTCCTCCATGCGGCCAGTGCTGTTTCGGCGGCCTATCTGACACCTCTCGTCGAAAAACTTGGGCAGCTCGGTTTTACCGTTGTCATCACGACCGGCGATGGAGACTCCGGCCCCTACCTCGCGCCGCGCTTGCCACTCTCCTTGCATCAACTTGCGCCCCTCGACGTGCCGCAATTTGTGGCCCGGTTTCTCGATCATTGGCGGCCGGATATCGTCCTGATTTCCGGGGAGGAGCGGCCGCCAAATCTGATTTTGGAAAGCCGCCGCCGCGGCATTCCTCTCGCACTCGCCGATGCCAGCTTGCCGGCGCGGCCGTTCCTGATTTGGCGTAGGTTTTCCGCCGTGGCTCGATCGCTCTTGGAGCGCATCGATATGTGTCTTGCCCAATCAGACATCGACGCGGGGCGTTTCGCCCAACTCGGCATGCGCCAAGTTCTGGTGACCGGCAATCTCAAATATGATTTTGCGCCACCGCCCGCTGATCCGTCTGCCTTGGCGCTGCTTCTCGCACGGATCGGGACACGGCCGCTGTGGGTTGCCGATGGAACCTTCCCCGGCGAGGAGGAGATTGTCATGGCGGCGCATTGCCGGCTCGTCCGGCAATTTCCCGAGCTTCTGACCGTGATCGTCCCGCATCACCCGGCGCGAGGTTTCGAAATCGCGCAAAGCGCCGTGAAAATGAAACTTACCGTGGGGATGCGCGGCGGCGATCGCCAAAGCGCGCCTTTGCCGGAGATCTATATCGCTCACACGAGAGGCGAAGCGGGATTGTTTTACCGTGCGGCGGGGGTAATTTTCGCCGGCAAATCCTTGTGCCGGGGCGGCGGCAAAAACCCGGTTGAAGCGGCGGCTCTTGGCTGCGCGGTCCTGCATGGCCCGGACGTCGAGGATTTCGAGGAGATTTATAAAGCTCTCGATCAGACGGGCGGCGGCGGTTTGGTGGTCGACGAGGAAACGCTCGCAAAGCAGCTGGCGCTTCTGTTCTTTGACAATGCCGAATTGCGGGGGATGGCGCGTGCGGCGGCCGAAACGGCGGAAGCGCTCGGCGGCGCTTCAAACCGCATCATCATCGCGCTCAAGCCCTATCTCGCCCAGGCGATGATCGCGGCGACGGACGCCGAGGGTTAACGCCGCTGTCTGGAAGAGGGGATCAAGTCGCCTTCGGCTTGATGCCGAGCCTTTGCAACTTGGCCTCGGGACTGGCATAGGGCTCCTGCAAATCGACATTCCAGTAGCGCAGATCCTCAAGCTTGATCGGGACCCCGGTGGCGGCGCAGCGGACAAAGCTGCCAGGACGCAAGACCCGGAATTCGCCGTCCAGATATTCGATTTCGGCTTCTCCCGCCGAAAGAGGGCGGCGTTCAAAACGGTTCATGGAAATTAGGCTCAATTCGAACAGATTCGGAAATAAGGTAAAGGAGATTTATCGAATTATCTACCTTTTCCCTGAAGAATCCAGTGTTGCCGCCCTTTATGCCTCAGCTAAACAGGGGCGGAGGTAAGTTCAAATGCGCGAATTTTTGAACCGGGGCGTTCGCTTGGCCTTTATCGACGAACCCCCGGCACTGGACGATCGCGGGGAGCCGATCCTTCTCATTCATGGCTTCGCTTCGTCGCACGCGGTGAACTGGGTCTTTCCGCAATGGGTAAAAACCTTGACCGGGGCAGGGCGCCGGGTCATCGCATTCGACAATCGGGGGCATGGACGCAGCGAAAAACTGTACGATCCGGCCGACTATACCATGCAAAAAATGGCGGAAGACGCCCGCGCACTTCTCGATCATCTCCATATCGAGGCCGCCGATGTGATGGGCTATTCGATGGGCGCCCGGATCGCCGCCTTTCTTGCCAAGGCGCACGCCCACCGCCTGCGGTCCTTGATCCTCGGCGGTCTTGGCTATCATCTGGTGGATCGCGGCGCGCTTCCCTTGAATATCCTGGAAGCCATGGAAGCCCCTTCGCTCGACGGACTGACAGATCCCATGCAGCGGCTGTTCCGCGGCTTCGCCGAGGCGACCAAAAGCGATCTCAAGGCGCTCGCCGCATGCGTACGCGGGGGCCGTCAAATGATGAACGAGAAGGAGATCGGGGAACTCACGCTCCCTGTCCTGATTGCCGCTGGGACCAAGGACGAGGTCGCGGGTGATTCTCATAAGCTTGCCGCCTTGTTCCGGGCGGCGCGAGTTGTGGATATTCCGGGCCGCGATCATAACAGGGCAGTTGGCGACAAAGTCTATAAAGAAAGCGTACTTTATTTTCTTGAACAACGCCCCTGATCTTCTTGATATCCGCTGCCTATCTATTTGCTACGCCCTGCGAAACATGGCTCGCGACTTTGTTCGTGCCAATCAAGGTCCGTGCGTGCTAAGGACGGACGATTGGGTTTTTGACGAACGCGATCGCAAGGGCGAAGCTTGCTGGGAGGCATGTCATGGTTTCCGCGACAGGGACGGCAAAGGTCCTGACGCTTGCCCGCACCGACCCGGTGTTCGCGCGGCTGCGTGGGGAAGCGGAGGAGGCCGTCCGCAAGGAGCCCGACATCGCCGGCTTTATGTTTTCGGCGATCCTCAACCACGACTCCCTGGAAGCAGCGATTGTCCACCGGCTCACCGCGCGGCTTGGCCACAGCGTATTTCCAAGCGATCTGATCGAACATGCTTATATCGAAGCGATCGCCGCCGATCCGTCGATCCCGGAAGCCTTTCGCGCCGATATCGCGGCGGTGGTTGATCGCGACCCCGCCTGCATGCGGCTAATCGAGCCTGTGCTTTATTTCAAGGGCTTCCATGCCATTGAAACGCATCGGTTGGCGCACGCCCTGTGGAACGCCGGACGCCAGGATTTTGCGCTCTATCTGCAAAGCCGCTCATCCGAAGTGTTCCAGACCGACATTCATCCGGCGGCCCGGATCGGCAAGGGCATTTTCCTTGATCACGCGACGGGGCTTGTCGTCGGCGCCACCGCGACCATCGGCGACAATGTGTCGATGCTGCAAGACGTGACCTTGGGCGGCACCGGCAAGGAGCGCGGCGACCGTCACCCCAAAATCAAACACGGGGTGTTGATCGGCGCTGGCGCCAAAATCCTCGGCAACATTGAGATTGGTCGCTGTTCTCGGGTTGCCGCCGGTTCGGTCGTGCTGCACGCGGTGCCCGACAACAAGACGGTGGCGGGCGTACCGGCGCGGATTGTGGGGGATGCCGGCTGCGCCGAACCCTCGCGCAGCATGGATCAAATCCTTGCTCTGGAGCCTGCCGGCGAATAGTTTCATCCGGAGCGGCGAGGTTGCCGCCGGGGGGCTTTTCTGGCAGAGGTCTGGTCCGGTGAAATGCATGGCGCACACTACACCGCCTGCGTGACAGCCTTGGTGCCTGCGGAGCGAAGCGTGGACAAAGCGGAATTGCAGAAACTGCAGGAATTCCTGCGCAAATCCCTGGGCAATCCGGGGCTGAAAGTCACGCCTGCCAAACGCAATCCCGACGATGCCGATGTGCGTCTTGGCGAGCGGCAAATCGGCACGATCTCCGTCGATGACGAAGACGGCGACAGGTCATTTGCCTTCGAGATGAAAATTCCGGTCGAGAGGCCGGTGCTGCAAGAATATTTGCGGCGGCTGTTCGAGACCGAGACTTTGAAGATTGTGCCGCGCGCCAAAAAAAACGATTCGGTCGAATTGAACAATGGCGATGATTTTATCGGCGTAATTTCGGCGGACGATCCCAAGGCCAAGAGTTTTACCTTGCAGATGGCAATCCTCGATTTCGACCTCGAGGAATTTTAAGGGCTCGCCCATGCCGCTTTATGCGCTGGATGGCGTCTTCCCCATTTTGCCGGAGGTGGGCAAATTCTGGATCGCGCCGGATGCGCAAATCATCGGCAAGGTGCGGCTGGAGGCGGAGGTCTCGATCTGGTTCGGCGCCGTCCTGCGCGGCGACAATGAAGAGATTTTCGTCGGCGCCAGATCCAATGTGCAGGATGGCTCGCTGCTGCATACCGACATGGGCTATCCCTTGACCATCGGCCCCGGTTGCACGATCGGCCATCATGCGATCCTGCATGGTTGCACGATCGGCGAGAACAGCCTCATCGGCATGGGCGCGACGCTGTTGAACGGCGCCAAAATCGGCCGCAATTGCCTCGTCGGCGCCAATGCCTTGCTGACCGAGGGCAAGGAGTTTCCCGACGACAGTCTCATCATTGGCAGCCCCGCGCGAGTCATGCGCACCCTCGATGCCGCCTCGGCGCAGCGGCTGCGCGAGAGCGCCGAACATTATGCCGCCAATGGACGGCGCTATGCTAAGGGCCTCGTTGTGATCGGCTGAAGACTTAAATCCCACAAGCCTGCGCGCTTTGCTGGTGAAAGCAATCGTACCAAAGTGTTTCACGTGAAACGATTTGGTACGATCGGCGCTTGAAATCCTGCAAGACTCAGGACAGCGGCCGCGCTTTTGAGCGGTAAGATGGATCAATTTTTTTGTACAATTCTGGGATTACGGCGGCGCGTTGGAGCACCGCGTCTGCTGCCCGCTACGCATCTGCGATGTAAGTTGCGCGCAAATTCAATGTCGGCCTCCAATGAACGGGGGACGCGCGCAAGCAAGAATTACTGTTTCCTCTTGAAGGGCAAGTGAGGTCTGACGCAGCGAGTGCTTCGGCTCGCCGAAAGGGCCAACCCGAGCCGATCGTCATTCGATCCGGCTTTCCATTGGGACTACCAATTCAATTCGTGAAAGAATTAGGAGGTTCTCGTGACACACGACCATGCAGGACTCGAAGGCAAAATTCTTGATCTTAATGACGCAATTCGCAAAGTTCACGATGCAAAACATGCCGAGCTTCTCATCGGATTCATCCGCAGACCGGGATGGACCACTGTCGCTGAAAATGAACTGGTGCAAGCTCATCTAGAAAATCTGCATAGCCAGGTGAGCAATCTGCACAAGTCACTTGATTCGCTCACGAAAGCAGCAGACAAAGTTGGAAAGAAATAGTCCAAGCCACTTCGTTCGGCTGAACGCATCCGTCTGAGCCCTCCTGTTGAGGAGGGCTCGAAGATTCATCTTGGTGGGCGAGGTCACTGCGAGAGGTGCCGAGACGAATTTATCGGCAGCAATTGACACATATACGACGGGCAAGTGGAATGTTTTTGTGCCGGAATTTTGCACCAAAAAAGCAATATCAAAGGGGAATTTTTGTCACGAAAGTTTTGGATTATGCACCGTCGAAGGGGCAGTACCCACAAGTAGCAAACTCCTCGACACTATTCGCATCAGACGCTATCGAACCCGAGGCTTCCATCTGGCATTCGCTTCATTCTAAAGATCGCGATGTTTGGGTTAACTGCCAAAGCCATGCTGACAATGCAATCGGCGTCCGCCTTTTCCATAGCAAGGCCAAGATATAGCTCAACTATCTCTTCGGGATGATACGGGTCTGTGTTCCACGGCTCTTCATCCTGCCGCAAGTGGATCGCCAAGCGATACTCGCCTTCGTGCTCCCATTTCAGAGTCTTGGTGTAAACGATCTTATCAAGCATCGCCCTTGTGCGAGCCTCCAAATCTCCAAACAGGCCGCCAGCGATGAACTCAAGCGGGTCATCGTAAAGTGTGGGGCGCTTCTCGCGATAGATGACGGGCTGGAACACATTAAACTTGGATTGTTTGGCTACATTCGGTTCGATTCGTAGCGCGATTCCCTTGTGGTTCTCGGCATAGTCGACCCACATTTTTTCGGAGTCCTTGTGGGTGGTCACACAGAGCACTCGGGTGGCTTGCATCTGTTCATTGATCTCCTTGACGACCACTCCAGCTCGCACGCGCATGTAATTGACGTCAAAGACAGGCTCTGCTCCCTCGCTAGCCATCTCGGCTTTGACCATATCTGCGGCCTTGGGATTGGTACGGAATACATGCTGAATGAGCGCAAGCTGCTCCTTCATCGGCGAGCTGCATGTTGGCGGATCGTTGATGTGCTGAAGAATTATATCCGTGAAGCCGTGCTCAATCTTCGTCAGCGCCACCTCCATTTCTTCGGGAAACATGCTCTGGAACGTCAGGTCTTCTGTGTCGTTGAAATCTGATGGCTTTGCGTGTTTGAACGTTCTATTCTCGAGCGTTAGCAACGCGCCCTTAAAGTCAAGATATTTGTAAAGCGGAGGCAGAGGCATGGATCATCTGTCGCTGTTGCCCAACAAAACGGGAGTTTGCATCCATCTGGTTAGAGATGGACAGCCAAGAAGCCGATGCCTAATGTCGAACTTCTGCTTCGGATGCGCACCTGACGCTGTACCGTGCCCGCTCGATGCCACAAAGAACTCGCGCTCCAGCGTCAGGCACCCCAGCCATCTGATCTAGCCCGAGCCTATCCCCCAAACAGCTGCTCGAAAATGTTCTTCGGTCCGCTTTGCGCCCGGCGCCTTTGTCCCGGTTGGCCATTGGGAATATCTGCTGGCGGCACCAGGCCGCCGCCATAGGCTGGCGAAGTTGCGCGGGCATCGTTGCGCTGAGGCATATCGTCTGGCGGATAGGGCGGGGGCGCGACGTCGCGTGTCGTGCTGGCGAATGGGCCGCCGGAGAAGAAGTTGGGCAGAGGCCAGCCATTTTCATCCGCCACGGCGGTGTTGCCCCGCCAAATGCCGCCGGGCAGCGGCTGCGGCACCACACCTTGATGCGCGGCGCGCATGAAGCGCGACCAGATCTCGACCGGGAGCGAGCCGCCCGTGGCTTTTTTCGTCGGCGAATTGTCGTCATTGCCGAGCCAGACGCCAGTGACCAGATGGCTCGTATAGCCAATGAACCAGGCGTCGCGAAAATCCTGGCTTGTGCCGGTTTTTCCGGCCGCTTGCCAATCGGGCAAAGACGCCTTGCGCGCCGTGCCGGTGAGCAGGGTTTCCTGCATCATGGCGTTCATCATCGCCACATAAGTGGGATCGATGACCCGGCCATTGCTGGTGACCTTGCGCTGATAGAGAAGCCTTCCCGACGCGGTTTTCACTCTTGAGATGATCTGGGGCTGCACGCCGATGCCGCCATTGGCGAAGGCCGCATAAGCGCCGACGATTTCGAGCGGCGTGACCTCGGAGGTGCCGAGCGCGATCGACGGATTGACGGAAAGCTCGGAGGTGATTCCAAGCCGGTGTGCGACCGCGGCGACGGCCTTGGGACCGGCTTCGAGGCCAAGCCGCACCGCCACGGTGTTGAGGGATTGCGACAGAGCTTTGGTCAGGGTGACCGGACCAAAATACTGGTGCGAATAATTTTCTGGCTCCCAGCCTTTGACATTGATGGGCGCGTCGGCCCGCACCGTGTCCGGGGTGAGGCCGGTTTCGAGCGCGGCCAGATAAACGAAAGGCTTGAACGCCGAGCCCGGCTGCCGCTTCGCTGAAACCGCGCGATTGAATTGACTCTCGGCATAGTCGCGGCCGCCGACTAGCGCCTTGATCGCTCCATCGGGCGCGAGCGCAACAAGAGCGCCTTGACCGATGTTGAGGGCGACGCCTCTGCGGGCGAGCGCGTCTTCAAGTGAGGCCTGCGCGAGGGCCTGGAGGCCGCCGTCAAGCGTCGTCGAGACGGTGATGTCTTCGTCGATGGCGCCAATCGTATCGTCGAGCGTATCCATCACGTAATCGGCGGCATAATTGGCGGCATTGGTGTTTTGATCGCGGACGGCTTGCGCAGGATGGGCAAGGGCGAGCGCCGCCATCGCATCGGTGATAAAGCCCTCCTGCCGCATCGCCTCGATGACTTGCGCCGCGCGCTCAGCGGCGCCTTCCGGATTGTGATTGGGCGCGAGCCGCGTCGGCGCCTTCATCAGCCCGGCGAGAATGGCGGCCTCTGGCAAGGTCGCGTTGCGGGCGGCATGGCCGAAATATTTTTGCGACGCCGCCTCAACGCCATAAGCGCCGGAGCCGAAATACACGCGGTTCAAATACAGTTCGAGAATTTGATTTTTCGAATATTTGTGTTCGAGCCACAGGGCAAGGATCGCTTCCTGAATTTTCCGCGAAACGGTTCTTTCCTGGGTCAGAAAGAGATTTTTGGCGAGCTGCTGGGTGAGGGTCGAGCCGCCCTGCACCGAGCCACCCCCCGCGAGATTGTGAAAGACGGCGCGCAGAATACCGGTCGGATCAATGCCAAAATGCGAATAAAAATGGCGGTCCTCGATCGCGACAAAGGCCTTGGGCAAATAGGGGGGCAAATCGGCCAGGCGCACCGCCGCGCCGCCGGTGTCGCCGCGATTGGCGAGCAGAGTGCCAGACTCGTCGAGAATCGCGATGTTCGGCGGCCGTTTCGGCACGGCAAGAGCATCGATGGCCGGCAGTTTCGTGGCCTGATAGGCGACAACGCCAGCACCCGCGACGGCGGCCCAGACGGTGGCGATCAGGCTCCAATACAGCACGAACCCGGTCAGCGAGCGGCGTTTCCGGCTTCGGGGTCGCGTGGTTTCGGCGCGGCGGGGCAAATGTCACCTTAAGGTTTGCAAAGTTTGGCCGAAATTTTTTGTGGACTGGCGGAAAACCACCCGGCTGACTGTGGCCGCGGGCTTTTCAAGATACGCGCACCCGTTTGCAACGAAACCGCACCGGTTTCCTGGGCATGATTGTCCACAATCGCAACTTTTTTATGTTAATTCCGGCGGATTAAGGGCAGGTAAAGGTTCGGCCGCCGCCGCCGCGGGCGCAATTCCGGGAATGATGTCGGTAAGGCTTGCGATTTGGCTGCGACCGCGCCAAAGTCCGCCCCCGGGTGCATCCAAGGCACGCACGGCAAGATCGAACAAAAAGCGCGATTGGACCACCCCATGAAGGTTACCCTCGAACGAGCGGCTCTGTTGAAGTCTCTTGGCCATGTGCATCGCGTCGTCGAGCGCCGCAATACCATTCCGATATTGGCGAATGTCCTGTTGCGCGCCGAGGGCCAAGCGCTGCTGCTCAAGGCGACCGATCTCGATCTCGAGGTGACCGAGCGTTTGCCCGCCGATGTTGGCATTGCCGGTGCGACCACGCTTCCCGCGCATATCCTCTATGAGATTGTTCGCAAATTGCCGGACGGCGCCCAGGTTTCGCTCGATTCAAGCGGGGAAGGCCAGTTGCAACTGCGCTCGGGGCGCTCGCGGTTCAATCTGCAATCCCTGCCGGACAGCGATTTTCCAGATCTTGCCACCGGCGAGCTGGGGCATGGTTTCAACCTCGCGGCGCAGGATCTCAAGCGGCTGATCGACAAAACCCAATTCGCGATTTCCAACGAAGAAACCCGCTATTATCTGAACGGCGTTTATCTGCATACGATCGAGGTTGAGGGCCATATGATGCTGCGCGCCGTCGCGACCGACGGGCACCGGCTGGCACGGGTCGAAATTCCCGCGCCCAAAGGTGCTGCCGGCATGCCGGGCGTGATCTTGCCGCGCAAAGCCGTGACCGAGGTGCAAAAGCTCATCGAGGATCCCGGCGCCGAAGTGCGGGTCGACATCTCGGCGACCAAGGCGCGGTTTACCTTCGGCGATCCGGCGGCGGCTTCAGGGCAGGTCGTGCTGATTTCAAAATTGATCGACGGCACTTTTCCCGATTACGTGCGGGTCATTCCCGCTGGCAACGACAAGCGTCTGGTGGTCGACCGGGCGCCATTCGCGGCGGCGGTCGACCGGGTGTCGACGATTTCGTCGGAGCGCGGCCGCGCCGTTAAGCTCGCCCTCACTGATTCAAAGCTGACTCTGTCCGTGACCAACCCAGATTCCGGCTCGGCGACGGAAGAGCTCGATGTCGATTATGATTCGGCACCGATCGACATTGGCTTCAACGCCCGCTATCTCCTCGACATCACCGAGCAGCTCGAAAGCGACACGGTGTTGTTCAAGCTCGCTGATCCTGGGTCTCCGACGCTGGTGCAAGACCGCGATGGGGCGGCGGCGCTCTATGTGCTGATGCCGATGCGGGTGTGAGCGGATCGCCAGTCCGCAAACCAAAAAGCCAATCGCTTTTGAACACTCTTTGATTGCCGGTGAATGCCGCTAAACGCGAGCAATATCTTTCGAGTGGAAAACCTCATGCCCAGGATCAATGGTAATCAAATTACGCCCGGCACTGTCATCAGCCACGATGGCGGCCTTTGGGTTGCTGTGAAAACCAATGCGGTGAAGCCTGGCAAGGGCGGCGCCTTCAATCAGGTCGAACTGAAAAATCTCATCGACGCGCGCAAACTCAATGAGCGTTTTCGCGCCGACGAGACGGTTGAAGTGATTGAGCTCGAACTGAAAGATTTCAGTTTTCTGTATGCGCAAGGTGACGCGCTCGTTTTCATGGATCTTGAATCCTTTGAACAGATCGAGCTCGACAGCGATTGGATTGGCGAGCGGGCGGCTTTTCTTCAGGAGGGCATGAAAGTCACTTTGCAGATGCATGAAAGCCGCCCGGTCAGCATCAGATTTCCGCCAAATGTCACCTTGACGATTGTCGAGGCCGATCCCGTGGTGCGCGGCCAGACCGCCGCCTCGTCCTACAAGCCAGCAAAACTCGAAAACGGCTTGCGCGTGCTTGTGCCGCCTTTCATCGATGTCGGCGAGAGAATCGTCGTCGATACGAATGAGGCCACCTATCTGCGTCGGGCGGATTAAACATGATCCGTTCCGCGCTCATGAAGGTCATGACCGACGCGGCCTTTAAGGCCGGGCGGGGTTTGACGCGCGACTTTGGCGAGGTGGAAAATCTGCAGGTGTCCGTGAAGGGGCCTGGGGATTTCGTGTCCGCCGCCGATCGCAAGGCAGAAAAAATCCTCTACGAGGAATTGGCGCGGGCGCGTCCGGGCTATGGTTTTGTGATGGAGGAAGGCGGCCGCGTCGAGGGCACCGACAAAAGCCACACCTGGTTCATCGATCCGCTCGATGGGACCACCAATTTTCTGCACGGGTTGCCGATTTTCGCGATCTCGATTGGGCTTGCGCGCGAAGGTCAGATCATCGCGGGAGTCGTTTTCAATCCGGCCACCGGTGATATGTTTGTCGCCGAAAAAGGCCAAGGTGCTTTCCACAACAACCGGCGCCTGCGTGTCGCGGCGCGGCGCGATTTGAGTGATTGCCTGATCGGCTGCGGCATTCCGCATATCGGCAAGCCCAACGAGCATCCGCGCTTCATGACGGATTTGGCGGCGGTCATGGCGAAGGCAGGCAACATTCGCCGCCTCGGCGCCGCCGCCCTCGATCTTTGCGGCGTAGCCTCGGGGACATATGATGGTTTTTGGGAGCGCAATTTGCAGGCCTGGGACCTTGCGGCGGGGATTATCATGATCAAGGAGGCCGGCGGCTTCGTGGCGGACGCCGAGGGCGGCGACGAGATTTTGGCCAAGGGGTCGATCTGCGCCGGCAATGAGGTGATCTTGCGGTCTCTGCTAACTTTGATCAAGGGCTGAAGAGGGGGCCGCACTGGGGCCACCGGCGCGGCTTGCGCCAACGCGGCCGAGCCTATATACCCGCCTGGAAATGCCGCCGGTCTTGTGGATTCAGGGCACGTTTTGCGGAGGTTGCGCGGTTCCATCCGGGGAAATTCCATCGGACAGGGACTGGCGTTGGGGGCGCGTAGCTCAGCGGGAGAGCACTACGTTGACATCGTAGGGGTCACAGGTTCGATCCCTGTCGCGCCCACCATTCCTCCCTGGCAAATTCGGTTTGCAGAAGACGTGCAGGCTCAACCGGCGCGAGAGTTTAGCTTCGATCCCGCCAGATTCGAGGCCGATAGATGTGTCGATCATCCGGAGAGCGGTTTATGATATTTTTGGGATGTTTTGGAGCCCGGTCGAAATTCAGAGTGAGCAATCCGATCACATAACCGATTTGCAAACACACGATGGAAACGGCGGTCTGGCAAAACAAAATTTGGAGCGTGCGCTCCGTGTGCGCCGGGTTGATCACAACAAAAGCGATGACAAGTCCAAACGCCGGAACAAGAACCGGCCACTTAAAGAATTTTCCTATGAATATTCCAAATAGGACGCTTCCAATGGCGAGCGTGCCCATTTAGGCCTCCCAAGAACTATGAAGCGGTGATGTTCATTTTAAATGATATGTGACTAAATTTAAATCATATTGCACTGCGAAATAAAATAATATGTCACTATTTACACCAAGGCAAGCTTCGCTGTTCATGAATTTGGCAAATGACTGAAATCTGGTTTTACCATCTCCAAAAGCAGCCGCTTGAGAAAGCGCTGCCGCAGCTTTTGGAGAAGTCCCTTGAAAAAGGCTGGCGCGCCGTCGTTCAGGCAAGGAGCGACGAGCGGCTCGACGCGCTTGATGCCTGGCTCTGGGCCTATTCGGATGCGAGTTTTCTGGCGCACGGCCGGGCCTCCGGCGGCGATGCCGAGTTGCAGCCCATTTACCTCACGACGGGACCCGAAAACCCCAATGGCGCCGCGCTGCGGATTTTCGTCGAAGGGGCGGAGATCGGGCCGGCGCTGGCGGATGCGGGCTACGCCCGCGCCATCTCGATCTTCGACGGCACCAATGAGGACGAACTTGCGCTCGCACGGGCGCAATGGAAGGAGCTGAAGGAGCGGGGGTTTCCGGCCACCTATTGGCAGCAAGGCGAGAACGGCCGCTGGGAAAAGAAGGCTTGAGGCGCTGCCTGAAAATGTGACCGGCCGCGGCGCTCAATCGTACCAAAACGTTTCACGTGAAACACTTTTGTCCGATTGGGGCTGAAAACCTTACAAGGCCGCATACGTCCGGCGGTGTGCGATAAGTGCGATGGCACGGTAAGCAAACTTCGCGCCGCTGGTGTCTCCTATTTGCTCGTGATTTTTGCACGGAGAAACCCCGACGGTTTTAACTGGCTTGTTTGCACGCGATGAGGGATACGTGTTTGTGAAAAGGAATGACATCACGCGCCATGCCACGGGCCTCTGCAAACTCTTAGTCTGGAGCTCTCTATGGGCTCAATGATCCATCTCGCCGTCGGGCGGCTTGAGATTGATTGGGGGAAGAACAGCGGCTTCACCGATCACAGCCCTCTGTTCCAGCCGACCGATCTGGCGCGGGTCCCGTACTACTACGTCAATGAGGAGGGAAAAACCTATATCGACTCAACTGGCCAGGAGCGGTACGAGCTATTCGCCGAATTGAAAGACGGCATGTCAAAGCCGCTTGCCGAGGTTATCGACCGGATCGAGTTACTCGGCCACACGCTACAGCACTGCGAGCGCGAATTCAAATACCTTTCCGAGTTTAACAGTTTTGACGATCAACGCTTCACTTTCGAAGAGCTGAAGCTAGCATTGGTATCGATCGATGTGAACGCGATCTCAGCCGATTACGGCGAGATGGGGGAGGACTTCGGCAAGTTCTTCCGGCGCCAGCTCTGCGACCGCTTGGGCCTCGACGCAATAGCAAAAGATCCCGGCTATGCCAGGTATGATTGCAGCGAAGGTATGGAAAACCTGAGCGCCTATTCGGTTCTACGCCTCCTCGCCCTTAACCCAAAGGCCCTTAACTTGCCCGTGACATGGCAGTTTGCCGATATCGAAAATGGAGGATGGGCGGACCGGCGCGTGTTTGTTCGGCCCCTCGATCAGTCTAACCGATTCCTGATCGTGACCGAGGGCAGTTCGGACGCAAAGATTATACAGCACGCGTTCAAGCTGCTGAAACCGCACATCCCCGACTTTTTCAACTTCGTGGACATGGAAGAGGGTTATCCATTTTCCGGTACGGGCAACCTATTCCGCTTTCTACAAGGTCTGTTCAGCATCTCGATCCGGAACAATGTGGTCGTGATTTACGATAACGATGCGGAGGGCGTCGCCAATTACGAACGGAGCTGCGCGCTGAACGTGCCGGCCAACATGCTTATCTTAAAGTTACCAAACAGCCCCGCATTTGCCGAATTTGACACGCTCGGTCCGAACGGCCGGTACAAGGCCAATATCAACGGCTGCGCTGCGGCAATCGAATGCTACCTCGATCTTGGCGCGATGCCACTCGTTCGCTGGACTAGCTTCAATAGCAGGACTGATACCTATCAGGGCGAACTAATAAACAAGACCGAATACATGCGCAGCTTTCTTGATCAGCGCGAGCGGGTCCAGGGCTACGACTACAGCCGGATCGAAGCCGTGTTAGACATGATCATCAACAACTGCGTTCATATGCGCGAGGCCATGTTGGACGAAACATTGGATGAGTGACGAAAGCGGCGCCGTCCAGCAGAGTCCACTTTGAGGGCGGACCGCCGCTCAATAAACTGTTTCTGAATTCTGCCCAGAAATGGAAGATACTCCGGCCGCGCAACGACTGTTCCTTACCCCCGCCACTTCCGCGCAGCGGCTTGGTCTTGCTCTTTCGCCTCGATCCAATCGCCAGGGCCTTGTCCTGCGACATGCTGCTTCTTCCAGAACGGCGCTTCGGTCTTTAGATAATCCATCAAGAAAGACGCCGCCGCGAAAGCTTCTGTGCGATGTTTACTGGCCGTAATGGCGAGGACGATCGGCTCGCCTGGCTTGATCAGTCCGTAGCGGTGGATCGCGACAATGCCATCGAGCGGCCAGCGGGCGGCAGCCTCTCGGGCGACGCGGGTGATTTCCTCTTCCGCCATGCCGGGATAATGCTCGATTTCGAGCGCCGCAAGGGTGCCGCCTTCGTCGCGGCAGAGTCCGGTGAAGGTGACGAGCGCACCAATATCGCGGCGGCCTTGCGTCAGTGGGGCGGCCTCGGCGGCGGCGTCAAAACTTTCTTTCTGGACGCGCACGATGATGCGGGCGCTCATGGCTGCGGCTTCCGTGTTTGGGTGCCCGGGTCAAGCCCGGGCATGACGGCAGGGACCATGAAACAATAAGATTTGGTTTACCCCCCAGTCATCGGCGGAAAAAACGCGATCTCCCGCGCATTGCCGATGACGGCATCATGTTTGACATGAGTGCGGTCGAGCGCCGCGCGCGTCGTCTTGCGGCTGGCGAAGGCGGCGGCATAGTTTTCCCCCTGGCCGCTCAGCCAGCCCATGAGATCGGCGACGGTCTTGATGTTTTCCGGCGGCGCGATCTCTTCCTCGGCCTTGCCGATACGTTCGCGCAGAAAGGCGAAATACAGTGCTCTCATGAGGGGACACTCTTAAGATCCGCGATCACTCGCCGATCATTTCCTTCAATCCGGCCCGGAAATAATCCCAGCCGGTATAGAGCGTGAGAATCGCGGACACCCATAGGAGGACCAAGCCGGTTGTGGTGACGCCTTGGATAATCTGATCGCCGGACGGTCCCGCGATCAGAAAGCCGAGTGCCACGAGCTGCAGTGTGGTCTTCCATTTGGCGACATTGCTGACCGGGATCGAGACTTTCAGGTCGGCCAAAAACTCGCGCAGCCCCGACACGAGAATTTCCCGGCAAAGAATAATGATCGCGGCGGTTAGCGAATAGCTGGCGATCGTATGGTCGGCAGCAAGCATCATCAGAACCGCCGAAACCAACAGCTTGTCGGCGATCGGATCGAGCATTTGGCCGATTCGCGATTGCTGTGACAAAGCGCGGGCCAAATAACCGTCGAGGAAATCGGTGATGCCGGCCGCGATGAAGATGCCGAGCGCCACCCAGCGCATCCAGGCGATCTCGGGCCAGAACAGGCAGCCCGCGACAACCGGTACGGCCGCGACCCGGCCATACGTCAGGAGGTTCGGCACGCTCCAGGTCAGGCCTGGGTTTCTTGCTAGTGTTGTGATCGCCATGGCCCGGAAAGCACCTTCTCGGAGGCTGCATCAAATCTCAACAAGGCTTTTCATGCTGTCATACCGGGCGCGCCTATAACGCACAAGGCCAGCATTATCTGCCACGTTCGTGAAAAAAATCATAGACCCGCCGCGCCGTCGCGGCATTTATTCCCGGAACTTTCTCAAAGTCCGGCAAAGCGGCCCGGGAAATCGCCTTGGCGGTGCCGAAAGCATGGAGCAAGGCACGTTTGCGCGCTGGGCCGATGCCTGGGATTTCGTCAAGCGGGCTTTGGGTGAACTCCTTTTTGCGGCGCGCCCGGTGGGTTCCGATCGCGAACCGATGCGCTTCGTCGCGCAGCCGCTGCACGAAATAAAGGGCGGGATCGCGCGGCGACAGCTTGAACGGCTCCTTGTCCTCGACAAAGAAACTCTCGCGTCCCGCGTTGCGGTCAACCCCCTTGGCGATGGAGGCGACGGCCACGCCTGTAACGCCAAGCTCCTTCAAAATCGCCCGTGCCGCCTCGAATTGGCCTTTGCCGCCGTCGATCAGAATCAGGTCCGGACGATCCGGAAACGGCGCCTCATCGGTGGGCGTCATTTCACGTGCAGCCTCGCCATTTGCGCCGGTTAGCACCTCGTTCACCTCTGGCATCGCGGCTTCGTCCTTCAGGAGCCGGGCAAAGCGCCGCCGCAAAACCTCACGCATCATGGCGTAATCGTCGCCCGGGGTGAGATCGAGGCTTTTGATATTAAACGTGCGATAATGCATTTTCATGAAGCCGTCCGCGCCCGCGACAATCATCGCGCCGACTGCGTTCGTGCCCATGATATGCGAATTGTCATAGACTTCGATTCGCCGCGGCGCCCCGCTTAATCCGAAAGCGCTGCCAAGCGCGGCGAGGAGATGTGCCTGGGACGCGGTTTCCGACAATTTGCGTCCCAACGCGGCGCGGGCATTTTGCCCGGCCTGTTCCACGAGATCCTTTTTTTCTCCTTTTCGAGGAACGGCAATTTCAATGGCGCGGCGGGCGCGCTCGCGCAGGGCCTCTTCGAGGATCGCGCGATTTTCGATGTCATGGGATAGCAGAATAAGACGCGGCGGTGGAGTATCTGCATAAAATTGCGCGACAAAGGCATCCAGGACCTCGCCCGGCGAGAGACTTTTGTCGGCGCGTGGAAAATAGGCGCGATTGCCCCAGTTCTGAAACGTCCGGAAGAAAAAAACCTCCACACAAAACTGCCCGGCTTGCTCGGCGATGGCGAACACATCCGCCTCTTCGACGGTCTTTGGATTGATCCCCTGGGCGCCCTGAATGGCGGAGAGCGCCGCGATCCGGTCCCGCAACCGGGCGGCGCGCTCGAATTCCATGAGGTTCGCGGCCTCCGTCATTTCCGCCGCAAGACGCTCGCGGACAGTCCGGCTTTTGCCCGACAGAAAATCGCGCGCCTCGCGCACGAGGTTCTCATATTCCGCCAGCGCGATTTCTCCGGTGCAAGGCGCCGAGCAGCGCCTGATTTGATAGAGCAAACAGGGACGGGTGCGATTGGCGTAAAAACTATCCGAGCAGGACCGCAACAGGAAGGCGCGTTGCAAGGCGTTCAACGTGCGATTGACCGCCAAGACGCTGGCGAAGGGGCCAAAATAGTCGCCTTTTTGATTGCGCGCGCCCCGATGCTTGGTAATTTGCGGCGCGGCGTGATCGCCGGTGAGCAGAATATAGGGAAAGGACTTGTCGTCGCGCAACAACACATTGAAACGCGGCTTCAGTTGCTTGATGAGGTTGATCTCAAGCAGCAGCGCCTCTGTCTCGGTTGCGGTCGAGACGAACACCATCGAGACGGTAAGGCCGATCATCCGGGCGATGCGGGTGGTTTGGCCGGACGCCCGCATGTAGCTGGCGATCCGCTTGCGGACATTTTTTGCTTTGCCGACATAGAGAACTTCGTGTCCGGCGCCGATCATCCGGTAGACGCCAGGGCCGGCCGGCGCATGTTCCCAAAATTGCCGGATGACTGCCGGGCCATGCAGAATCTGGCTGTCGTCATCGCCGTTCACGGAGGCTTGATCGAAACCGGAACACCCATCTGTCTGGTTTGTGGCTAAGGTTTCGGCTTGTGCGTCCGCGATGCCGGCAACGCTGCTCGCTGTTCCGCCTGGGCTTGATCCGTTTTTTTGCACACGCGACATGATTTGGATTTAGGCTCCAGCTCCGAATGGTTCAACAGAGAGTTCCAAAATCGGTTTTCGCCGCCGCGCGGGACCGAGACATCGCCACGCTGGTCCGCGCGTCCTTGACGGGACGGCCGGGCGTGTCCGTGTCTTCCGGTCAGATTGATCAGAGAAGATTACGGTAGGATGCAGCGGCATACACTCTGCATGAGCGTGGCCAATCGAGCGATATATGGGATATCCCGCTCAGCTGGCGTTTCTCATGAAATACTCTGCGGAAGGCCAAAGTGCAGAGAGCGCGCGGTCGAATTGCAAGGCAATAATGAGATGTCAATCGCGTGACGATCTCGTACGGAGAGCACCAAATGAACAAACTGAAGTGGGTCATTTTAATAATCTACGCTTCATCGATGGCACTCTTGCGCATCCTAAAGCTTGGCGTTTTAAGTTATACGCCAATCAAGAAGCATATTTTCATTTCAGTTTGGTTCGGTGGTCTCGCGAACAATATTATACAATTGGCACAAGCTGAATATCTCGCAAAACGGTTTGGTTTTACCCTCCATGTGCCTGCGCATCAGTTTTTGAAGGTTGGGCAGAAATATAATCTGCATGAGATCAAACCGGTATCAGAGCAAAGACCGTATTTTCCGTCTACCCCTTCAACAGTCATTCTTGACTTACTCACTGAGCCAGAAACTCCTCTCCCGGAATATGGGTTTTTTAGGCGAATGTTCTGGCGGTTCGACATCCTACCGCTGTCTCCCGATATGGCGGATTACCGGCGGGTGCTGAGACAGGATCTCTTTCCGGTCATTCCTCATCGCGACGATGATCTCATCAAGGATGATACTTTGGTGATCCATATGAGATCAGGAGATGCTTTTTGGGAGGATTTAACAAAGCTTCACAAAGGCTATATTCAGCCTCCCTTGAGCTTTTATTTGGAGATCATAGATAAATTTGAGTTTAAAGATATTGTTGTTGTTACACAGGATGATTTCAAAAATCCGTGTATCAATGAATTAAAAAGGCTCCGCCCAGAGATCAGGATTCAAACATCCGACCTGCAAGCTGATATCAGTACGATTATGAGTGCGAGACATTTGGCCGTCGCCCATAGCTCATTTTCCTTATGTCTCGGACTGGCGTCTGACAAGCTTAAGCAAATGTTTGTGCCGCAATTCGATATGACCAACAAGTTCAACTATACGAGAGCGCCATTCTGGCCGAACATTTACAAATATGCTTTTGTCGCGAAAACACCGCTCTCGCATTTTCGCAATTTGGACTGTGACGTCCGCCTCGTCAAAGTCAGTGATTATGTACCGATCGGGGCTTGGATAAATACACCCGAGCAGCGGAGCTTAATGATTTCGCATTCGCGGAATTCGATTGCTTTCAGATAATCCGCCAGCGCTCAAACCGGTGCCCCGCGCGCTTAAAGCGGCAGCCGGATGGTGGCGATCGCAAGCGATGCGATTCCCTCCTCGCGGCCGGTAAATCCCAAGCGCTCGGACGTAGTCGCCTTGATGGCGACCCGCTCGAGCGGAATATCGACAATCCTCGCGATGCTGGCGCGGATTTCGTCGCGGTGCGGTCCGAGCTTTGGCCGTTCGCAGACGACCGTGGCGTCGATATGCGCAATGGCGCCGCCCCGCGCGCGAACCTTGACGGCCGCGGCCGCGAGAAAAATCTTGGAGGCCGCCCCGCGCCATTGCGGATCGCTCGGCGGGAAATGGCTGCCAATATCGCCCTCCGCCAAGGCGCCCAGCAAGGCATCGGTGATCGCATGGCTTAAGACATCGGCGTCGGAGTGGCCGACAAGTCCATGGTCATGCGCTATTTTTAAGCCTCCCAGCCAGACATGATCGCCAGGCCCAAATGCGTGCACATCATAGCCTTGCCCGGTTCTGATATCGACGAGGCCGCGAAGCAGCTGCATTTCGGCCGTGCGCAGATCCTGCATGGTTGTCACCTTCATGTTCGCGTCCTCGCCGGCGAAGACATGGACGCGATGGCCCGCCCATTCGGCGACGGCGGCATCGTCGGTCAGATCCAAGATCCCCTTGGCTGCGGCGGCCCGGTGGGCGGCAAGTATGAGTTCGAAACGGAAAGCTTGCGGTGTCTGCACCGCCCGCAACCCTCGTCTTGGCGGCGTTGCTGTGACAAAGCCCTCCGCGTCGATCTCCTTAATTGTATCGGAAACCGTCGCGCCTGGAACGGCGGCACCGTAGGATTTTGCAGCGGCGACCGCGCTGGTAACTAATGTATCACTTACGAATAACCGCGCAGCATCATGAATAAGAATGAGTTCTGGCTCAGGCACTTGCCCGGCAGCCGCTTCCAGCCCTAAGCGGACACTCGCCTGCCTTGTGGCCCCGCCAAAGACGGGGCGGCGAAGCTGGGAGGGTGCCTGAGAACTGGCCGCGCTGCTTTCATAAAGGTCGAGATCATCCTTGTGGATGACGGGGATAATTGCGGCGCCGGGCGCCGCCCGCATTAATGCGTCCAATGTATGCCCCAGCAGTGGTTTGCCCGCCAGTTTTCTATATTGCTTGGGAATTCCGTCTCCCGCGCGCGAACCTCTCCCCGCCGCGACGACGATAATCGCAAAATCCGATCTTGTATTCATGAACGCCCAATGACCTCCGATGCGGGGACGAAACCTCTTCCTCTTGCGTTTTACGGCCGGCGTCAATTTTTCCCGCTTTGACGACAGAATGAGCAATTTCCTCGTTGCCGCATCGCACAATATGATTATAATGTAAGCATGATCAGTGGTGCCAACTATTTAGGCAATTGTGGACGCGGAGCGCTCCAGATCGGCGGCGCCGAGCTTCCTGGGCGCGCGTTTTTGGCACCCATGGCAGGGGTGACGGACATCGGCATGCGGCGGCTCGCGCACCGGTTTGGAGCCGCGCTTACCGTCACCGAGATGATCGCGGCAAATTACTTCTCCCGCGGGGATGCCGCCAATCTGATGAAAGCCGCCGGAGACGGCTGCGGCCTCCATGTTGTTCAGATCGCTGGCTGCGATCCTTATGTTATGGCGGAAGCGGCGCGGCTCGCACAGGATTCTGGGGCTGCGATCATTGACATCAACATGGGCTGCCCCGCTAAAAAAGTCACGAACGGCTATGCCGGGTCTCATTTGATGCGCGACCTCCCGCTGGCGGTGGCGCTTATTCGCGCCACCATCGCGGCCGTGCGCGTCCCGGTGACATTGAAAATGCGGCTTGGCTGGGATGATCAATCGGTCAATGCGCCCGAACTCGCGAGGTTGGCGGAGGCTGAGGGGATCGCCATGCTCAGTGTCCATGGCCGTACGCGTTGCCAGCTTTATTCGGGCCGGGCAAACTGGGCGGCGATCGGCGAGGTCAAGAAAGCAGTTTCGATACCGGTGGCCGCGAATGGCGATTGCGCGAGCCTCGCGGACGCCGCTTCGATGCTGGCGCAATCCGGCGCCGATGCCGTGATGATCGGCCGTGCCGCGATCGGGCGACCGTGGTTCGTTGGCGAGGTCGCGCATTTTCTGGCGCATGGCCAAGTTCGGTCAGAAATTCCCCTTGCAGCGCGCAAACATGCGGTGCTCGAGCATTTTGAGAGTTTGCTCGAAATGTTGGGTGCGGGGCGGGGTGTTCGGCACGCGCGCAAGCACCTGGCCGCCTACGCCGAAAGGGCAGGGGTCCGCGACAGCGCCATGCTGGGCCAGAGTCTGGTCAAACTCGATTGCCCAACCGCAATCCGGTCGGTCATCGTCCAACTCTTCGATTCTCCTTTGTTGACGGAGGCGGCATGAGTGCGGCTTTTACCTCGTCATTTTCTTCCCCAAGTTCGGCGCTGGCGGCAGGCGGAAATCCTGGTACGCACGCAGTCAAGCTTTTAAACGCCTTGCCGCA
The DNA here is from genome assembly GCF_029855125.1 of Methylocapsa sp. D3K7. Classification (GTDB taxonomy): domain Bacteria; phylum Pseudomonadota; class Alphaproteobacteria; order Rhizobiales; family Beijerinckiaceae; genus Methylocapsa. The sequence continues at coordinate 4,094,006 of NZ_CP123229.1, forward strand.
TCCCGTGATCGCCGTGCTGCCGGACGGTTCGATAGCCAGCGCCAATCCGGCGGCCGAGGCCTTTTTCGGCATGAGCCGGACATCCCTCCGGCATCTCAGGCTCGCTCATCTCGTCTCGGCGGGATCTCCCCTCTTGTCCTTGGTTGAACAAGTCAAATCCGGGTGCGCCGCGATCAACGAGTACCGTGTGGAATTAAGCTTGGCAAAAGTCCGAGACCACAGGCTGGTCGATATCTTTGTAACGCCGTTACAAGAGCCGAGCGATGGCGTCGTTATCATGCTGCAGGAGCGCGGCCTTTCGGCAAAAATCGACCGCCAGCTCACCCATCGCGGTGCCGGACGCTCGGTCGCCGCGATGGCATCGGTTCTGGCGCATGAAGTGAAGAACCCATTGTCAGGTATTCGCGGCGCCGCCCAACTGCTTGAAACCGACGCAACCGATGAAGACCGCGCGCTCACGCGGCTCATTTGCGAGGAGACCGACCGGATTGTGAAGCTTGTCGACCGGATGAGCGCATTTTCCGAAATCCACTCCGTTCAACACGAAAAAATTAACATTCATGCCGTGCTCGACCACGTCAAGAAAGTCTCGCAGGCCGGGTTTGCGCGCCACATCCGGTTTCACGAACGCTATGATCCTTCGCTTCCCCCGGTGTTTGGCAACAAGGATCAACTCATTCAGATTTTCTTGAACTTGGTCAAGAATGCCGCCGAGTCGATCGGCGAAACGCGCAAGGACGGAGACATCGAATTGACGAGCGCTTTCCGGCCGGGCGTCCGTCTGCAAATCCCCGGCAATAAGGCGCCGGTAAGCTTGCCGCTCGAATTTTGCGTGCGCGACAACGGCCCCGGCGTCGCACCGGAGCTGGTTCCTTATTTGTACGATCCCTTTGTTACGACAAAGGCAACCGGAACTGGCCTAGGGCTTGCTTTGGTAGCAAAGATAATTGGCGATCATGGTGGTACTATAGAATGCGAATCCTCTCCCCGCCGCACGACGTTCCGGGTTCTCATGCCCATTTTTGTCTCACGTGACGGCCAGGGAACGCAGCGCGGTCAAGGCTAAAGTCCGATTTCCACAGCTGCGGACTTCCGCCGTGGCGGGGGAAGCCGCGCCTCATTTTGAATACGGCGGGTTCGAGCAAATTGCCTGCCGGCAGGAAGGTGCAATGTGATGGCGGCGGGCAATATTCTCATTGCTGACGATGATACGGCCATCCGGACTGTCCTCAGCCAGGCTTTGTCGCGTGCGGGCTATGACGTGCGGACAACCGGCAACGCCGCAACTCTGTGGCGGTGGGTTCAATCGGGCGAAGGCGATCTCGTGATTACCGATGTTGTCATGCCGGACGAAAATGCTTTCGAGCTCCTGCCGAAGATGAAGAAAATCCGGCCGGACCTGCCGATCATCGTCATGAGCGCGCAAAATACCTTCATGACCGCGATCAAGGCCTCCGAGCGCGGCGCTTATGATTATTTGCCAAAACCCTTCGATTTGCGGGAGCTGGTGTCGATTGTCGGCCGGGCGATGTCCGAGCCCAAAAATCGCGTCCGTGCCGCGCCCGATGCCGAATTGGATGGGATGCCGCTTGTTGGCCGTTCCCCGGCCATGCAAGAAATCTATCGCGCCTTGGCGCGCCTGATGCAGACCGATCTCACGATCATGATTAGCGGCGAATCCGGCACCGGCAAGGAGCTTGTCGCGCGGGCGCTGCACGACTACGGCAAACGGAAAAAAGGTCCCTTTGTCGCGATCAACATGGCAGCGATCCCCCGCGATCTTATCGAGAGCGAATTGTTCGGACATGAAAAAGGGGCTTTCACCGGTGCCGCTCAGCGGTCCGCCGGCCGCTTTGAACAGGCCGAGGGAGGCACGCTGTTTTTGGATGAAATCGGCGACATGCCGATGGAAGCGCAGACGAGACTTTTGCGGGTGCTGCAACAAGGGGAATATACAACGGTCGGCGGCCGCACCCCCATCAAGACAAATGTGCGGATCATCGCCGCGACGAACAAAGATTTGGGTGGCCAGATCCGCCAAGGCCTGTTCCGCGAGGATCTGTTTTTCCGGTTGAATGTTGTACCCTTGCGACTGCCTCCGTTGCGTGAACGCCTCGAGGACATCGCCGATCTCGCGCAACATTTCTTCGTGCTCGCCGCCGCCGAGGGCTTGCCTTTGAAGCGTATCGAACCCGAGGCTTTGGAGCGCCTCAGGCGCTATCGCTGGCCTGGCAATATCAGGGAACTTGAAAATCTGACCCGCCGGCTTGCCGCTCTTTATCCACAAGAGTCGATCACGGCACAATTGGTCGACATGGAACTGAATGTCGATGCGCCAGAGCTTGCGTCCGGCTATTCGGCGGCGCCAGCGGCGGGAAACGCTCGCTCACCTGAGCCAGAGAAGTATCAAACACTTGCAGGCGCGATGGAACGGCATCTCTCCGAGCTTTTCCATGCCCATGGAGCAAATCTGCCCCCTCCCGGTCTCTACCACCGGATCCTGCGCGAGATCGAATATCCGGTGATTTCAGCGGCGCTCGCCGCCACACGCGGCAATCAGATCAAGGCGGCCGAACTGTTGGGTCTCAACCGCAACACATTGCGCAAGAAAGTCCGCGATTTGGACATCCGATGGATGCGTACGCCGCGTTGAGGCATGGCAGGATCATCCGCTTGAAGGGGAACTGTTTTCTTCAAGACGATTAAACTCTATATTTCCAGGGAATCTGATCCGATCCCCAAGCTTTCCGTGAAACGGAAGCCCAGAAAAAAGCAAACCGATGCGGGAAGCGCCACCGCCTAGCAAAGAGTCTGATCCGTCCCTGGTCAGCAAGGCGGCCGATCCCATCGCCATGGCCCGGCGCGATCTCAAGAAGGCACTCCCGAGGCGTTTCTTCAAGGAAGCCATTGCGCAAGAACGCGATGGTAAATTCGTCCTGCTTCTCGATGGCCGCGCCGCCAAAACTCCAGGCGGCCATCCATTGGCGTTGCCTACCATGGCCGCGGCGCTGGCTGTCGCGGCGGAGTGGTCGGCGGCGGGTGAAATTATCGATCCAGCCGAAATGCCCTTGACGCGCATCGTCAATTCCGCGATCGACGGTGTCGCGCACCGGCTTGATGCGACGGCGGCGGAAATTGCCAAATACGCCGGATCGGATCTTATTTGTTACCGTGCGGCCGAGCCGGAAGCGCTTGCCATCGCACAGGCCGCCGCTTGGGACCCGGTTCTCGCTTTCGCGAGGAATAAGCTCTCTGCCCCTTTCATCTGTACCCAAGGCATGGTGTTCGTCAAACAGTCAGAGGCCGCAATCACGGCGGTGAGGCATGCCATCGGGAGGATAGCGGAGAGCGGCGCCGGAGCACCCTTTGCGCTTGCCGCGCTGCATGTGATGACGACACTCACTGGTTCCGCCTTGCTTGCACTTGCCGTCGCATATGGCGAACTCGAGCCCGCAGAAGCTTGGCAGGCCGCGCATGTTGACGAGGATTTTGAGATCCGGACTTGGGGCGAGGATACTGAGGCCATGCGGCGCCGGGCTTCACGCTGGTGCGAGATGAATGCGGCGGCCATTCTCTGGCAAGATGTCCAGAGCGGCGTCTAACCCTGCGCTTGCCGCCCGATTTGGCCAAGGTGGGTGAAGGTGAAACCATCCCCATATTTGAGGCCATAGCCAACCATGCGATCAATCCCGATGTGGGCGCTCCAGATAAGCGCAAGAGCAATCCCCGTCGGCATAGCCAGTGCCGTCGCCGCACCGAAGAGAATGACCGGCCCCAAATAAACATGAACAGTATTATAAGCGATCGCGCCGATGCGCGGCCCGGCGAGATAGCAAAGGATCGAAAGGTCAGGAGCGAGAATGAATGCCGCGAAGAGCCACCAGGATGCGCCGCTCCAGCTGGAAGCCACGATCGAGGCGAGAGCGACGGCAAATCCCTCCACCTGTAACAAGACACGCGGGACGCCGTTGACGAAACCTGGGGTCTTGGCGATCATGTAACTTCTCTTTCGCATGTTTTTCGGGTGACGTGTTTCTCTTGCTTTCTCTCAAGCCAATACGCAAGCGAACGCATCACAAGCTTTGGTGAACGCAATGAAGCCTATTTTCGAGCGGCTTGCCGCCCGCCGTGCGCGCGCCCTCGAAGGTGGCGGTACGGAGCGGATCGAGGCGCAGCACCGGCGCGGCAAACTCAGTGCGCGGGAGCGCATCGCTCTTCTCATCGACGAAGGTTCGTTTGAGGAATTCGGGATGTTCGTCGAACATCGCGCACGTGATTTTGGCATGGATAAGCGCCGCGTCCCGGGCGATGGCGTCGTCATCGGTTGGGGTACCGTCAATGGGCGTGGCGTCTTCGTGTTCGCCAAGGATTTCACCGTCTTCGGCGGTTCGCTTTCCGAAACGCACGCGCAAAAAATTGCCAGCCTGCAGGATATGGCGCTGAAAAACCGGGCGCCGCTCATCGGGCTTTTTGACTCCGGGGGCGCCCGCATTCAGGAAGGCGTCGCGGCACTCGCCGGTTATGGCGAGGTTTTTCAGCGCAATGTCCTCGCATCCGGAGTGATCCCGCAGATCTCTCTTATCATGGGTCCGTGCGCGGGCGGCGATGTGTACTCGCCCGCATTGACCGACTTCATCTTCATGGTCAAGGACACGAGCTACATGTTCGTCACCGGTCCCGATGTTGTCCGGGCAGTGACGAATGAAATCGTCAGCGCCGAGGATCTCGGCGGCACTTCCGTTCATACGGTCAAAAGTTCGATAGCCGACGGCGCCTATGACACTGACGTCGAGGCCTTGCTGCAAATGCGACGGCTCATCGATTTTCTACCTTCGTCCAACACGAGCGAAATACCGGAGTGGCCAAGTTTCGATGACCCGGAGCGGTGCGAGGCCTCGCTCGACAGTTTGGCGCCGGACGATCAAACAAAACCCTATGACATCAAGGAACTCATCGCCAAGACGGTGGACGAGGGCGATTTCTTCGAGATCCAAGAGGCTCATGCGCGCAATATCGTGACCGGCTTCGGGCGCCTCGGTGGCCGCACGGCGGGGTTCGTCGCCAATCAGCCGATGGTGCTCGCGGGCACGCTCGACAGTGCCGCCTCGCGCAAGGCGGCCCGTTTCGTGCGGTTCTGCGATTGCTTCAACATCCCGATCGTGACCTTCGTCGATGTGCCGGGCTTTCTCCCAGGCACCGAGCAGGAATATGGCGGCCTCATCAAGCATGGCGCCAAACTGCTCTATGCCTATGGCGAGGCGACGGTCCCGAAGGTCACGGTCATCACCCGCAAAGCGTTTGGCGGCGCCTATGACGTCATGGCCTCGAAGCATTTGCGCGGCGACGTGAATTTCGCATGGCCGGGCGCTGGCATCGCGGTGATGGGCGCCAAGGGCGCGGTCGAGATCATCTTCCGCTCCGACATCGGCGACACGGACAAAATCGCCGAACGCACGCGCGAATATGAAGAGCGCTTTTTAACGCCTTTCGTGGCGGCGGAGCGCTTCTATATCGACGATATCATCATGCCGCATGAAACCCGCAAGCGCGTCATCCGCGCGCTCACCATGCTGCGCAACAAGGCCCTGCAAAACCCCTGGAAGAAGCACGGCAACATTCCGTTGTGATTGCGGAGGGGGGCTTTGGGCTGTTCAGATTTTTTTCGCCAGCGCGGCAATGCCGCTAGAGCGGTTTCGAGTGCAGATTAGATTGAGTCTTAAGTAAAACGCGTATTATACTTTTAAACTATTCCAATTCTACTTTATAATTCTTGCTTTTCCATCAAGCCTCCACCATTGCACACGATATTATCGTGTTACTCACGTGAATTGGAGGATGGCATGGAAGTCCCAGCTTCGGAGCGCTTGCGTCAGGTGCTGGCTGCTTTCGCTTTCTTATTTTCCGCGGGCGCGGCGGGCGCGGTTGACCTTCAAGAGCCGGTCACGCTGCAAAGCAAGAAAGGCGTGCTCGATATTCTGCTCGTCGCCAAGGCGGCTACGATTCCGTCTCTCTCACCGTTGAACCCGACAGGCTGGGTTTATGACATTTGCCTCAATCCTCACAATGGAGCAAATGATTGCCCGGCCGTGGCCGGTTCGCCCAATCTTTATGGCGGCACCCGCTTGCAACTCTCGCAAGGCGACACGCTGAAAATTCATCTCGTGAACAAGCTGCCGCTGATCACTGACTCCGATCACGCGCAAGACCCCGACGAAGCGTTCCTGGCTCTCAATCCAACGAACATCCATACACACGGTTTGATCGTGTCGCCGCATTATCCATCAAAGTCCGATCCAACCTATGGCGACAATGTTTTCGTGCTAACGTTCAATTCGGCCAATGGTGCTCCTATTGTGAGCCCGCACATTCATGGCGTGGTTGCCTTCGATTCGACCGACTATTCCATCAAAATACCAGCGCATCATCCCTCGGGACTTTACTGGTTCCATCCCCATGCGCATGGGATCGCGCTCAATCAAGTCACGGCGGGCATGGCGGGCATTATTACCATTGGGAATACCAAAGATTATCTTTGTAACGATGCGGGCTGCGCGACTTTCTCCAAGACGATCGGGGTCCGCCATATCATCCTGAAAGACACGCAGGTTTTGGCGGATGGCACGCTCAAGGATCAAGAGGATCCCGACTTTTGCCTGCCGCCTAATGAAATCTCGCTCGCCGGCCCATTGGGGCAGGGGTATTGCCCAGGCCAGGATCATAGCGGCGATGAGGGCGGCAATTACACGGGTGGGCGCTGGTTCTTTACCATCAACGGGCAACAATTTCCCAATATCCCGATGACGGCGGCGGGCGGTGAAATCTGGCGCATCACCAATGCGTCTGCCAGTATTACATATGATCTGCGACTCTGGAATCCTGCGCAACAGCAGGACATGATCGTTCAAGTGCTTTCGATCGATGGCGTTGGCATCAGTCCCGAAGCCGGACTTTCATCGCAGGCGATGGCGCAGATCATCGGCAACAAAGTGAGTCCGCTACCCTGTCCGGGCGTCACCGCAGCATCCGACAGCAAATCCGGCGTTCAACCGCTCTGCACCAAACGCCTTCTCATGATGCCAAGCACGCGGGCGGAAATCAGAGTCGCTTATCGCGATGCCACGGGGGCCTTGACCACGCCGCCACCTGGTGCGCAAGCAATCTTTCGCACCGCTGGATTCGTCACTGGACCTGACGGCGACACTTGGCCGGCGGTCGATCTCGGCACCGTGCTGTTTGAAAGCCCGGCGGCGAAAGCCAAAGCTCCCGCCGCACTGAGCGTCAATGGCGGTGCCGCGGGTCTGATGGTGCCTCGCGCGCTTGCCTCGGACTTGATCTCCGCCAATGTCGCGGTTGGCGAGGATCCAACCTGCAAGACATTGCCGAAAAATCACAAACGCCGGATCTTTTTCAACGCGCCGACTGATAATCCGGATGCATTCGGACTGGGATATGAAGAGCTTGATGAACACAATGTCCCGGTGCCAGGCACATTCATGGATGTAAAGTCTTTCGATCCAATGCGTCCGACCGTGTGCTTGCCGTTGGGAGCAGGCAACGCGCCGGTCACGGAGCGTTGGCAACTCGTCAACCTCGCAGGCGAAGACCACAATTTCCACATGCATCAAGTCAGATTCCGCGCTTTGTCTGCCGCCGAACTCGATCAGACCAGTCTGCCGAGCACGATCTCTGGTCAGGGTGTGCTGCTTGACAGTGTGCCGCTGACACATGCTGACGGTATTTGTGCAAGTGTCGATGACTGGCGCAAAGGCGCGTGTACGGCGCATCCGGTCACGGTGGATATTCCTTTCGCGGTCGCCGGAGATTTCGTCTATCACTGCCATATTCTCGAACATGAGGACGGCGGCATGATGGCGCGCATTCGTGTCAGGCCAAACACCAGCCAAGCTGCGGGGTTGCGTTAATAGCAGACTCAGACTTTCCGTTGATCTGGAACTAATCGTGCGGATTGAAAGATGGCCGAAGCAGCGTTTGCTTCGGCCATCTTTCAATTATGCCAAAACAGAACGAGCAAAAGGATGATTGGCAAAGGTACTCCTAGTAGCCAAAGCAGGGCACCGCGTCCGATTCCCATCGTTGTTCCTCCTGAGTTATTGCAGGTGGCCTTCTAACGACATCAACAGGAACTGGTTCCATCGAGGGAAGAGTCTTCGATCCAATTTCGATCGACCGTGGCTTGACAGGAAGCGCCGTCACTAGATGCTTTGCGAGTTAAGAGGGATTACGCACGGCGCATCTGAATATCGCGAATATCCGTGTCGTAGTCCCCGGTAATATCGTCTCTCACACGGATTGGTCGGGCTGCGGGGCCGTGTGAGCGCCGCTCTTCCGGGACAAAGAGCTCGATGCGAGTTAGCACAACTTCACTATGGAGAAAAAATTTCACGCGATATTAAAACCGCTGAGTCATCCCCACAAGGATCGCGCGGCGGGTGCCAAATTGCGGCGCGCCGACGCCAACCCCGGATCCATCGCGGATTTCATAGATCGCGTCACCGATATTCAAGACATCGAGGCGAAGTTCGGTTCCTTGGCCGATCCCGAGATCGAGTTTTTGGATGATGGTGGCATTGACGACCATATAGGCTGGCGGCGATCCGCCGTTTGGCACGGTTGGCGTGCTGGAGCGCAGGCCGCTTTGCGCCAAGAGATCGGCTGACACACGGGTTTGGTATTTTGTGCCTTGGTTGAAGGTGTAGGCCATGCCCGCCGAGCCAGTCCATGTCTGATCATGGTCGAGATGGATATAGTTTTGCGCGATGTAAGCCAGTTCGTCCGGCGCGAAATTGAACTGCGCGGAGTTGATGTTTGTTCCCATGGCGCGCGAATAGGCGGCATTGCCATAGACCGAATATGGCCCCTGGTCGTAACTTACGGTGAAGATTCCCCCTGCGACATAGGCCTTGGCGTAATTGAACGCGGTTAAAATGATCGGTGCGCCGAATTGGCCTTCGTCGATGAGATTTGTCGCGAGTTTGTAATAGCCATCGAGACCGATTGTGAGGCCAGGGGCGAAAATTTGATTAACTCCAATATCGAAATAATGCGACCGCTCCGCCCTGACGATGCCGTCCTGTTGGACTGCTGGGGCCGCCGTCGTATTGTTGAAAAGCGCGATCGCCGCCGGGGCGACGAGTTCGAAAGGCGGCGGCACGAAATAGCGGGAATAGCCGGCATGGACTGTTGCGGACTCGGTTGCCTTCATGACCAAATTCACACGTGGGCTCACCTGTTTCTCATTGGTGAACTGATTCACCGCGTCGAAGCGCACACCGGCGTTGAGAGTCAGGGCCGGCAAAAGCCGCCATTCATCCTGAAGGTAGACTCCATAAAGACCGCCGTTCCGGGCGCCATTATCGACAACGCTAAGCGGCACATCCGAAGTCTGGACGCCTGTCGCATCGGCAGGTAGCACGAAAGAATTTGTGTCAAAGGCCGTGGTCTCAACCTGCCCGAGGAAGCCACCGCGCAACGTGTGGCAGTCGTTGATCCGCCAGCTTGCATCGGCCTGTACGCCCTCCGCGAGGTCGGACCGCCGCGCGAAAGGGGTCACTCCGTTGAACAAGAGGCCGCCGATCACGTCAGGACTAAAGGACAGAACACTGTTGCGGACAAAGGCCGAGAGTTGCATATCGAAATCATCGACATGCTTTTGCAGTGACAGCACGCCGAATTGGTTTGACTCGTGCTGGACCTCGTTGAGGATGTTGCTGTTGAATGAGGTTATTCCCAGCACGTTGAGACCAAGAGAGGGAATTTGGCCAGGGTTGTTGGGAATTTGAAACCGCCCGTCGAAAGCGCCACCGAACACGCTCACCCGCGTATTGGGATCGATAATGCCCGACATATAGGAAAAGCCGTGGAGCTGCTGTGTCGTGTCGTGAATTGCATTGTAGTTCGCGGCGGGGTTCTCGATGCCACGGCCGTTCGCCAAATAATCACCGGTGAAAAACCAATCGACTGGACCTTCGTGGCCGCCATATTCGAAGCTTGGCTGCAGCCAATTGAAGCTTCCCCCATACATGGTGATAGCCATACCGGGATTCGTGAGACCGGTCTTGGTCTGGATGTCCAATACGCCAGCGGTAAAAAATCCATATTGCGCGGGCAGCGCACCGGTAAGCAGCGAAATGCTGTTGGCGAAGCGGGTTTCGAGGGCCTGCCCGAAGACCGAGAGACCCTCGGGCAACTGCACGCCATTGATCCTGAATTGCACATTGGCATGATCGCCGCGCACATGAATCTGGCCAAAACTGTCCTGCGCAACGGCAGGCATTTGCAGCATGACCTGGTTTAAGGGTGCGTTTTCGCCTTGTGGGATCGTCTCAAGCGCCTCTGGGCCAAAGTAATAGGTACTGGCGCCGAGGCTCGGCTGAATTTGAAGACGCGCGGAGTCGAGTTGTTGCGAGATGACTTCGAGTGTTTCGAGAGTGATGGTCGCTGTCCCAGCGTCGGTTGATGCTTGAGACGGTGGGGCGGGACTCTCCGTAAAAGCGGGAGTGGCGGCAAGTGTCAGGACGACGGTGCTCATTTTTACCCGTCCACGGGGTACGAACAGCATGATCTTTTCCTTTGATTTCATCCGGCGCTGGGATCGGTCGTATCATATGTTATATCATTACATTGTTGCCGTTTAGACACAGCCGGCCGAATTTTATGCTATGGACGCGGCGGACCAGCTTGAATGCGACCCCGGACGGCAAAGAGGCCGAGGTTGCACCACGCGAAGGGCACGTACCCATTCCGGGGCTTTGGATGTTCAAAAAAATCCTTATTGCGAACCGGGGTGAGATCGCTTGCCGGGTGATCGCAACAGCGCGCCAGATGGGGATTGCAACGGTCGCCGTCTACTCCGATGCCGACAGGGACGCGCTGCATGTGGGGATGGCGGATGAGGCGGTGCGGATCGGGCCTCCGCCCGTGGCCGAAAGCTATCTTGCCATCGAAAATATCATCGCGGCATGCAAGACGGCGGGCGCCGACGCGGTCCATCCCGGCTATGGGTTTTTGTCGGAGCAGGCGACATTCCCACGCGCCTTGGCAGCCAGCAACATCGCTTTTATCGGCCCCAATCCGAGAGCCATCGAAGCGATGGGCGATAAGATCGAAGCCAAGAAGCTCGCGCAAAATGCTGGCGTTACAACAGTGCCGGGGTTTTCCGGCGTCATCGATGACGCGCCAATGGCGGCCGCGATTGCCAAGGATATCGGCTATCCGGTGATCCTCAAAGCTTCAGCCGGCGGCGGCGGAAGAGGAATGCGCATTGTCGAATCAGGGGAGGGGATTGCCGAAGGCTTTGCCCGCGCCACATCGGAAGCAAAGAGCGCTTTCGGCGATGGCCGGGTTTTTATGGAAAAGTTCATCGCCGATCCGCGGCACATTGAAATCCAGGTGCTGGGGGATCAGCATGGAAACCTTATTCATCTTGGCGAACGCGATTGTTCGATCCAGCGCCGCCATCAGAAAGTCATCGAGGAGGCGCCATCCCCTTTCATTGACGAGAAGACCCGCGACAAGATGGGCGAACATGCAATCGCCCTGGCCCGCGCGGTAAAATATGATTCCGCTGGAACTGTCGAATTCATCGCCACGCAAGAGGGAAAATTCTATTTTCTCGAAATGAACACAAGGCTTCAGGTCGAGCACCGGGTGACCGAACTCATCACCGGCATCGACATCGTCGAGCAGATGATACGTTCGGCTGCCGGTCAGAGACTGGCTCTGGCGCAAACCGATGTCCGTTTCGAAGGTTCGGCGATCGAAAGCCGCATCCTGGCCGAAGATCCGGGCCGCAACTTTCTGCCCTCTGCGGGGCGTCTCAAGACGTACCGCCCGCCTGGTGGCGAAGAAAGTGATGGCACTGCACTGCGCATCGATTCAGGTGTCCACGAAGGAGACGAAGTTTCCATCCATTACGATTCGCTGATCGCGAAGCTCGTAACCCATGCACCTCATCGAACGACAGCGATCGAGGCGCAGGCGCGAGCGCTTGATCGTTTCGTCATTGAAGGGGTTGCCAACAACATCGCGTTTCTTGCTTCCGTGATGGGGCATGAACGCTTTCGCGCGGGACGGCTCTCGACGGGATTTATCGCGGAAGAATATCCGCGCGGCTTCACGCCGCTTGCACCGCAAGGTGAAGTCTCGGTGCTGTTCGCCTGTGTGGCGGCGGCAATCGATCACGTAATGAATGAGCGCAAACGCAAGATTTCCGGACAAGTGCCTCTTCCGCAACCGCTGAAGTTTACCCGGATGCGCTCGGTCATGCTCGGCAAGATGCGGCATGACGTGACTCTCGATGATGGAAGCGAAGGTCTCGCCGTTTGCTTCGAGGAGACCAAACGTGCGTGCCTTTGCGTTTCTCATTGGGTGCCAGGCCAGCCAGTCTGGATGGGCACGATCGATAGCGAAGCGCTCGCGGTCCAAGTGCGCCCGCTCCTCAACGGTATCCATTTGACGCATGGTGGTTTTGGTGCGGACGCACGCGTCTATACCCGGCGGGAAGCAGAATTGGCTCTACTCGTCCCAGAGAAAAAGCCGCCGGCGGGGTCCAATGTCCTGTGCTGTTCAATGCCTGGCCTTGTCAAAACAATCTCCGTGATCGCCGGGCAGTCGGTAAGAACCGGCGAAACGCTCTGCATCATTGAAGCGATGAAAATGGAAACCGCCGTTTGCGCGGAATTCGACGCGACGGTTGCGAAAATACACGTTCAGCCCGGCGACATCCTCGCTTCCGATGCGATCATCATGACATTTGAGTAATCTTGGCAGATTCCGGCGGGTCCGTGTAAAAGCTGCTCTTATAGAGTCGGCGATAGTAGCAGAGGGGCACAATGCCGATCAGGATCGTACCCATGCTTATCGCGGAGACGCGAAAGCCTAGTTGGGGCAGTTCATAAAGTCCGACGCTGGCGACGAAGAACGCGGATGTCAGCGGAACAATCCCCGCCAGCACGAAAATCTTCCAGCTCGTGAACAGCAAATGACGATAATACCAAACGCAGGCAATGCCAACCAGCGCATAGTAGAATGAGACCTGCACACCAATCGCATTGATGAGTTCGCTCATCAATTGATTGAGGCTTGGCACCGTGGCTGAGGCAGCGAAGAGAACAAGCGAGACAAACGCCACAGCGATGCCCGCGAGCCACGGCGTCTGGAAGCGCGGATGCAGCCAGCCCATGGGCTGGCCGATCACCCCGTCGCGGGCCATCGAGAACAACAGCCGCGTGCATTGAAGGAGCTGTGTTTGGAGCGTCGCAACCGCGCTCACCATCACTGTCAGAACCGCAATGGCGCTCCAGGGCTGGCCGAGTGCCACATGGCCGAGAGCCGGAAGCAAATTTGCGGCGTTTACCTGGATCTCATCGGACGTCAAGGCCATCTGGATGGCGACTTGCGCGAGGAGAAAAAGGGCAAAGATCACGAGCACGCCGGCGATGCCGCCGAAGCCAGCCGTCTGTTTGGCATTTTTTGTTTCTTCCGCGAGATTGGACGACACGTCCCAGCCGAAAAAATAGAAGATCGCGACAAGCATTCCGGCTGAGAAGGAATTGAAGGAGCCGAAACGGGATGGCATGAACCAGTCCCAGGAAAAGGCGGCTGCGGGTGCCATGCGCGAGTGCCAGATCGCAAGTCCGCCGATTAGGATCACGGCAGCCACTTCGATCAATGTCAGCACGGCCTGGACTTTGGCGGTCGCGGTGATACCCAATGTCACGAGCGCCAGCACGCCCAGGAACCAGAGGGTGCCGATCGCTGTCGCCCAAAGGACATTATGAAGTTGACCTGGCGCGACAAGATCTAGCGTAGCTTCGCCAGCCGGAAGCGCAGCGGCGACCATGAAGATCGTCGAAAGGCTGAGCAGCGCCCACCCCGCGATGAATCCGAGTGCGGGATGGATCGCGCGTCCGACCCAGGCGTAGGCAGCTCCTGCGTCCGACCGCCACAAATTGAGATAGGAGAAAGCTATCGTGGTGCCAGTCATCGGGAGAAATGCGATCAGTAGCGCTGCCGGTCCGGCGAGGCCCACGGCGGCGATCAGTGCCGCGGTGCTGGCGGTGATCGAGTAGGCCGGTGCCGAACCGGCGACGGCCATGATGGCAGAATCGAGAAGACCAAGCGCCCCCTTCCTCAACGAATGTTCCGTCGAACCTTTGTGCGGCTCCAAAATGTATTGCATGATCCAGGCTTAATCGACCTGCAGCGACTTCAATTTGCGGTGCAAGGCCGAGCGCTCCATGCCGATGAATTCAGCGGTGCGCGAAATATTGCCGCCGAACCGGTTGAGCTGGGCGACGAGATATTCCCGCTCGAAGACTTCCCTCGCGTCCCGCAGCGGCAAGCTCATCAATTTCTCGCCGCCAGCGCCATTTGGAGTCGAAGGAACAAGAGCACCAATCTCGGACGGCAGCATATCGGCGGTGACCGGTGCCTCTGGATCGCCGCTGGCAAGGATCATCAGCCGCTCGACGTTGTTGCGCAACTGTCTAATATTGCCGGGCCAATCATGCGATTGGAGAACCGCCATAGCGTCGTCGGCGATCACCCGCTTGGGCATGCCGGTCGTGATCGAAAGCTGTTCCATGAAATAGGCGATAAGCTCGGCGATGTCCTCGCGGTGCTCGCTGACCGAGGGGACGCGAACCGGCACAACGGCAAGGCGGTGGAAAAGATCCTCGCGAAAGGCGCCGTCAGCGATCAGCTTTGGAAGGTCGCGCGAGCTTGACGAGATAATACGGACATCGACATGAACGCGGGTCGAACCTCCGACGCGGAGAAAATTCTGTTCGACCAGAACGCGCAGAATTTTACCCTGGGTCTCCTTGGGCATGTCGGCGATTTCGTCGAGGTAGAGCGTGCCGCCATGGGATTCCTCGAGCGCACCGACTGTACGGGGGCGTCCCTCCTTGGCTTCGACGCCGAACAATTCCATTTCCATTGTTTCCGGCTCGATCGTCGCCGAGTTAATGGTGATGAATGGACCGTTCACACGGGCTGACGCATCATGGATGCTTCGTGCCGCCAGTTCCTTACCGGCGCCCGGCGCGCCGGTGATCAAGATCCGTGAATTGGCTGGCCCCACCCGTTCGATCACCTGGCGCAATTGATTGATAGCGGTCGACCGGCCGACAATCTTGTTGCTACGTCCAGCACGCGTTCGCAGCTCCGTCACTTCGCGCTTCAATCGTGAGGCTTCCAGTGCGCGCTCGGCGACCAGCACCAAACGATCCGCCTTGAACGGCTTTTCGATAAAATCATAGGCTCCAAGCTTGATCGCGGAAACCGCCGTCTCGATATTTCCGTGACCGGAAATCATGACGACTGGAAGCGCAGGATTCTGGTCCTTGATGATCTTCAGCAATTGGAGACCGTCAAGCCGCGATCCTTGCAGCCAAATATCGAGGAAGACGAGGGTAGGACGCCTTGCTGCGATAGCGTTCAACGCTTCGTCGGAATTCTTGGCTGTCCGCGTGCCGTGACCTTCGTCCGACAAAATTCCCGAAACAATTTCGCGAATATCGGCTTCGTCGTCCACTATCAGGATATCGCTCGCCATGACGACTTTCATGCTCCTCTTTTGATTTCGGCCGGCAGGATTTCCTCGGCGGATTTGTCCACATCGCCGGATTCTTGTCCGTCAAGTTCATGTCCCAAGGGAAAAAACATCCTGACCCAGGCGCCCCGCCCAGCCGGTGCATCCCGCAGTTCGAGCCCGCCGCCGTGATCGGCAAGAATTTTGGCGACGATCGGCAGCCCGAGGCCCGTGCCGTCGGACCGCGTCGTCATGTAGGGTTCAAGCAGTCTTTGCCGGTTTTCCTTGGGAAAACCCATGCCATTGTCGATCACATCGACGGAGACAATGCGCCCAGCTACCCCAACCGCGACCGATATCTTGCCGTGGAAGTCCGGTTCATCCGAGTGCACGGCGATCCCTTCGGTGGCGTTCTTGACAATGTTTGTGAGGGCTTGGGAGAAAAGCCGCCGGTCGAAGGGAACGCGGACTGGAGCGTCCGGCGTCTTGTCTTCGAAGTCTATGTCGGGATGCGCGACCCGCATCAGAAACAGAACTTGACGCACGCACTCACTCAAATCGCCGCTTTCGAGGCGTGCCCTCGGCATGCGGGCGAACGACGAAAATTCATCGACCATGCGCTTGATGTCGTCGACCTGCCGGATGATCGTGTCGGTGCATTGATCAAAAATATCGCGGTCTTGTCCGATAAGGCGCCCATATTTGCGCTTTAACCGCTCGGCGGAGAGCTGAATTGGCGTCAGCGGGTTTTTAATTTCATGGGCGATGCGGCGGGCGACATCGGCCCAGGCCGCCGTCCGCTGCGCGGTCACGAGATCGGTGATGTCGTCGAGCGTCACGACGTAACTTTTGTCAGCGCGGTCGCCGGGCTCGCTGGTGATGCTCACATTGAACAAGCGGTCGAGTCCATCGCGGTTCAGGGAGATTTGTCCCTGGACCAGCCGGGATTGGCTCGACCGTGCTTCGTTGAGCAAAGTGTCAATTTCCGGCAGCACCGTTGCGATCGCTTGCCCTGTGATCCGTTCGGCCGTTTCGCCGCCTTGCGGAATCAATTTCTCGGCGGAGGGATTGAGCGCGGTAATTTCTCCCTTGCGCCCGACGCCAACGACCGCGACCGGAACACCGGACAGAACCGCTTCGGTGAAGAGACGCCGCTCATCGATGAGTTTGCTCGCCGCGATCAGCCGATGTTGCTGGAGGCTCAACTCCGAGGTCATCTTGTTGAACGTCTCGCTGAGGTGACCAAGATCGCCTTCGGATTTGCGAACCGCGACTTGAACATGGAGATTGCCAGAGGCGACCTCGTCAGTGGCGGCGATCAGCCGCCGGATCGGCGCGACAAGGCTATCGGCGAAGGAAAGACCAAGCCAGGTGGCCGATAAAAGCATGATGAGCGCGATCAACACGAACATGGTCGCGAAGGCGATTCTGATGCCACTCCTGTGGCTGTCGAACGCATCGTAAAGCGCGACGAGCTTGGCGGCTTGGCGCGGGAACTCCACCGTGAAAGGATCGACCGGGCGGGCGACATATAAAAACGTGTCCTGAAAGGAATTCAGCGTCCTCAAGGCGACGAAGGTTCTGCCTTCATCGAGGATGAGACACATAGGCTCGTTCTTTATGGCGTCGGCGAAATCGGCAGGCTCCGGCCGGACTACGGATTTGCCGACCACAGCGCCGGTATCCACGCGTTCGACCACCGTGCCATCCGACTTCATCAGGGCCGCTGCGGTGAAGCCGAGAAAGCGCGCCCTCGATGCAAAAAATTCACGAAACAGCGGCCGATCCACCTCAAACATCAGCTTGCCGCGTTCGAGATCGGAAGCGGTCAATCTCGCCTCCTGAAGCAGCGACTTGCATTGGCCTTCGCGAAACAAACGCGCCGCGTCGATCGTATTGTGCACGAAACCGCGGCCGTCCTGCATGAAGGAGGGATTGAGACTTCGTTCCAGCGTCACCGACCCAACCCAAGCCATCAGGAGGGCCGGCGCGGCGGCGATAATCGAGAAGAGGCCGACAACCCGGACATGCAATTCCGCCCCGGCAACGCCTGCTCGGCGCGCCGTGAACAGTGCATAGGCCTCGGCCAGGACGATACCAAAAACGAGGAGAATGCACAGGATATTTGCGACAAACAGGCCGAGAACGACGGTATCCGTCGGAGGTATTGGCGTGTAGTTGGAAAAAATAAGAAAGCTGACGAGGCCAATAAAAAGGGCAAGGATGACGGCCACGGGCCCGAAACGGGCCGTGAAACGGGGGTGAGTGCTTTTTCCCCTCAAGATGCGCCGCTTTGCTTTTCGATCACCCATAATTGCCGGCTGGTAAAGGTGAAGAGTCAGTATATCGAATCTGCAATGAAATTTAAAATTGCGTTGCCTTTATATCACGCTGTTGCAAGATTGCGACATTTCCAGGGCCAGAAATCCGTTGGCACTGGAACTGATGCCCATGGCAAAATTGTCGATCTTATTCATAAATCACATTAATAAAAAAGTTTAATTAGTTGTAATATAAATCAAAATATTGTTTCTAACCCCATAATTCCCGGGCCGGAGGGTGAACGGTCGAGCCCGTATAGACGAGACCGCCAGGGCGGTCATGGGCCAGCAACAACGGACCATCAAGATCGACGAAACGCGCCTGACCGGTCAGCAAGAGAGCTGGCGCCATCGACAGCGAGCTGGCGACCATGCAGCCGATCATGAGTCCGAAGCCAAGGCTTTCCGCAAGTTTCATCAAGGCCAATGCCTCGGTCAGCCCCCCCGTTTTGTCGAGTTTGATGTTGATTGCATCATAGCGCTCGCGCAAGGCCTCGAGACCTTGCCGGTCGTGGACGCTTTCATCGGCGCAGACTGGCACAATATGTTGGATTTTGGCGAGCGGCGAGTCTTCGCCCGCGGGCAGCGGCTGCTCGATAAGGCCGACGCCCGCCTTGGCGCAGGCTTCAAAGTTGCGTTCGAGATCTGCCGCCGTCCACGCCTCATTGGCATCCACGATAAGCGCCGCGTTTGGGGCGGCGTCGCGTACAGCCGCGAGTCGTGCTGAATCGCCTTCACCCATCAATTTGATTTTGAGGAGAGGCCGCGCCTGTGCTCTTGCGGCCGCCGCCGCCATTTCAGGAGGACTCCCAGCGGAAATCGTAAAGGCGGTGGTGACGGGCACCGGGGGCGCGACGCCTGCGAGCACATAAGCCGCGACACCGCTTCGCTTGGCGTCGAAATCCCAGAGTGCGCAATCGAGCGCGTTGCGCGCGGCCCCTGGCGGCAGCAGGCTTTGCAGGAGGCTGCGGTCCGCGCCTGCCTCTATTTGCGCATGGACCGATGCAATTTGGGACAGGACGGACTCGACCGTTTCGCCATAGCGCGCATAGGGAACACTTTCCCCGCGGCCGCGAAATGCTCCATCTTCGACGGTTGCCACGACGACGACAGCTTCGCTCTTCGCGCCGCGCGCAATCACGAATTTGCCGAGGATGGGCAAGCGTTCAACGGAGATGGTAAGCCTGGGCATGAGCCTAAATCGAACGAGTCTTGACAGATGCGGATCCCGCCGCCGTCATCGCGGCGAAAAACCATCGATAACGTCAAGTTATGATGGCAGCAACCACCACACTCCCCATGCGGCCAAAATCATCAAAACTAAACCCGGCACGACACGTAAAGCAAATGGCAATCCCCCTGTGTAGACGCATAAGACTGCCTTGGTGACCGTATTTGTGGACAGTGCAAGCAAAATGGGAACCGCAGTTTCGGCGGGTGTCATCCTGCCGTCATTCGCCAATGTGGCCACCGAAATCGCCGCCGAATGGGTATCGGCGAATCCGGCGATCATCGCCGCCACGGTGACACCGGCCGCGCCGAACCATGCGTCGGCGGCTTTTGAGATGAGCAAAATCAGCGTCAGCACCGTCGCGAAAATAAACGCCGACTTTACGCTAAAGGCGCGGCCTTGCTCGTCTGGCTTCTCCGCATTCTGGTGCATGGCGAGGAATGCGAAGGCAACCCCATTGAAGTCAGCGGCAGCGCCTGCAAAAGCGAGTGGCACGACAACAGCCCGCAAAACTTCGATGTTCGTTACGGCCAGCACCACGGCCAACTGAATGGCTGTCGCGAAGGTGGAGAAAATTGCCCCAGCCGCTGCTGGCCAAAGAAGTTCTGGCGTATTGGCCGCCCGCGCGCCCATGCTGGCGATTGTTGCCGTACTGGAAATGAAACCCGATGCAAATCCGGCGATCGGAAGGCCGAAACGGGTGCCGGCGAGCCGGACCGCGATGTGGCCGAGGGCACCGATGGCCATGACAAGGATGACGATGATCCAGATCGCGCGGGGATTGAGAGCGCCGAGAGGCCCCATTGGGTGATTTGGCAGGATTGGCAGCACAATCAAAGTGGCGGCGGCGAAGATCAATGCATCACGGATCTCATCTACGCTCAGCACCGAGCGTGCGAAATGGTGGAGTTCCGTGCGCGCATTCAGCAGGATCGCGATCACGACGGCAGTGGCGGCGGCGAGGCCTGGTCTGCTGACCGCAAGGCCGCCGAGCAACATGGTGCATATGAGAGCGGTTTCCGTCGTGAGACCAGGATCGAGGCCGCGCCCACGCCAATAAGCGAGCGCGATCATGACAAAAATGCCAGCCGTGGCGATGGCAAGCAGAGGCATGCCGCCAACGATGAAGCTGATTGCTCCGGCAAGCGATGCGAGGGTAAAGGTCCGAAGCCCAGCAGGAGAACGTTCAGGCCCTTCTCCCTTCCGGCGCTCGCGGTCCGTACCGATCAAAAGGCCAATGCCAAGCGCGACGGCGAGACTCAAGATCAAAGGATCAAGTCTAAACATTTGCACAAATTTGCGGCGGACGCGCGATCACTTGCCGACCAGCCGCGCAATGGCAAAAGCGGCAGCGGCGGCGAGGGAGCCAATAGCCGCCGTCTGCAAGGCGCTGCGCAAGGGCGCGGCGCCGGTCAATTGCCCTTTCACGCCGCCAAAAATCAGGAGAGCCGCAAGGGTCAGCCCAATCGACACCGGAAGCGCACGGGAAACCGTTGGCAGAAGGAAATAAGGCAAGAGCGGAATGAGACCGCCAACGACATAGGCACCGCCGATCGTCAAGGCGCTTTTGACGGCGCGGCCTGGCACCGGCTCTTCCAAACCAAGCTCGAAACGCATCATGAAATTGATCCAGCGGTCGGGATCGCGGGTCAGCGCGGCCGTCACAGTCTCTGCCAAGTCACGTTCGAGGCCATGCTCACGCAGGATCTGGCGGACTTCCGCTCGCTCGGTTTCAGGTACTAGCTTAATCTCCAATTTTTCGCGCTGGAACTCGGAGTGGTAATGTTCGAGATCCGTGCGCGCGGCGAGATAGCCGCCAAGCCCCATTGCCAGGCCGCCCGCCGCGACTTCGGCGAGTCCGGCGGTTATAATGATGGCTGTCGAGGACACGGCCCCAGAAAGACCCGCCGCGAGGGCGAAGGGAACGGTAAGCCCATCCGCCATTCCAATGACGATGTCGCGGACGAGGGCCGAGGCAAGAAAGTGCTTTTCAATATGCGGTGTCGCCGGCATGGACCACCAGAAGTTGAACCCAGGGCGCGGCAACGCCATCTAAGTCCAGGATATAGCTAGTTAGCGCCCGGCAGCCTGCGCCGCAAGGTAGCGTTGCTGCAATGGACACCACATCGCTGATTCAAGTGACCGTAAAATGAAAAGTTCCGGAGCTTGGACGCTCGCGGATAGAGACAACGAGCCAGCTTACCCGATAGATACCGGGAGGCAGGAGGCGTCCAAGCTTAACGATCACAATCCGCTGGTCGGAAGGATCATTGACAGGCCTGCCAACCGGGATTGCCGCCCCGGTGGAAGCACTAACGCCAACTTTGGACAAGCCGCTAACCACGTCCAAGTCAAAATAGAGCCTGATCTCGCGTGGGGAGCCGCTGACGGTCAATCCGACGCCGGGGACCGCGTGGTCGAGGAGCGCCCCGCCCCTAAACCTCGCATGAGCCAGAGATGCCGGAGCGAAGGCGGCGACACTTCCGGCGGCGGCAATGAAGTAACGGCGATTCACGTTTGTCCTTTAGGTTCGATCTCTTGACTCCGGATTAGCAGCTACGCCGCGCCGACACCTTCAAGCCAGCCGCCGCGGTCGATCTTCATTGCGGCGGCATAGTGATGCCAAGCATGGCCGAAGCACCGAGTACAAAGATACCAATCACCAATTCGAGAGTTATGCTGTTACGAAGCCAGACGATGGGTATCATTCCTTTCAAGGAAGCCGTGCGGAGCTTCGGCATCAAGATGAAACGATTGACGCAGGCAAAGGCGAGCATGGCCGCGACCAGCAATAATTTCTTGAACAGCATATCGCCATAGGCCGAGTCGAAAAGTTTGCCGATAGATCCATTGACGCGAAAAACTGCATTGGCGCCGCCGCTTGCGACAAGCAAGGAAACCGCCGTCATAGCCATGAGAGAGAAACGTGCCAAGATATCGAGAGCAGACTCGCGCGCCTCAGAAGAGCCGAAGCGGCGTTGTTCGATGAGTGCGAGAAGAAGTGGTGGAAGTCCGCCGACCCAGGCAGCCGCAGCGAGGGTATGGACGCCATACACCAAGATCATGATCACGCGGTAAAACCCTCGGCTATCGGCTGAATGACCGAACCAGGATTGGGTAATCAAGAGTATGGCACCGATGATGAGGAGCACGAAGAACCACGTACGATTATGCCAGGGCAGGAATACGATGACGATAGCAACCGCGAGCAGCGTCAATCGGACGAAGGACACCGTGCCGAACGGCGTTTCGAAAAAGAAAAGGCGCAGGTCCTCGGAATCAGTGACGCTATGAACGTCGCTAGTCATATTGATCAAAAGGCAGCCGATCCAGGCGATCGCGGAAAGTGCAGCGATTGGCGCGGCGAAGCGCAGCAAAATAACGGTCGCGCGAAGGGTCCGGGGCAACCCGCCAGGACCGGCCGCAAACCGTTCGTTTCCCATGTAGAGCCAAAAGAACGAGGATCCGAACAACACAAAAACCGACGCGAATTGGATCCAGCGTACGATAACCAGAGGCAGGAAAACCGTCAGCATTGTCGGCAATCCTTGTAAGAGCCGATGATTGACGTTGGTGCGAAATGACGGCCGGGCCTCGCCATTTCGCGACAAGCCCGGCTGGTCGGGTTGAATTGCGCCGCCTGGATATCAGTTCAGGTCACGGTGAAATGAAACGTGCCGGATGTCGGATGTGTATCAACCGAGACCACGTGCCAGCTCACCGTATAGGTGCCGGGCCCCAGCGCACGTCCGAAATGCACGATCAAAACGCTTTGGTCTGACGGATCGTTGACAGCTTTGCTGGTCGGAATCTTACCCCCGGAGCCAACAACCTGGACGCCCGAAAAGGCAACCACCACGCCCTGGGTGAAGTAAAGTCTGAGTTCACGCGGGGAGCCGGAAACATCCATCCCGACACCAGGGACGGCATGATCGAGAAACGCATGAGCGAATGCGGTATCCGCGATGACAGACGAGACGAACCCTACCACAAGTAGAAGCTTTATGAGACGCTGCATGGTTGCCTCCTCAGTACAGATTGTCACCCCGGGCCTGGCGCGGTCCGATGAGCGGCTTGCCAAGCGAATCCGGTAACATATCGTCCAAGAACAAATCCAGGATGGCGAGAGCGCCCACATGCCTCCCACTCGCCCGGTTAATTGGAATGGCTACAACGGCGCCGAGCTCAAATGAAATGGGGCCTAGCCGTCCTAGGTAGTAGAGCCCTGGGCCATATATACCAGTGGTCTCATGCGTGCCTGGAACCGAATCAGGAATCGAGGGGCCAATGTTCGAAATGGGGGTCGAGAAAACAGCTTCGAAGGTGGGAATGAGGTGCCTAAAGAACTCCGGCACTTCATGCACGAAGGAATTCATGTAGAGCAGGCTATATTGCACCGTCGCACCGTAGGTCAAAAACGTGGGGCTCTGGTCGATCGAAAGCGCGCCGGTAGTGGGATCGATGTCAGTTATGCTGACCGGATGCGTGGACCAAGTGTAATCGACCTCGCCAGTCAACGCGAAGGGCTTTAACCACTCGGCTTCGACATCACCAAAACCCTTGCCGATGAACCCTTTTGCCGTGAGTGATGTGACGGTGTCGGCGCCAATGCTGGGATTGCCGGTTCTACCAAATTCGGAACTTCCCGCAACAGACACGATGAATTCATGCTCGTCGTTCTGGTAGGGAGTCCATTTCAACTGCGTTTCGATATTTTGCCATCCGGTCAGGCCGCCAATGCTCCCGTCCGGCCTCACCGTATTCACGAGGTGGGTGAGCGCACTTCCGATTGTGAACGACAAATTGTAAGTGATTGTCTTTTGCCATTCGAATTCATAGTCGAACTCGTTAGAGTTATCCGGATTGGCGACATAAGCGAAAGAAGGGAGAGCCAGTTCGTCATTTACGCCGGGATCGTCAATTGTAAGTGTAGCTGGGAAGACCCGGTTGCCGACGACCGTGTGTGAGAGCGCCGGGCCGGCGCCGGCGAGAGTGGCCGCAGCGGCGAATGCGCCAGCGCACGCCAGGGAAGCTTTGTGAGACATAACAAATCCTCGATCTAAACAGAGGGGTAGCCGTGATCTGCCGCGAGAGGGCGGCGTCCGCAATGCTAGCTGGTCAGACCTGGATGGGTGGTGCGCGCGCCTGCCCATTATGGGTCACAGGCCGTGTGAAGGCGCCGAGATATACGGGCAGGGCGATCGTTCTTAAATGCCGCGGTTGATCGGACGCGTATGCAAATTCCTGAGGCAGTATCGCGGCGGCGCTGTCCGCCAATGGGCAGCAAGGACAATTGTCCTCTTGGCATGGCGGCGGGGAATCGTGCCCGGAGGAACCCGCATGGCCGTAATCTGTCGCGCAGCGAACCAATGCTTGTTCCAGGCCAGTGCTTGCGGATAGATGTCTGGACCCGCTGGCGGCCACGATGAAATGCGAGTCAGCAATCAACGCATGCCTGTGTTGAGCAAACACGAAGGATTGCGCGATGCAGGCAAACAGAATGAACCAACAGCGGACGGCACGCACCCATCCTCTCGCGGACTTACGCGATAATTCCCGGTGCCGGGGAGGTTGGGATAAGGCCGCGCGCACGTGCTACACTTTCCGAACGATGATAACGATTACATTATCAAAAATGCGAGTGTTATCTTCCCGGAGTCAAGCAAGAATCATCTATTGTGCAGGTAACGCTCAGTGAAATACCGCGATTGTAGAGCCCCGTGACTTTCCCGCAACAAGACAAATGCAGGCTGCGAATTGACGACTGTAAGCATTTGATGCCCGCCGGGATAGTTTTCATGAAATTGCCTCGACTTTGCCGCAAGCGGCTGTCAAACCCGCATCATTGATGTCGTTTTTGTTGCCAGGTCTTGTTAACATTGAGGCGGAGCTTACGCGATGGATTTGCCGGACGGCCCGCAATTTTCTGCCCAGCATGTGGGTGACTCCGTGCGGCTTAGTCTCGGCGGCCAATGGACCGTGGACGCGTCGGCAGCGATCGAGGCCCGCGCCGATGGCCTTCTTAAGGAAAGCGCCGGGGCACGAAGAGTCATTTTTGATCTTGGCCGGATTGTCCGGCTTGACACGGCGGGGGCTTGGCTCATCGACCGGGCGCGTGATACGCTCGGCGCGTCCGGCATCGAGGCGACGCTTGAATCGATCCGCCCAGAATATGAAATCCTGCTGCGTGAAGCGCGTTACCGGGTGGTCGCCGTTCCGGCATCACCACATGGTTCTTATATCTTCCGGCTTCTCGCCGATATCGGCGAAACCGTGGTGTCCGCCGGCGGCGATCTGTACAAGGGCATTGGGTTTCTCGGCGAGGTCGTGGCGGCCATCGGAAGAAGCCTCGTCAACCCATCTCATTTCCGCGGAACTTCGCTCATCGTCCAAATGGAGAGTATCGCGCTTCGCGGCGCGCCGATTATTGCCCTGATTAATTTTCTGGCGGGCGCTATCATCGCGCAGCAGGGTATTTTCCAGTTGCGGAGGTTTGGTGCGACAATCTTCGTTGTCGACCTCATCGGCATTTTGGTCTTGCGTGAGCTCGGCGTTTTGTTGACCGCCATCATGATCTCTGGGCGGTCGGGCTCAGCGATCACAGCCGAACTTGGCTCGATGAAGCTCCAAGAGGAGATCGATGCTCTGACCGTCATGGGATTGCGGCCCGTTGACATATTGATCGTTCCCCGGATTCTGGCTCTCATCATTGGCCTTCCGCTCTTGACCTTCATTGCGGATATGTCCGGGATCTTCGGCGGCCTGTTGGTCGCTTGGGTGTATGACGGGATCACACCGGCGAGATTTTTGACGGGACTGCAGACTGCGATCGGCTACCATAGTTTTTTCAGCGGGCTCATTAAAGCGCCCTTCATGGCGCTTATCATTGGTCTCATTGCTTGCGTGGAAGGTTTGGCTGTTGCCGGTTCGGCTGAATCGCTGGGACGCCGGGTTACGGCCTCGGTGGTGAAGTCGATTTTTATGGTTGTTGTGGCCGATGGGCTTTTTGCGATGTTCTTCGCCGGGATCGGATATTGATGAAAGGGCAAGAAAAAAACGCCGCTGGCCGGGGCGCGCCGCCGGAGATCGTCATAAAGGTGCGCGATCTCGTGGTGGGTTTTGGCGATAAGCTTATCATGCAAGGCCTTGATCTTGATGTTTACAGAGGCGAAGTTTTGGGCTTCGTCGGCGGCTCCGGCACTGGAAAATCGGTTCTTACGCGGACGATTTTGGGGCTTATCCGGAAACGTAGCGGGCTCATCGAGATACTTGGCGCAGATCTCGACACGCTGTCGCCACGCGAATACGCCTCGATCGAGCGCCGCATCGGCGTAATGTTTCAACAAGGCGCGCTGTTTTCTGGTCTCACCGTTAAGCAGAACGTCGAAGTTCCTATGCGCGAACATTTGCAATTGTCACCGCGCCTTTCGGAGGAACTCGCGATGCTCAAGATCGGGCTCGCGGGCCTTGATCCAGACGCCGCCAACAAATACCCGTCCGAACTCTCCGGCGGCATGATCAAACGGGCTGCCTTAGCGAGGGCCTTGGCGCTCGATCCAGAACTCGTGTTTCTCGATGAGCCGACTTCGGGCCTTGATCCTATCGGTGCAGCGGAATTCGACGAATTGATCGCCACAATGCAACGAACGCTTGGTCTCACCGTCTTCATGGTGACCCATGACCTCGACAGTCTCTTTTCGATCTGCGACAGGATTGCTGCGCTCGCAGATGGGAAAGTGGTTGCCGAAGGTCCGCTTTCCACGATGCTTGCCTCACAGCATCCGTGGGTTCACGCATATTTCCATGGCAAAAGGGCGCGTCTGGCGGACTCCGCTTCGGCGGGTCACTTCGGGAAAGCGGGCGCGGCGGCAGAAAACAATCAGACGGACGCATTGAATGACACTCCCAGCCCAACGTGAAGCGGGATTTATGTTCAAGAACAGCAGGCGAGGCTAGATGGAAACCCGTGCGAACTATGCATTGATAGGCATTTTCACCCTGGCTGTCATCGCTGCGGCCTTTGGCTTTGTTTATTGGTTTTCCGGCGCCGAGAAACCTGGCGGTCAAAAAACTTACAAAATTGTTTTCACGGGCTCGATTTCAGGACTGTCGAATGGCGGCTGGGTCCTCTTCAATGGGGTGCGGGTTGGCGAGGTCACGAAAATTGATCTATTGCCGCAAGATCCCTCACGCGTTTTTGCGCTGATCGATGTCGATGCGAAGGTTCCGGTGCGTGCAGATACAAAGGCGAGGCTCGAATACACAGGGTTTACAGGGGTTGCCTCCGTCGCATTGACCGGCGGTGCCACAGATGCGCCGCCGCTTCCAACGAGTAAGCAAGAGCCCGGTGTCATCATCGCCGATCGCTCGGATTTCCAGGATCTCATTGCAACGGCGCGGCGCATCGCGACGCAGGCTTCCGATTTTCTCGACAAAACCAACCGCCTGATCGATGACAATTCGGCGTCGATCACGGCTTCGGTGAAGAACGCTGAAAAATTTTCCGATGCGCTCGCCGCCAATTCCGATGGTCTTAAGGATTTCATGGGTGCGATTGCCGATGTCGGCAAATCCATCAAGCCGTTGACGGCGAAGCTCGACGTCCTGGCTGCGGACGCCGACAATGTCGTGAAGGCGATCAATCCCAATGATGTCAAAACGATCGTCAGCGATTTCGCCTCGTTGTCGGCAAAACTCGACAAGGCGGCGGACAAGGTCGACGGGGTTTTGACCAATTTGAATGGTTTTCTTGCGACAGGGGACTCGAAGGGTGCGTTTGGCGAAATTGCCGCGGCCGCAAAGTCGGTCAAGAAGGCCGCCGACGATCTTGACTCTCAGATGAAGGGAATTGCCGTTAACATCAACCGCTTTACCGGTTCTGGGCTCCGCCAGTACGAGGCGCTGGCGGTGGATGGCCGCAAAACACTTGAGCAAATCAATCAGGCGGTCCGTTCAATCGAGAGCAATCCGCAACAGTTTCTTTTCGGAAAATCGCCGCAAATTCCCGAATATTCTGGTGCGCGTTAACGGCTTTTCATGAATTTGCGCGGTCAATTGCGGGGCCGCCAAATGGTTGCGCTAAGCTTGACGGAAGCATTCCATGCTATCATTGAGCATCGGCGGAAGCCTAAGTCCGGATGTTTCGATAAGGTTTCCGGTGTAAAGGACTCCGGTCCTCCGCCGCCAGGTAATCTCTTGTGCCGTTTGTTTGGAAGTGGATTTCTGCATGGGGTATTCTAGCCTCACGGACGCTTGGAATTTGGATCGCGTGTGGCGCGTGTTTTTGCTTGCCGGCTTGTCGTTGTCCGTGCTTGCGTCCTGTTCCTCCGCGCCGAAAGCCACTTACGACCTCAGCCCGGCCAGCGGCGATTTTGCCGCGCGGGCGGGGCGCGGCCAACTCGCTGTGGCGCGTCCCGAAGCAATATTGCCAGCCGACTCGGATCGTATTGTCGTGCGGACCGATCCACAATCGGTCGCCTATCTCACGGGTGCCCAATGGGCCGACAAATTGCCATCGCTGGTGCAGAGCCGGCTAATTGAGACCTTTCAGAATGCACATCTGTTGCGGGCAGTTGGACGCCCCGGCATGCTCGCCGATGTCAGTCTCCAATCCAGCATCCGGCGGTTCGAACTTGATACGGGGCAGGGCGAGGCTGTGGTAGAAATTTCGGCGCAAATCGTCAACCAAAATGGTCGCATTGTCGCCGGGCGCCTTTTTTCGGACACTGTGCCTGTGGCTTCGAGTGAACCGGCGGTGGTCGCTGCGGCTCTCGACACGGCGCTTGCGGCGGTGATGCGCGACATCGTCCTCTGGACCGCGCCGAAAATTTGAGCTGCTCCCCCTGGGGATAGGCCGGTAAGATTGCGGCTGACAGGAACACCCCGGTGCTGGCTTCGCCGCTCACCGCCCAATGCCAAACCGACTTGCCCAATATTCCGCAAAAAGGAACTACCCATTGAGCAATGGCCCACTTCCCCACGCGGTCTTCACCGAGGGTTCGACCATGCGTCATGTGATCGTCATGACGTCGGCGACGTCTCTTGGACTCATGTCGATTTTCCTCGTTGATCTTTTGTCTCTGCTCTATGTATCTTGGCTGGGCGACTCGAAGCTCACCGCTGCCGTCGGCTTTGCTTCGCAGGTTCTGTTTTTCTCCGTCTCGATCAACATCGGCCTTTCAATCGCGATCGGCGCCCTTGTGTCGCGTGCGCTTGGCTCTGGCGATAGAGCGCGCGCACGACGGCTAGCGGCATCCGGACTGGTCCATGTTTTTTTGATCGCGGCTTTGGTCAGCTGCGCCGCTTGGACAATGCGACGGGAAATTCTCACTCTCTTTGGGGCGCATGGCGTAACTCTCGACGTCGCGTCCGCCTATCTCGCGATTACACTTCCGGCCACTGTGTTCCTCGGCCTCGGCATGGGGCTCGCAAGCATTTTGCGCGCTGCGGGTGATGCCAGGCGCTCGATGTATGTAACGCTCGCGGGTGCGCTCACCACGGCTGCTCTCGATCCCTTGTTTATTTTCGTTTTGGGACTTGGCGTCACCGGCGCCGCCATCGTCACGCTCATTTCAAGGTTCGTTTTTATTGCGATTGGACTGAATGGCGCCGTTCGCAAACATGATCTCGTCGCCAAGCCGAGCCTCGCAGCGGTGAGATTGGATTTTGCTCCAGTGATGGGTATTGCTATTCCGGCAATCCTGACCAATCTGGCGGCACCAGCAGCCAATGCCTACACGATGCGCATTTTTTCGCATTTCGGCGAAGCGGTTGTCGCGGCTTTTGCCATCGTTGACCGGCTAAATCCAATGGCATTCGGCGTTCTTTTCGCCTTATCGGCGGCGGTTGGCCCGATCATGGGCCAAAATCTCGGCGCCATGCTGATCCCGAGAGTGCGGCAAGTGCTTACCGACTGCTTAACCTTTGCCACGCTTTACGTCATTGCGGTGGCGATCCTTCTGCGGCTGGCCGCGCCTATGATTGTTAAACTCTTTCACGCGCAGGGCGAGACCGCCGAGCTGTTACTGTTCGTTTGCGCCTATGGCGGCGCTCTCTGGTTTTTTCTGGGAGCTATTTTTGTCGCTAACGCGGCCTTCAACAATCTCGGATTTCCACTTCTTTCGACGCTGTTCAATTGGGGGCGCGCAACGCTTGGAACGGTGCCCTTCGTGACGATCGGCACCGCGCGGTTTGGAGCTGAAGGCGGCTATGTTGGGCTGATCCTCGGTTCGGCCCTGTTTGGCGCAGGTGCCGTGATCGCGGCGTATTACGTCACAGCGCGGCTCGCAAATCGCCCGAAGGTCCTGTAGCATCGCGCTGCGACCACCGGACAACGTTCCGGAGGCCCGTATCGCGGGCGAGCTGTGGAGGACGGCCATGTTCAATCTTTATGAGATTTTGCGTAATGCCCAAGGCGGCCAAGCAATCGATAATTTGGCGGCACAGTTCAATATGACGTCCGAAGAGGTGGACGCAGCGGTCAAGGCCATTGTGCCGGAGCTGTCCGAAGGGTTCTTGAAGCAGGCCTCGCAGCCGCTCGGAATCGCTTCCTTGTTTGGGGCGCTGGGAGAAGGTCAGCATCTGGCGGCCTTTACCGATCCGGAGGCGGCGCAATCTACCGCCACCGCGCAAAAGGGCGGCGACATTCTCAGCCAACTGCTTGGCTCGCATAGCGCGCAAGAGGAAATCGTTGTTCGGGCTGCGAGCACGACAGGTATGAACGCCGATACGCTTTCACAAATGCTTCCGGTTATCGTTTCGATGATTGTTGGCGGCCTCAATAAATCTCTTGAGAATCAAGGATTTGGCGGGGTCATCGGGCAACTCGCCAATGCTGCCGGGCAGGGCAATCTCGGCGGTATTCTTGGCCAGATCCTTGGCGGCAAGGCGGTTCCGCCTCAGCCGCCATCGGCGCCCACCCCAGGACCCACCGGAGGCCCAGGCGGATTAGGCTCAATTCTAGGCCAGATCCTGGGCGGCGGCCGCAACCCGGCCGGCCCCGGCCAATCACCGGCAGGTCCGGCGGGTGGCCAAGGGGGCCTCGGCGGCCTTTTGGGGTCCATCCTGGGAAATCTTGCTGGCCGTCCGGGATCAGGCCCGGCGGCAGGACCCGCCGCCCCGAGTGGTGGTCCACAAATACCGGGTTTTGATCCTGCTTCGATTCAGGCGGGTCTTGAGGCTCTGACCAAAATGCTGCAACCGGGTACAACGCCACCGGCCGCCGGGCCGCCTCAAAGCGGGGTCGAGGCAGAAATCAGTGATATCATGAGCGGCAAGCGCCACTAAGATTTTTTCACCCGTCCGCCGGATAGCGTTCCGGCACCTCTGTCCCGCCACGCGCATTGCGCTGCGGCGTCCGCCCGCTTATGTAGCTCGGCGCGGAGTTGAGTTCCGATGGGGCCACATTTTTGAATATGGGCGCCAGGCGGATTGTCCCATGACGACAGCTGTCAAGTGTAGCAAATGAAAGTATGGCAATGGCTCGCGACGTTACGGACTCCACGCCCATCACGTCGCGCGATGGGCTTGTCGCTTGGCTCGAGGCAGGGGCAAAACCTCCGGCGCAATTCCGGATCGGAACGGAGCATGAAAAAATCCCATTTTACCGGGGCGGCCATTCGCCTGTGCCTTACGAAGGAGCCCGAGGTCAAGGTGGCATAAAGGCTCTTTTGGAAGGGATGCAGAAGAAACTCCTCTGGTCGCCGGTCACCGACGGTGCCCATATCATCGGGCTCTACGACGCGGTGGGGGGCGCCGGAATTTCGCTCGAACCTGGCGGCCAATTCGAACTCTCCGGCGCGCCGCTCGAGACAATCCATCAAACCGCCGCCGAGCTCGACCGCCATTTTTTGACCTTGGATGCCGTAGCGGCGCCGCTCGGGATAGGCTTTTTATCCCTTGGCATGAGCCCCAAATGGCCGCGCGGTGAAATTCCAATCATGCCAAAACACCGCTACGCCATCATGGCGAAATATATGCCGGAGGTTGGCACGCAAGGTCTCGACATGATGTTCCGCACGGCCACGGTGCAAGCCAATCTCGATTTCTCTAGCGAAGCGGATATGGTGAAAAAGCTTCGCGTGTCGCTGGCCTTGCAGCCGGTCGCGACGGCGCTCTTCGCCAATTCTCCCTTTACGGACGGCAAGCTCAACGGATTTCTTTCAGCGCGATCGGAGATTTGGCGCCATACCGACGCGGCCCGCACAGGGATGCTGCCCTTTGCGTTCGAGGATGGGATGTCGTTTGAGCGCTATGTCGATTATGCCCTTTCGGTGCCGATGTATTTTGTCAAGCGCGGCGACATCTACCACGACGTGTCGGGGGGCGATTTCCGCGATCTCTTGCAGGGCAAGCTAGCGGCGTTGCCTGGCGAACATGCGACGCTCGCCGATTGGGCCAATCATCTTTCCACCATTTTTCCGGAAGTGCGGCTCAAGCGCTATCTCGAAATGCGTGGCGCGGACGCTGGACCAAGGCCGTTCCTTACGGCGCTCCCGGCTTTTTTCGCGGGTCTCCTTTATGATCCTTCCTCGCTTGATGCGGCTTGGGACATCGTGAAGAGCTGGAGCGATGCGACACGCGAAAAATTGCGGGTGGAGGTTCCGCGCCTCGGGCTTGCCGCGACTGTTGGCGGGCGCCCGCTTCGCGAGGCAGCGGCCGAAGTCCTGCGTATCGCACGGGCGGGACTTGCGAAGCGCAACCGGCGGGACGTGCGTGGCAAGGATGAAACTTTGTTTCTTGATCCTCTCGATGCGGTTCTCCTTGAAACGAGTGAAGCTGAAAGATTGATCCGGAAATTCAAAACGCAATGGGCAGGAAGTATAGAATACGCTTTCGAAGAATGTTCATACTGAAGTCTCGCAACCGTATCTCAAGCGGTCATAGCAGGAAGAAAACATGATGAGTTGGGTCGTTCGGAGCGTGGTGCCTGCCGTGATTCTTGGTATCCTTTGCGGGGCCGTTATGGCGGCCGATCTCTCTGCGGTTGGCCAGTGGCTCGATAAATATCCCGATGAAACATTAGCCGGCAGCAAGTCTCTCTGGGAACAGCCAGGCGTCGAGGCTGCAATGCGTGCTGCAATGGGCGAGCATTATTTTTCACTCTCCAAAACAGAGCTGCATGGGCCGGAAGGTCCGGTCGCTGGCGACAAAAAGGGAGTTTTTGCCGCATGGTCGTGCAAGTCGCAAGATTGCGGCGGCAATCAGATGACGGTGTTTTTTGATTCGAACAAAGGCAGCGCACAGGTTTGCTGGCGTAGCAGCGTTAGTGACGACGGAGAGGTGCACGATCTTTGGCTCGCCGATGGCAAGGAGCGCCCGCTGCACATGAACGCCTGCGGTTTTGCCGAGAAGGAGCCTTTCGCGGCTTTGAAGAAATTCGGCGGTGCACCGGCTGGCGGTAAGCCGCTTTAAGCGTTTGAGGTTCCTAGCAGCTGGTAAATTGACGTAGCTGCTGCATCAGCGGCCAACTTCGCACTTGCGTGAAAAGCTTGCCTCAGCGGCGGAAAGGATCGAAACCGAGGTCGCCCGCTGGCAACCGGAGATGGGCTCGCGAGGGCGCGCCTTCATTCACACGCACAGCAACGGGAGAAGCCGTGGGTCGGCCGTAGGAGGATGGATTTGGCAAGCGCGAGCCAAAATCGACGCGGACGTGGCCGCCGATCCGGTCGCAACCCGAACCCTCTTCCGCCGCGGCGCCCGGCTGTAGGCTGGCGCACCGCTCGCGCGCGATTGTCTCATTGGCTGAGTGCAGTTCCTCCGTTCGCGCGGAGCTGCCAAAGCCAAGCCAAACAGCCGCCGCGCAGCAACCAACCGAAACGATCATTTCATGCAAATTCATTTGAAGCCCGAACGATTCTTGCAATATTAACGGTCAATTTTTTGACCCTACATTGAGGCGATATAATGATGCGTTAATGTTTATCCTTGCCAATCCCCCAGGGTAGCTTGGAGTAAGGCGAGTGCCGCGACGGCCGCTGTATCGGCGCGCAAAATGCGCGGACCGAGGGACAGGCGCAGAACCTGTGGCAAGCTCAGCAGCGCCTCGCGTTCCGCCGCATCGAAGCCGCCTTCCGGGCCGATCAAGACGGCAAGAGGAGCGTGGCCTTTGGCGCCAGCCCGTTGGCGCAGCGCCGTTACGGGATCGTCCGATGGGGCGTCCTCGTCACAGAATATGAGCAGGCGGTCTTTGTCCCAAGTGTCGAGCAGCGCATCGAGCTTGATTGCGGGCGCGATGTCCGGAATTGTCAAAATTCCGCATTGCTCAGCCGCCTCGATTGTATGGGCGCGCATGCGCTCGCCATTGATCCGATGCGTTTGGGTCCTGCGGGTGAGCACAGGGCCCAGCAGGCCCGCCCCCATTTCGACGGCTTTTTCAACCATGTAATCTTGCCGGGCATGTTTGAGCGGCGCGAATAGATACCGCAGATCGGGACGCGGTTCCTGCGCCCGGGTCATCTCCTTAACGGTGAGGATCACAAGCTTGCGGCGAGACGCCGTAACAGCCGCCTTCCATTCGCCATCCCGGCCATTAAACACAAGAATCACGGCGCCTTCGTTCAAGCGCAACACATTGCGGACATAATTTGTCTGCACTTGGTCAAGCTCAACAAGCGCCGCCACCGCGAGGGGCGCGTTAACATAAAGACGCTCGGCAGAAAAATCATAGCGGGACATGTAGACGCCCGAGGTTACGACGGATCCCGCTACAAGAGGTCGCGCTTGCGCGGGCGGGACACTTTTTGATATGACGCGGCATGGATTCACGAGTCGCGATTGCTGCCGGTGCAACTTACAGTTCTTGGCAGTAACTTAGGAACAATAGAGTAAGGCTTGGTCAGCGCATCGAAAACGTCACTGAAAGGCTCATATCATGATGCCACATAAGGGAAATGGCGGCGTGCGTAAAGCCGTGCTTGTCATCACAGCGTTGGTTCCATTGGTGATCAGCGGCACGGCCAATGCCATCGATTGCAACGAGGATATCGGCGCACTCACCAAAAAGCGCCAGGGGATTATCGATCAGCTCAATCAACTTGCCCAGGGTGGTAAGAAACAGCTGGACCCGGTAGCCTCGTGCCCTAAGCTGCGCGCCCTCGTCGCCGCCGAGCATGATCTTCTCGCCTATCTGACGAAGAACAAGGAATGGTGCGGGGTTCCCGACGAAGCTTTTCAGAATATTACAGCGAGCACCGGCAAATCCAGCACTGTCGCCAACCAAGCCTGTAAGGTGGCCGCCGAAATGAAAAAAGCGCAAGAGCAGCAGGCCTCTGGCGCCCTCAACGCACCACAGCAGAAGCTTCCCGCTGGCCCGCTTTGACACACCGCTCGCCCGGGGCAGAAGGCACCGCCTGGACAGTTCGCTCCGGCTGCTGTTGCCACCGGGTTTTTCTGTGACGGCGCGCCCGCTCCCGCCCCTCCCATTAATGTGACCGCCACAAGGTTCATCTTCCGGTTCGCGCCGCAATCTTGGCATCCCTTGCTGGAGCTTGCGCGGCTTGATCGGCCGATCGGCTGGTGGCTGCTGTTGTTGCCATGCTGGTGGTCGAGCGCGCTCGCGAGCATTTACCAGCGCGGGCCGCTGCATGGCCGCGACCTTATTTTGTTTTTCATTGGAGCTGTTGCGATGCGCGGCGCTGGCTCGACCTACAACGATATCATCGACCGTGATATCGATACGAAGGTGGAGCGCACCAAACAACGTCCACTCGCTTCGGGACGCGCCAGCGTCGGCTCCGCGAAACTCTTTCTTGCCGCCCAATGTCTCGTCGGGCTTGCGGTGCTTCTTTGTTTCAACATTTTCACCATTTTTCTCGGATGCGCATCGCTTGCGATCGTCGGCCTCTATCCTTTTATGAAGCGGATCAGCTCCTGGCCGCAGGCAGTTCTCGGCGCCGCCTTCGCCTGGGGGGGATTGGTCGGCTGGTCAGCGGCCCTGGGAGCTCTCGCACCCGCGCCTTTGCTGCTTTATCTCGGCGCGGTGTTTTGGACCATCGGTTACGATACGATTTATGCGATCCAGGACATCGAGGATGATGCGATCGCCGGGATTGGATCGACGGCGCGGTTTTTCGGCGGCCGCGTCCGCTTGGGTGTTGGCTCTCTCTACATGCTCGCGGTTTTCTGCGTTGCGGGGGCTTTGCTTACCGCTAAGGCAGGGGTACTGGCGCAAAGCGGCCTTGTTCTTTTCGCCTTGCATCTTGGCTGGCAAGCAATGCGGATCGATCCTCGTGATGGTGCGCTGGCGTTACGTTTGTTCCGCTCAAATCGTGACGCGGGACTTCTCCTTTTCGCCGGTTTCGCGGCTGAAGTGCTTTTCACTCGGTAGGAAAGGGAGCCGTCTGGCGAGAGGAGAGGCGCGTCAAACATTCGAGGTGCTCACGAATTTGCTTGCGAATGGCCTCGGTTCGAGCAGACTGGAGCCAGTCACAATTTTCGAGACAATTCGGATAGCTCCGCGGAATTACATGGGGAACGCAAATGCTGAGATGGGCGCTTATTTTTTTCCTTTTCTCGATTTTTGCCGGTCTCTTTGGCTTCAGGCGCACTTCCGTGGCGTTCGCTAGGGTTGCGCGCATCTTATTCTTTGTCTTCCTCGCTGTGTTTTTGGTCTTCCTGACGCTTAGCGTCTTGAGCGGTAACTTGATTTTTTAGGCCATCTGCAGCGAGTCGGAATTGCAGATTAGCCAGGACAGCTTGAGATCGTTCGAGACCGGTGATTATCCGTCTGCCTGAGCTTGGTTCAGCCAGCAGTCCAAATCTCGCGCCGCGCGCTGGCTCATGGCCGCCTTTCGCGCCAAGCCTTTTTCCGCGCCCCGCCGTTTCTCGCCATGCGCTTCCTGTGCAAGCGGCGGAAACAGGCCAAAATTCACGTTCATTGGCTGAAAAGATGGTGGCCCAGCGTCGATAATCGCGATGTGGCCGCCAGTGATATGATTGATAAGGGCGCCAAGTGCGGTCGTCGGCGGGAGTGATGGAAAAACCTCTCCCTTCCGCTCCGCGGCTGCTATGCGGCCCGCCGCGAGGCCGATTGCCGCGCTTTCGACGTAGCCCTCGCAACCGGTGATCTGGCCGGCGAAGCGTAGTCTCGGATCCGCCTTGAGACGCAAAGCGCCATCCAGCAATTTGGGTGAGTTCAGAAATGTGTTGCGATGGATTCCACCGAGGCGCGCGAAACGGGCGTTTTCAAGTCCCGGAATGGTGCGGAAAATTTCGATCTGCGCGGGATGCTTTAGCTTGGTCTGGAATCCGACGATATTATAGAGTGTGCCGAGCGCATTATCCTGACGCAGCTGCACGACCGCATAGGCCTTTGCTGCGCTGTCCGAATGTGGATTGGTCAGGCCGAATGGTTTCATCGGCCCGTGCCGCAAAGTCTCGCGGCCCCGTTCCGCCATAACTTCGATTGGCAGGCAGCCATTGAAATACGGTGTGTCCTTAAATTCCCCCGTGAGGGGATGCGGCTCGGATCTGTCGGCCGCAACGAGAGCCTCCACGAAGGCCGTATATTGATCCTTTGTCAGCGGGCAGTTGATGTAATCAGCCCCGGTCCCCGCTGGCCCTTGCTTATCGTAACGCGATTGGAACCATGCCTTGTCCATGTCGATCGACTCGCGGTGAACGACCGGGGCAATCGCATCGAAAAAAGCAAGATTCTGTTCTCCGGTCAGAGCGCCAAGAGCAGCCGCTAGGGATGGCGATGTCAAAGGCCCCGTCGCAATAATCACATTGTCCCATGTGTCCGGCGGCAGCCCTTCGATTTCATCGCGCCGGAGCTCGATAAGCGGTTCCGAGCAGATTTTTTCAGTGATGAACTCGGAAAATTGGCCACGGTCGACGGCGAGCGCGCCTCCCGCGGGAAGCTTGTTGGCATCGGCGGACGCCATGACGAGCGAATCGAGGCACCGCATTTCGCGATGCAAAATACCGATTGCACTTGTTTCCGGATCATCGGCGCGAAACGAATTTGAACAAACGAGTTCGGCGAGATTGCCGGTGCGATGTGCTGGCGTTGTCCGCGCGGGCCGCATTTCATGAATCACTACCGGCACACCAGTTCGGGCGATCTGCCAAGCCGCCTCACTCCCCGCAAGGCCGCCGCCAATCACATGGATAGGAGCTAAGTGGCCGGTAGCTTTCAACATGCCTTGATTTTAAAGGATAAAGCCCGTGAATGGAAATGCGTCTTGTGCTCTGGCGAGCGGCATGCCGGTTAAGCTTTAGAGAAAATTCGATCCAGGCGAACTGGATGGCGAACGGTTATTCCGTGTAGCCATATTTCGCGTAGTATTTCCGGTGATATTTATTTCCATGATAATGCTCATAGCGGCTCTGTGTGGACGTATCCACTTTATTAAGGACCACGCCAAGCAGACGGCTGGCGACGTTGCCAGCCTCGGCGAGACCGCGCTCGATTACCTCTGTCTTCGTTTGCCCCCACTCGACGATATAGACATAGGTGTCGATAAAGTGTCCCGTGGCGCGAACGTCGACGATGGGAGCGACTGGCGAAAGGTCAACAATAATGTAATCGTACTTCGTGCGAAGCTCGTCGATGATTTTTTTATACGCTGCCGACGCAAGAATTTCATTCGTATGCGGCAGTCTTGCGGTCGCTCCCGCCGGCAAAAAATGCAAGCTGGTAAAAGGAACAGGTATGATGGCGTCATGAAGCGAGATCGTGCTCATCACGGCGCCGATCGATCCAGGCGCGTCGGGTGAATATTTCCGGGATAAGGATGGGCTGCGGAGATCGGCGTCGACCAAGATGACACTACCTCCCGCATCCGCAATGAGATGAGCGAGATTTGCGGCGATCGTCGATTTGCCTTCGTTTGGCAAAGTCGAGGTCACTCCGATGACTTTGTGAGATTTGAGGGCGCCGCTCAAATCGGCGGCGATCTTTATCGACCGGATTGCCTCCGCATAGCGAGAGAACGGCGAATCGACAGCATAGCGAAGCCAATCCTGTCCGGGTGCCGCGGTTCTGCGATCCACGGCCACGGCTTTCGTTTCGTCACTGGGTAAATCGATCCGTGTGGCGGGAGCCGCCAGCACTGGGGCCATCGCCAGGCAATTAAAATGAAGCGTGTCTTCGACTTGGCCGGTTGTCCGCAACGTCCCATCCCAAGCCTCGCGGAGATAAGCGACGCCAAAGCTTAACAGGGTCGCGCCTGCGAGAGTTACGAGCAAAACGGTTGATAATTTCGGGGCGCTCTTAGATACCGGCCGCAAAGCAGGGCTGATCAAGCGCGCTTCGCTCATCGGTACCGACTGCTGCTGTACCGCCTCCATATAGCGTTGCAGAAAGCTGTCATAGAGAGCACGCGAAGTTTCGGCGTTGCTTTCTAGCTCGCGCAATTGGATCTGAGCTTGGCCGGTGGTGTGAGACTGATCCACGACATTGGCAAGACTGGATTCAAGACTTGTTTGCCGCGTAAGAGCGATTTCGTAGTCACTTTTGTAACTTTCGGCGATCTTGCGCATCTCGTCCTTGATGCTGCGTCGATATTGCTCCATCTGGGTCCGGAGATTTATCGCCGCAAGATGGTTCTCGCCGTACATTTTTGCCCAAATGGCTTCCCGCTGCGCAACCTCTAGATATAGGTTGCGCAACTTAATAATGACTTCGCTTTTCAAGGCATCTGCGACTGAAGCATCGGCAACATCTTGCTTCATAACCGTATTAATCCGATCAAGTCGGGCTTTTGCCTCGGCGGTTGCTGCGCGGGCGAGGATGAGTTGACTGTTGACCTCGACGAGTTCTTGATCGTTGATCAGCCGGCCGCCGCCGGCATCGACGATGTTGTTTTTGCCCTTGAAATCCAAGACTGCGCGTTCGGCCGCCGTCGCTTGGGTACGCAGTTCCGCTATGCGCTCCTGCAGCCAGAGGCTAGCCCGGCGGGTGGCCTGGTATTTCGCATTCAATTGGTCATCGATGTAGGCATCCGCGATCGCATTGACGATCCGCGCTGACTTGTCTCGATCATGAGAGGTAAAGCCAATGTCTATAACATAGGTCATGCCCACGCGGCTGAGCGTGCGTTGCTCGTTGAATTTGAGCAGTGCAGCATTTTCCCGGTCGATTTCCGAGAGCGCTCGTTCCGCCTCCGAGAATTTGGTCAAGCGTCCGATCACAGCGATCAACCGGCGAATCGGTCCCTTTGGGGTGTCAGCGAACTCTGGGTCATCAGTAAGATGGAGCTTGCGGATGACGGCAAGGCCGATGTTATCCGATTTGAGAACCTCGACCTCGGTCTGAACAGCTGCAGTATCGAGGTCAACGTCACCTAAAACCGATTCTT
This sequence comes from Methylocapsa sp. D3K7, assembly GCF_029855125.1. Taxonomy (GTDB): domain Bacteria; phylum Pseudomonadota; class Alphaproteobacteria; order Rhizobiales; family Beijerinckiaceae; genus Methylocapsa. The sequence continues at coordinate 4,134,413 of NZ_CP123229.1, forward strand.
TCTGAAACAGCTGAAGCTTTCGCTTGTCAATGACAATTGTTCCGCCGGCAGTATAACTTGCAGGCGTTGTAATATAGTAAAGCATGCCAAGAGCAAAACAACAGATAAATACAACGGAAGCAATTGGACGCTGCCGATTCAAGACCCTCAAAAAATTTTTAAAAGAGTCCGCAATTAGAGCCTCAGGCCGGCTGGGGGTGTCGCTTGAATCCGGTGAGCGCTTGTTGATTTGCAGCATCTGTGTCAATTCACCATTATCGTTTAGAAATCATCACGTTGAAAGGAGAGAAAAAGAAATCATTATGGGAACGGAATTGAGCATAACGCTCTCCGTCTCAAGCACGTCAAAAATAAACCAATTCAAAATATTGAGCAACGTGAAAACGATATGCTTCGTGCCACCAAAAAATCAATAATTGCCGAAATGTTTTTTGAATCTAAATTCGGGCCCAGCCCTGTTCTCATCCGGCAAAACGTTTGCCATATGTGAATATTTCATAGTTAACATTTAACCTTAATGTTTTCCTGCTTCGCTAAATTACGAAGCCGTAATGACTCACGTCTTACGTTTACGGTACAAAAAGGTAAGCAATGACCTCGGAACCAGTATCAGAAACTCAGACAAAGCCATATTAGGAGGCTCGAGTCTACCGGCGGTCCACGCAGGGATAGTCGAATTTGGTCCCCGGAATTGCTTCGATTGTGACGGGGGGAAGCTCAATACTTGGCCGTTACAGGCGCGCCACAGGTCCATACCGCAGCCATTCTCGGCCCATCTGGAGTTTCAACCTGCTGAAAGGTATAACACTCCGTTCTTGGCGGATTATAAACGTATCCGTACGGATAGGGGAGGCCGAAAAAAGGCAACCCCTGCACGGTTCCCACAGGCCTTGCCTCGGAGGCATTCGGCAATATCATCACGCTAAGGCACAAACCGGCGGCGGCCGCACCGAACTTGATCATTTTGGGATTCCGCTATTTTGAGATGGTTTGACACTTTATCGCATGAGTTACGGTATGGAGCAAGCGCATTTGGGGGGAGGACTTAGGCTTCCCTTGTGTTTTGATCCCGGCTATGGAAACGCATAGGCATTTCCTAAGACCGGAATCGCCATGAAAGCCGTCCACGTCCTCAATGGACCAAATCTCAATCTTCTCGGCCTGCGGGAGCCCGATATCTATGGTCATGCGACCCTTGCGGACATCGAAGCGAATCTTTCCGCCCGCTGCAAGCGGCGCGGGCTTCATTTGTACTTCCGCCAATCGAACCATGAAGGCGATCTCGTGACCTGGGTGCAGGAAGCAGGACGCGCTGGCGAGCCGGTCATATTAAATGCCGGGGCTTATTCACATTCGTCGATCGCGCTTCACGACGCGATCAAGGGAGCGAAGGCGGATGTTGTCGAGGTGCATCTTTCGAATGTTCATTCCCGGGAGGTTTTCCGTCATAGGTCGCTGATTTCCCCGGTCGCGCTGGGTGTGATCGCCGGTTTTGGCGCTCTATCTTATGAACTCGCGCTTGAAGCTTTGCTTGCCCGGGCCGGAGCGGCAGGAGAAGCGTGACGAATTTTCCCATTGCAATCAAACACTTTCGTCGTGGTTCGTTCCGGCCGGGAATGACCCAGGGCGCCCGTCAAAACGAGAGAAAATAAAGATGAAATATCCGGATTCAAAACCGGACGTGAGCGCGCCCGCCACCATCGACACGGAATTGGTCGAAACCTTGGCCGGAATGGTGGCGCGTCTTGGGCTCTCCGAGATCGAGGTCGCCAACGGCGACGTCAAAATTCGTGTCGCGCGGCAGCTCACTCCGGCCGTGGTTCAGCCTCCAATAGTATCGCCGCATGCAGCCGTTGTGAGCGCTTCCCCGGTGCCGCCGGACAGTCCGGGCACGGTCAAATCGCCGATGGTGGGGACCGCCTATTTGCGGGCATCACCGGAGAGCACCCCCTTCGTGGAGATCGGAACGCAGGTCAAGACAGGTGACAAGGTCATTCTTGTCGAGGCGATGAAAACCTTCAACGAGATCCTGGCTCCGCGCGCCGGAACAGTTACGGGCATTCTGGTCGAGGACGGTCAGCCGGTCGAGTATGGCCAGCCGTTGCTCGTGATCGAATAAGGCCGCGTGGCCGGTGAGCTGATATGTTCGATAAGATCCTTATCGCCAATCGCGGCGAAATCGCCTTGCGGATTTTGCGTGCCGCCAAGGAACTCGGCATCGCGACGGTGGCGGTTCATTCGACGGCCGACGCTCATGCGATGCATGTGAAGCTCGCCGACGAATCCGTATGTATCGGGCCGCCGCCCGCCCGGGATTCCTACCTGAACATTCCAGCCCTTCTCGCCGCATGCGAAATCACCGGCGCCGAAGCCTTGCATCCAGGCTATGGTTTTCTTTCGGAGAATGCGCGGTTTGCCGAGATTCTCATGGACCATCACATTACCTTCATAGGCCCAAAGCCGGAACATATCCGGCTTATGGGCGACAAGATCGCGGCCAAATCAACGGCGCTCCGGCTCGGCATTCCTTGCGTTCCTGGCTCACCCGGCGCAATTACGAGCGATACGGAAGCGCTGTCCGTGGGGCGGGCGCTAGGTTTCCCGGTTCTTGTGAAGGCCGCGGCCGGCGGCGGCGGCCGCGGCATGAAAGTTGCCCGCACCGCGCAGGAACTCCCTTCGGCACTCGAAACGGCACGGGCCGAGGCCAAATCAGCCTTCGGCGACGATTCGGTTTATCTTGAAAAATATCTCGAAAGGCCACGTCATATCGAAATCCAAATTTTAGGCGATGGGCACGGCAAGGCTATACATCTGGGCGACCGCGATTGCTCGTTGCAGCGGCGCAACCAGAAGGTCTGGGAGGAAAGTCCTTCTCCCGCGCTCAATGCCCCGCAGCGCCAGGAGATCGGCGAAATCTGCGCGGCCGCCATGCGTGAACTTGGCTATGCCGGAGCGGGAACCATCGAATTTCTCTATGAAGACAGCAAATTTTACTTCATCGAGATGAATACCAGGATACAGGTCGAGCATCCGGTTACGGAGATGATCACGGGCGTTGATCTCGTCAATGAGCAAATCCGGATCGCCGCGGGCTCTCCCTTGACCCTTACCCAAGACGAAGTCGTGTTCAACGGCCACGCCATTGAATGCCGCATCAACGCGGAAGATGCCGCGACGTTCCGGCCTTCGCCAGGAAAGATTGCCTATTATCATCCGCCGGGCGGCCTTGGCGTGCGCGTCGATAGCGCCGTCTACGCCGGCTATACGATTCCACCCAATTATGACTCACTCGTCGGGAAACTGATCGTGCACGGCCGCAACCGCAACGAGGCGCTGATGCGTCTTCGCCGCGCGCTCGATGAGTTCATTGTTGATGGAATCGATACGACCATTCCATTGTTTCAAACGCTGGTTCGAAATCCCGACATGCAAAATGGCCTCTACGACATTCATTGGCTCGAGAGGTTTCTCGAATTGGGTGGTATGGACGGAGCGGATATCTAACGGCTGTCAGCTGGTGGAGGTTGTGTGCTTTATCAAATATCCAAGGCACACACTGTTGGAGCGCTGACTTCAAGTTTTCAAACGGGTCTTGCTGTCCCGCGACGGGTTCGTGCCAGTTTAGGTAAAGGTTTCGTTAAAGCCATTGCCAGAGAGGCAATTGCTTTCATGGTCAAATGCGGTAATATTACGCATCAATACGCACACACCCCGATTGCTCTGGCGAAGCTGCGCGACCATATTACATATGGATGCGCGTGCTAATTTTCGTTGAGCAATTTGCGTCCTTGCTCGTTATTTTACTGTAACTTGCGATAGCAAGGCTTGATCTATGCAATGAGGAGTGGAATGAGAACTCAGATCGGCGTCATCCCTTTGGCTACACTGGTTTGTGCCATGTTCATGCTTTCCGCGTGCAATGAGCCGCGCCTGGCGGAAACAAAGGAGGCGGTGCCTCCTCCGCAAGTTGGTGTTGTGACGATCCAGCCCTCTCCCCGGCCTTTCGTCCGCGAGTTGCCAGGACGGATCGCGCCGACACAAGTGGCCGAAGTGCGCGCCCGGGTCGCGGGAATCGTGATTGAACGGCAGTTCAAACAAGGTGCCGAAGTGAAGGCAGGTGACATTCTCTATCGCATCGACCCAGCACGCTTCGAAGTCGAGCTAAGTGCTGCGCGCGCGGCTCTGGCGAAGGCGCAGGCTGGCCTCGAGCAAGCGGCGCAGCAAGCCAAACGCATCGAGACATTGACCAATAAGCTGGCCGCGTCGCAGGTCCAAAATGAAAACGCCATTGCAACATGGCGCCAGGCCGAAGCCGATGTGGCGGCGCGCAAGGCGGATGTCGCCCGGGCCATGCTGGATATCGATTACACAAGCGTCCGTGCGCCCATTAGCGGGCGAATTGGCCGCGCGCTGGTAACCGAGGGGGCGCTTGTCGGGCACGGCGAAGCAACTCACCTCGCAACAATCCAACAACTTAACCCTGTTTATGCGGACTTCACTCAATCAGCGAGTGAGCTGCAGCAACTGCGCCGGGATTTCGAAGTCGGCGCGCTCGATCAGATCGCGCCCGATGCCGCCAAGGTGCGGCTCGTGTTCGACGATGGAACGGTGTATCCCTACCCGGGCCGATTGCTTTTTTCGGATGCGAGCGTTGATCCAAGCACGGGTCAGGTTACCTTGCGGGGAGAATTCCCCAATCCGAAGAGTGAGCTTTTGCCGGGCATGTATGTCCGCGTTCAGATCGAGCAGGGAATCGATGCCGATTCTCTTTCGGTTCCGCAACAGGCGGTCCGCCGCAGCGATACCGGAGGCAGCGAGGTCTATGTGGTGCGCGCTGACAACCGGGCGCGGCTGCAACCTATTCGTTCCGGGCGCGTCGCCGACGATCAGTGGCTCGTGCTGGAGGGCCTAAAACCCGGCGACCAGGTTATTGTCGACGGCTTCCAGAAATTCGCCGCGGGTGATGTTGTGACCCCAATTCCCTGGCAGGCACAGGCTGCATCGGAATCGACATCCAAGGTTACTACAACGCGTACCGTCGATTGAACGAGGCGGATTAGATGGCTGGATTTTTCATCAACCGGCCGATTTTCGCGGTCGTGGTGGCATTGTTCATTTGCCTCGGCGGCGGGCTTTCGCTCCTGTTTTTGCCGATCGCGCAGTACCCAATTATTGCGCCACCTTCGATCTCGATCAGCACCAGCTACCCGGGCGCCTCGCCGGAAAATCTCTACAACAGCGTAACCCGCCTGATTGAGGAGGAACTCAACGGCGCCAGCGGAATCATGAGTTTCGAATCGAGCAGTGATTCCTTGGGGCAGGTCGAGATTATCGCGAATTTTGTTCCTGGCACCGATTCAAGCCTGGCTTCGGTTGAAGTCCAGAACAGAATCAAACGCGTTGAAGCGCGCCTGCCGCGCGCGGTGATCCAGCAGGGCATTCTCATCGAGGAAGCCTCAAGCGCGGTCCTGCAGATCATCACATTGCAGTCGACCGACGGCAAGTTGGATGAGATCGGACTCGGCGACTTTATGGTACGCAACATTCTGGGTGAAATCCGGCGCATCCCCGGGGTCGGCCGCGCAACTCTCTTTTCGACTGAGCGATCGTTGCGGGTTTGGATCGATCCGGTGAAACTTGTCGGCTACCAACTCACTGCCGATGACGTGACACGGGCCATCGAGGCACAGAATGCTCAGGTGGCCTCGGGAAGCGTGGGTGCCGAACCGAGCCGCGAGGGCCAGGCCGTTTCGGCAATGGTGCTGGTCAAGGGTCAGCTCAGCTCCCCCAACGAATTCGGCGCCATTGTCCTGCGCAGCAATCCGGATGGTTCGACGGTGCGGCTTCGCGATGTTGCTCGCATCGAAGTTGGCGGCATGGGCTACCAGTTTACCACACGGTTGAATGGCGAACCTGCCGCCGGTCTCTCCGTCTTGCTGGCGCCGACGGGCAATGCGCTAGCGACCGCGAACGCGGTCACCGCGAAAATGGAGGAGTTGGCGAAGGTCTTCCCAGCGGATATCAAATATGACATTCCCTATAATATCACGCCGGTTGTTGAGGCGTCGATCAAGAAGGTCATCACCACGCTCATTGAGGCCATGGTCCTCGTGTTCCTGGTGATGTTCCTGTTCTTGCAAAATATCCGCTATACGATCATTCCGGCCGTCGTCGTTCCCGTCGCTCTCATTGGCACCTGCGGCGCGCTGCTCGCATTCGGGCTATCCATCAATCTGCTCACTTTGTTCGCGATGGTTCTCGCCATCGGCATTCTTGTCGATGACGCCATCGTCGTGGTTGAAAATGTCGAGCGCATCATGTCCGAAGAAGGACTGCCGCCGCGCGAAGCGACCCGCAAAGCCATGACGCAAATCACCGGGGCAATTATCGGCATTACGCTGGTCCTCGTCGCGGTGTTCATCCCGATGGCGTTTTTTCCGGGGTCGGTCGGCATCATATACCGCCAATTTTCGGTGACGATGGCGGCGGCGATCGGTCTCTCAGCCTTCCTGGCATTGTCCCTCACTCCAGCACTTTGCGGCGTTCTACTCAAACCCGTCACCGCGGGCGATCATCATGCGAGACGGGGCTTCTTTGGCTGGTTCAACCGGCAAATGGAAACGGCGAAAACGAGCTATAGCGGAATTATCCGCTGGACGCTCCTGCGGACCGGCCGGTTGATGCTTGTCTATTTGGCGATTGTCGCGGGTCTTTTCTGGGGATTTTCACGGCTTCCCACCGGCTTCCTGCCGATTGACGATCAAGGATTCATGACCGTCGATGTGCAAACACCGCCGGAGTCATCCTTCAACCGGACTTTGGATGCGGTGAAGCAAGTCGAGGAATTCCTTCTTCACAGAAAGGGGGTCGATCAGGTCACATTTCTGACTGGCTATAGTTTTCTTGGGCAAGGTCAGAATACGGCGCAAGCCTTCGTCACCTTGGAAAATTGGAGCAAGCGCGGCAAGAATGAGTCGGCTGAAGCCATTGTGAAAGACGCCAACACGGTCTTGGCAGGGGTCCGGGATGCGAAGATTTCAGCCTTACAGCCGCCACCCATCGATAATCTGGGCAACTCCAGCGGCTTCAGCTTCCGACTGCAAGACCGGGCGCAGAAAGGATACGAACAGTTGATGCGGGCGAAGGATCAAGTCCTTGCCGCGGCAAAAGTCAGCCCGATCCTGCAAGATGTGTATGTCGAGGGGCTATCGCCGGCGCCACAGGTGGAACTTCTGATCGATCGTGAGAAGGCTTCGGCCCTTGGCGTGACGTTTCAAGACATCAACAGCACCTTGTCGACCAATCTCGGCTCGGCCTATATCAATGATTTTCCGAACCGGGGCCGTATGCAGCGGGTCATCGTGCAAGCTGATCATTCGGGACGCATGCAGACCGACGAAATTCTCGGGTTTCACGTCCAGAACAACCGCGGCCAGCTGGTTCCGTTTTCTTCCTTTGCTTCTGTCAAATGGGCGGTCGGCCCGACGCTGTTGGTTGGCTATAATTATTACCCTTCGGTGAGAATCAGTGGATCCGCCAGGCCTGGTTATTCGAGCGGCGACGCGATCGCCGAGATGGAGAGAATCGCGGATACCTTACCGCGAGGATTTGCTTATGAATGGACCGGTCAGTCGTTGCAGGAGAAGCTCGCCGGCTCTCAGGTTTCGCTGCTGCTGGGGCTCTCGGCGCTGGTGGTGTTTTTGCTGCTTGCAGCTTTGTATGAGAGCTGGACCATTCCAATATCGGTGCTGCTGGTTGTCCCGCTCGGCATGTGCGGCGCGGTTATTGCCGTGACCCTGCGGGGCATGCCGAATGATGTCTATTTCACCATCGGCCTCGTGACAATCATTGGGCTCGCTGCCAAGGACGCGATTTTAATTATCGAATTCGCCAGGACCCTCCGGGCGCAAGGCAAATCATTGTCCGAAGCCGCCATAGAGGCATCCTATCTCCGGTTTCGGCCAATTTTGATGACCGGGTTTGCATTCGTCTTCGGCGTCGCGCCAATGGTTGTTGCTTCCGGCGCGAGTTCCAAGAGTCAGCAAGCGCTTGGGACTGGCGTGATGGGCGGCATGATTGCCGTCGTTATTCTGGCTCTGCTGATGGTGCCGATGTTTTATGTTGTGGTTCAACGTTTGTTTGGCCGCCATACGTCAAGGAGCGATGGTCCCATCGAACCCATCAGAGCACCGATCGAGACTGCGGATACCTTGTCATAGCAGGCAAGCCGTATGGCTGGGGCTCGCCGCACGCATGCTCTAAAATTTGATCGTTGTACGAAGTCCAAACACCGCAGCGTCCGGGATGCGGCCGGCAAAGGGGTTGAGTGGGTTCAAGGCGCCGCCACTGGGACGAAAAATATATTGGAAATCAGGCTGCACGATTAGGCCCGGGATGATTTGAGCCTGATAGGTGAGTTCAAGAGAAACCTCGTTATCGAGGTAAGCGACGGGGCCGGGAACAAAAAATGCTTGTTCGAGCGTCCTTTCCCGCTCATCTGGCGAGATCCGCGAATAGGCTGCGGCCATCCCAAACATATCGTCCGGCCTTGCATCCCAAAGACCTATGAAATTGATACCCCCGTCGAAGTAGACATCAACGACGTTACGATCCGATGGGGCGGCCGATGCACGTGCGAAAATGCCGATTCCCTTCGTTTGATCCTCTCCGGACCGCCGCCAAATCATCTGGTCAATGACACCATAGATTCCGGTGTTGCCGGAATGGACCAGCGGATTTCCGACGACCAATGGATTGGCGAGCGACTGTCCGTTCGCGGCAAAGCGCAGATCGTCAAACTCACCGAAATGGTGCCATGCCCCGAGTTTGATCGTGCCGCGCAGCCCCGCAGAGTCCGACGATTGACTATATCTGTATTGAGCCTCGCAAAGCAGAAACGGCGGATCCCTGAGGCGGAAATTTATGCCGGCCGGATCGAGGATTTCGCCAAGTCCGGTAAATCCGGCGCCAGATGGATCGCCATTGTACAAGGCCGCGAGAAACGTGATTTGATTGGACGGAGTGAGCTTAAGGCGGACACCCGGTGTCGCGAGCGGATAATTGGGTCCGCCATTGCTCGGCAAATCAGCCCGCATGGAATCCGGCCAGCCAAACGTGCCGTCAATGTATAATGCGGCGTATTCACTGATGAAGAATTCCGTATCGGCGGACAGTTGTCCGATCCGGACCGCCAAAAGCCCGTTCAAAAGCTGCTGTTCGCCCCAGGCTTCGAACAAGCGTGTCGTAGGCCGCGCCTCAATACCGCTGACGGTCGAAATATCGAAAAGATTGTAGGTCGAGAGACCCCGCCCGTGGATGACATATGCGTTGATGTGGAATGTCGCGCCGTTCCACCCGGCGATCTTATTGAGATCGCCATCGACCGACATCTCAAAAAGACCCTCGTTCGTCGCGCCCTGCTTGACGCCGCCCGTCGGATTACCCAGCACTTCGCCGGTATAATTCAACTGCAGATTATATCCGTAATCGAGCAGGCCATTCTTGAATTGGGCGAGGACCGGGATGCTTGAAGCAATTGAGGGTTGGAGATTGGGCGGCAGCGCCTCATTTTCAGGCTCCGGCGAGTTGCCAATGGCGTCTCGCGCGTGCGCGATACCAAAAAGCGCAAACCATCCCGTGGCAAACAGCGTGCAAATCAAACCATTGAGGCGCATTCGCATTCGCCCAATAACTTTGAAGTGAAATTGGAGCGGGTGAAGGGAATCGAACCCTCGTATTCAGCTTGGAAGGCTGCTGCTCTACCATTGAGCTACACCCGCGGCACTTTTAGCCGGTGTGACCCCGGCCAATTGAAAGCCGCGGCGGCACGAAACTAGCGGTCGCTAAGAGCCAAACCTATAGGACAAGTTCGCATCTCGTCAAAGCCCGTTAGACGTTTTCCTTCTCTTGAAGTCCGTTGGCCGCTCAAGCGCAGAGTGAGTGGCATAAACGCAACATCGCGCAAAAACCTCTGCAGCTTGCCTCCGCCAAATTTTCATTTTTATCGCCTGCAACGATCGGTTTCACGCGGGCAGTTTATACTTATTCTAACTGCAAAGTCAGCAACTTAGAGACTATATAATGTAAGCATAAGTAATTGACTCACTATTATCGTGAGTTCAAATTATAGAAATACGCTAGATTAGAAACGTTGTTATCTTGGCGTAGCGTCAGTTACAGAAATACGGAGACCGGCAATGCTTGGCAAACAAGGGGTCGCTGGCGACTCAAAAAATAGTGAGGCGGTTGTGGTGGCATCGCTGGCTCGCCCGATTTCGTTAAATCCCCTTGCGGGAAAGCGGAACAGAAGTTGGACCTCGGCGCTTGCTGTGGCGTCTCTCTTGGCTTCAACCGCGAGCGCGGCGCTCGCTCAGGATGCGGCCGGGCAAGGAAAGACGGGCGGCCAGCTTACGAATGAACAATTGCTCGAAAAGATGGAAAGGATGGAAGCGCGCATCCGATCGCTCGAAGGCGAGCTTCATCACAGTAAAAGCGAGGGGGCTGCGGCGAATGGCTCCAAGACACGTGTGGCGAACACGAGCAAAAGCGGCACCAAAGAAGCATCGGTGCAAGATCAGCCCGTTGTGCCCGGGGCGATGCCGCCGGGCAAAAGGCCGCCTGCGGCGGCTTGGAACGTGGCACCCGCACCCGGTTACATGGGCGCTCGGGAAACCGCCGCGTTAGAAGCCCCGACCCCGGCAAATGAGGATCTTTTCGGCGTCGCTCCATCACCGCTTCCGGGATTGAAGATCGGTGCGTATGGCGAAATGCGATTTGGGGGCCAACAAAACCCGGACGCCAACGGTCAATGGCAAACCGGCTTTGACGCCGCGCGGCTTGTGCTGCTGCCGACCTATCAATTCACTGACAATATCATTTTCAATTCCGAGATCGAATTCGAGCACGGGGGTGTCGCATTCGACGCCGACGACAAATTGCATGGGACAGCCGAGATCGAGCAGGCCTATGTCGATTTCAGAATTGCGCCCTATTTTAACATTCGCGCCCCCGGCATTGATCTTGTGCCGATCGACTGGCTCAATCTTTATCATGAGCCCACCAATTTCTATAGCGTCCGGCGCCCGGAACTTGACAACGGACTCATACCATCGACGTGGAAGGCTCCATCTGCGAGCATTTGGGGGCAAATCACCGAGGGTCTGAATTATCAGTTTCAGGTCAGTCAAGCGCTGGAAGATTATGGTGATGATTTCGCGCTGCGGACGGATGCCAACGGTGTCCCACTGTTCCCGTTCGGCTATGCTCCGGGAATTGATGGAATCGATGCGTTGGGATTGTCGCAAGCGCCCTTGGGGGACTTCCGCCAGCTCAGCAACTATCTTGGATATACGTTCCGTCTGAGCTATGCGCCGACATTTTGGCCAGGGTTCGACGGCGGCTCTTCCGTTTACTTTACCCCGAGCACGACACCGCGGGGCGCCTATAGCAATACTGGGATATTACTTGGCCGTTCAAGTCTCACAATCTTCGAGACGGATTTCCGTTACCACGTCCCTGACACGGGCCTCGAATTCCGCGGCGAATTCGTTGATGTCCTGTTTGGCAATCCGGCGAATCTGCGGGCGAACAACGACACAGATCCCTTCGACAACGTCGGTAAGAGCATGTTTGGCGGATCCGCCGAGGTCGCTTATCACTTGCCACTCACTCCGTTTTTTGGTCCAATCCTCGGCAGCAATTGGGAAGCCGTGCCATTTTATCGCTACACCTATCAGAATTTCCAGACAGGCGGTTTTGCCGGCACTGATTTCAACTTCCCTACGGGTTCTGGCATACAACAATTTCACGACGTCGGGTTCGCCGTCTATCCGACGCCGGAGCTGGTTTTAAAATTGAACTACACGAGAGCGATCAATGCGGCACCGCTCGGAGCGCAATCCGACAGCGTGTTGGGAGGCGTCGGCTTTTTCTTTTGACCAGCGCACGCCAAGAATGTGCTATCAGCGCGATGCTGGCAGCACATTCTTTGTGATCAGATAGGGAGTTATGGCATGGATGGATGGATCCGCTGGGCCGCCCCGGCGGCGGCGGTTGCGATAACTTTGCCCGCCTACGCTTACCAATATTCGAGTATCGGCGCGGCTCAGCAGCACGCCTTTCCAGGAGCCCGCTTCGAAGAGGTTCAGCCGCAACGTGTGTGGAAGGCGCTCAACGGCGGCAGTGTTGCCGGATACTTCTTTGTCGACCACGTCATTGGCAAGCACCTCTACATCGACTATTCGGTTGCTCTCGACGCGGCTGGCCGTGTCCGCCGCGTCGAAATCCTAACCTACCGGGAATCCTACGGTTTCGAAGTCGCGGATGCGAGCTGGCTATCGCAATTCGTTGGCAAGAGCAGCGGCAGCGCCCTGCAAATGAATCAGGATATTCGCAACATCTCGGGTGCCACTTTGTCGTCGCGGCATGTGACGGAAGGGGTGAAAAGAATATTGGCGTATTATGCAAGCCGCTTGCGATAATCTCCGCCGTTTACGGCCTCTGCTAGGGACTTTTGTCGAAATTGGTGCCGACGGTGCAGGGGCCTTGGCGATGGAGGCGGCCGTCGAGGCGGCGTTCGCGGCGGTTGAAACCGTGCATCGCTTGATGAGCTTTCATGAGGAGAGCAGCGACGTGAGCCGCCTCAACCGGGATGCTTTTAAAGCACCAACAGAGGTGCATCCCTGGACCTATCAAGTACTCGAAACGGCGCTCGATTTGCACAGCTGTTCGAATGGACTGTTCGACATAAGGATTGCACCCACTTTGCAGAAGCTTGGTCTCTTGCCTTGTCACAGGGGCGATATTCAAGACATCTCCCGGACGATCGTCGTCGGCGGTGCAATCGAAGTGTGTGCTGGTCACCGCGTGCGGTTTCAAGACCCCGGGATCCGGATTGATCTCGGCGGCGTCGCCAAGGGGTTTGCCGTCGATCGCGCGATCGACGTTTTGCGCGGCTCCGGAATGCCGTCCGGCCTTGTCAACGCCGGTGGTGATCTTGCCGCTTTCGGGCCGAAAGGACTGATGGTCACCATACGCGATCCTAGCCAGCCGGACCGCGCTTTATGTCAAGTCGAACTGCGCAATGCAGCGCTTGCATCGAGCGGTGGCGGATATGATCCTTTGCAATCCCTGGATGCCCAGCGCCCGATGGTCATCGACCCGGCGAGCGGCGAGCCAGTCCGCGCGGTGACCGGCGCAAGCGTGCGCGCGCCGTCCTGCCTTTTGGCTGACGCCTTGACCAAGGTTGTCATGCTCATGGCCGAAGCTTCGGCGCCCTTGCTCCGCCAATATGGCGCGAGCGCTCTTTTCGTGACGGCAGATGGCGAAGTCCGCGTCAGCCCCGAGTGGCAAAATGCTGCCGTTCTGGCGGCTTGATCCCCCCTTCCGCTTCGCGGTCTATGCCGCGTTCGGGGTGCTTTTCATGAGCGGCGCAGCGTGGTTCGTTGCCGACCGCATAAAAGAATCTTCCGAGAATGAAATCTGGCAAGAGAGCGCGGCCACTCTTCTTATGATCCATGGCGGCACCGCTATGGTGACCTTGATGCTGCTTGGCGCCCTTGTTCCCGTGCATGTCGGGCGCGCCTGGCGGGCGAGGAAAAACCGTGCCACGGGCATTATCATGGCCGTGTGTAATGCGGTGCTGATCGCCACCGCCTTTGGGCTTTATTACCTAGCTTCGGAAGCCTTAAGGCCGTGGGCGAGCGACATCCATCTTGCCTTTGGCCTAGCGTTGCCAGTGTTAATGCTGGTTCACGTCCAGGTCGGGCGAAAGCAGCGAAAGCTGAATACGAAGGAAGCCGCCTCCCGCTAAAGCGAATAGGAGGCGATCATTTCATCCGACACCTCACGCACACCCGGCACGCTTTCAGCGAGAGCGAGGAGCGCCTTATGTTCTTCCGGGGACCCAACGAGACCCCAAAGATTTACGACTCCATTTGTCACGACGATATTGCGCTCGCCGAAGTCGGTCCAGGATTGCTCGGCCAGCCGCGCCAAGATTACTGATCTGATCCCCCGGTCCGCCAGCTGATCATTTTCAGGCTGGGAGGGCGCCGACGCAAGCGCCTGGATGAGATTGGAACGGCTTACGATCCCAACAAGCTTGCCATCCTTGAGAATCGGGACACGCTTGATCCGGTTTTTCTCAAGAATATTCGCAAGTTCGGAGAGCGGCGTGTCTTCATCGGCGGAGATAACGTCTTCCGACATGACTTCCGCCACTTTGCGGCCATGCGATTTCGCATAATCCAAGGCAAGCACGCTTGCGGGCGTGACCGCCTCGAGCCACCATGCCCGATGCTGCTCGGTTCCGATCTTGTCGCGATGAAGCAGATCGGCTTCGCTGAGAATACCTATGACGCGCCGTTCGTCATCAACGACGGGAAGAGCGCTTATGTCGTGATCCACCAGCAGCTTCACAGCTTTCGACACGTCCTCCTCAGGCCCAATCGTCACTATGTCGTGGACCATCACGTCGCTGGCAATCATCGCGAATCCTTTTACAATAAAAAAACCTGCGAACTCTCTTTTGAGTTCTATGGAAAGGCCTAGATTAAGCCGGAGAAAACGAAGAGTGTCGGCATATTAAGTATAGCCCGGTCAGTGTGACGCGAATATTTCATAAAAAAGGCCCGCCGGTTCTCCAGTGGGCCTGTTTGCCTTGAGGCTTCCACGACGGACCAAAGTCTGCCTCAGTCAGCCGCCTTCAGCGCTGCGCGGCCTGCATAGACAGCCAGGTTCCCGAGTTCCTCCTCGATTCTGATCAACTGATTATATTTCGCCAGCCGGTCCGAGCGCGACAGGGATCCGGTTTTGATCTGGCCGCAATTGGTGGCGACGGCAAGATCGCTGATCGTCGAATCTTCCGTCTCGCCGGAACGGTGCGATATGACCGCAGTGTAGCCGGCCCGGTGCGCCATATCGACTGCGGCGAGGGTTTCCGTCAACGTGCCGATCTGGTTGACCTTGACCAGAATTGAGTTTGCGATTCCCTCTTTGATCCCGCGTGACAGACGGGTAACGTTGGTCACGAAAAGATCGTCGCCGACGAGTTGGCATTTGTTGCCGATGAGCGTGGTAAGAATCTTCCACCCTTCCCAATCATCTTCCGACATCGCATCTTCGATCGAGACGATCGGATAGTCGGCGAGCAGCTTCGCCAGATATTGCGCCTGCTCTTGCGGCGCGCGCGTCTTGCCCTCGCCTTCGTAAACATATTTGCCGTCATGGAAGAACTCGGTCGCGGCACAATCAAGACCCAAAGCAATGTCCTCGCCGGGCTTGAAACCGGCGCCGGCGATGGCATCCCGGCAAAAATCCAGTGCCGCCTCCGCCGACGGCAGGTTGGGAGCAAAGCCGCCTTCGTCGCCGACATTGGTATTGTGCCCGGCTTTTTTCAAAGCGCTTTTCAGCACGTGAAACACCTCAGCGCCCCAACGTACCGCTTCCGCCAGGGAAGGCGCACCGAGGGGAATGATCATGAACTCCTGAAAATCGATTGGATTGTCGGCATGCGCGCCGCCGTTGATGATGTTCATCATGGGCACTGGCAAGACATGCGCTTGGACGCCGCCGACGTATCGATAAAGAGGCAGGCCGGAGACGTCCGCCGCGGCCTTGGCGACGGCGAGCGAGACTCCCAAAATGGCGTTGGCGCCGAGCCGCGCCTTGTTCGGCGTGCCATCGAGCGCGATCATCGCTGCGTCGATCTGGCCCTGATCTTCCGCGTCAAACCCGCTCAAGGCATCGAAAATATCGCGATTGACGCTTTCGACCGCCTTGAGAACGCCCTTGCCGGAAAAGCGCCCTTTGTCCCCATCGCGCAATTCGACCGCTTCATGGGCGCCCGTCGAAGCACCCGAAGGAACCGCCGCGCGGCCGCTCGACCCATCTTCCAAGGTGACATCGACCTCGACCGTGGGATTGCCACGGCTATCCAAAATTTCGCGCGCGGCGATGTCGACGATTGCGGTCATGCAAACTCCTGTTACGATGGGGGACTGGAAAGCTAGGCTTTTACGCCCAAGCGAGGCGCGAAGGAAGCCTTGTAAAAGGGCAATTTAGGAAGTTGCACTTTGCTAACGGACTCTTTTGGCTGACTATTTTCTTTGCTTATTTATTGCCGCTAATAATCTATAAGTCGTTGTTTAAAAAGCAGTTATTTCATTGAACACGCGGAAAAAGATCCTCTTAAACTTTTGGTGCTACTGTCGCAAGGTCCGGGTTGAGCACTTAGGACAAAGGAAACAGATGCAATTCCGCAAAACCGCTTCCGGCTTTTCATGCGCGGTTTTCCTAACCCAAGCGGGCACGGCCTTGGCCGAAGCAAGTCCGCCGCTTCCGATTCCACGACCGGTTGGAGCGGATGCTCAGGCACAAAATGAAGCGCCGCCCCTGGTGCCAGAGGCTAACTTGGACCAAGCCTTGAACCCGAAAAATATTGACGCGTCCACTAGAGGTTTCTATCGCGCACTCATCAAACGGGAAGCCGAAAAAAACGGGCTTCCATCTGATATCGCCGATGCCGTTGCGGCGATCGAGAGCGGCTATGATCCAGGTGCAGTCGGTGGCGTCGGAGAAATCGGCCTGATGCAAGTGCGACCCGAGACAGCGGCAATGATGGGCTTTAAAGGCGACGCCGCCGAACTCGCGAAGCCGGACGTCAATATTCATTACGGGGTGACTTATCTTGGCCAGGCTTGGCGTCTCGCCAATGGCGATCTTTGCCGCGCCCTGATGAAATACCGGGCGGGCCACGGCGAAGAGATGATGTCGGAACTCTCGGTCAATTATTGCGGCCGCGCGCGCGCGCATCTTGCAGCCGTCGGCTCGCCCTTCGCGGCCGGTGTTTCCGTGCCATTTGTTTTCGAGCCTGCGATTCCACGCGCTCCAGCGCCGCAACGCGGACCGAGAATCCGCACGGCGGCAGTCAGCCGGGCCTTTTGGGCAGCGCAGGAAGCCAGGGTGAAGGCAATCACAA